>JAOMCN010000001.1 GCA_028345065.1 Rhodospirillales bacterium
CACGTTACCTTCCGCACTAGCAAGATTAGAGCCCCGTGAGATCCTAATATCGGACAACCTGGTAAAAAAAGAGGGGTTTGCTGAAATTTTTGAACACTGGCGAGAAAATTTAACCGTGCTGCCCCACTCCCGATTTGACAGCACAAACGCTGACAAACGCTTGCAAAGCCTTTTCGGGGTTAAAACTATGGATGTCTTTGGCCGCTTTTCACGGGGGGAATTAGCAGCAGGCGGGGCTTTAGTCGATTATATACAGCTAACTCAGATGGGCCAGATGCCCCACATGACGCCGCCGCGACGTCTTAGGCGCGGCGAAACAATGGAAATCGATCAGGCAACGCGTCGCAACTTAGAGCTCACCGAATCTCTAACCGGCGAGCGCAAAAGCAGTCTTTTGTCAGTTATCGATCATACTCAAACCGGGCCTGGTGCTAGAGCACTGGTAGCGAGACTGTCCGCCCCTCTCACCGATCTGGTAAAGATTAACCGCAGGTTAGATGCTGTTCAGCATTTTACGGACAACCAAAAGCTCCGCGAGATTATAAGAAGCTGTTTAAAAGTATGCCCTGACCTAGAAAGAGCGCTATCGCGAACCACTCTAAACCGAGGGGGCCCAAGAGACCTAGCATCTATTCGTGACGGATTAACTTCCGCCACCCAAATTCAAGCCGCAATAAACCTGAACGAGGCACCCGAAGCAATTAATCAGGCGCTTAAAGATTTAGGCTCCCACAAATTATTAGTCGAAATACTCCGTTCAGCACTGTCACCAGACCTTCCTTTCCATGCTCGAGACGGCGGGTTTATTGCACGCGGCTATTCTCCAGATTTGGAGAAACTCCGCAACCTCCGAAATGAAAATCAAACGCTGATACTTTCTCTCGAAGACAAATACCGTAAAGACACCCTCGTCCAAAACCTAAAAATCAAACACAACAATGTTCTGGGATACTTTATCGAAGTAACCTCCCGCCATACTGAACAGCTGACCGCCGCCGGTTCACCATACATTCACCGTCAAACCATGAAAAACGCCATGCGCTTTACCACTGTAGAGCTTGGGGAATTGGAAGGACGCATGTCAAGCGCCTCAGAAAAAACACTAGCTATGGAACTTCAATTATTCGAAGATCTGGTCCAAAAGGTTTCATCTCACTCAGAAAAGATATCTCTCGCTGCCACTGCTTTGGCTTCCCTTGATGTTGCAGCGGCGTTGGGAGAATTGGCGGTTTCTGAAAATTATTGTCGGCCAAAAGTAGACGATAGCTTAGACTTTAACATTGTTTCTGGCCGCCACCCAGTTGTTGAACACGCCTTGTCTCCAACTTCGGGAACCGGACAAGCAGCAGGATTTGTTACAAATGACTGCACTCTTACAATAGACAAACGGTTGTGGCTACTTACGGGTCCAAACATGGCCGGTAAAAGTACTTTTCTTCGGCAGAATGCCTTAATCGCTATACTTGCTCAAATGGGATCATTTGTACCGGCAGAATCGGCCCATCTTGGAAAAGTAGATAGGCTCTTCTCAAGGGTCGGGGCAGCCGATGATCTTGCTCGCGGCAGATCCACGTTTATGGTTGAAATGGTAGAAACGGCAGCCATCTTATCTCAGGCAACTGAGCAGTCCTTCGTAATCTTAGATGAAATCGGAAGAGGGACGGCTACGTATGATGGCCTATCTATCGCTTGGGCAGTCGTAGAGTATCTTCATGAGGTTAATAAGTGCCGCGGGTTGTTTGCGACGCATTACCATGAACTAACTAATCTTACATCTAAACTACAAGCTCTCGCTTGCCACGCTATGCAAGTTAAAGAATGGAAAGGCGATGTAGTGTTTTTGCATGAGGTCGCTCCAGGCACAGCCGATCGTTCCTATGGCATACATGTGGGAAAATTAGCTGGTTTGCCCCCACCTGTAATCAAGCGTGCACAAGATGTCCTTTCTACTTTTGAACGGGATAATCGCGCGGGTGCGGTTAATGAGCTGGCCAACCCGTTGCCCTTGTTCGCGGCTAGCGGCGAACAATCCGTCGGACCAGACCCTTCACGAATAGAGAAAAGACTCGACCATATTTCCCCGGATGAGTTGTCACCTCGGGAGGCACTTGAGCTTATTTACATACTTAAAAGCTTGGCGGTGGGTCAGTAAACCGTGACGGTGTAATTTTGCTTAAAGGAAACTTTAAAGAAATATTACATTAAGCCACTGTAGTGGTATTATATTACCCTACAAGAAATCAAAGACTGGCGACTGTTTTGCAATTTAAACTTTGTGTTTGTTTTTTAGTAAAACAACAGGTTTTTATTAATTGCCCGGGGTTTCTTAAATCATCATGCTGTTATCAGCGGACAGCATTTAATTTATTTGTTTTTCTTGTATAATTTAGTCCGGTCCACGGGATGCCTTTCATGGCTACTTTATTATGAACGCAATAGTTAACCCGAGAAGAATAATTAACCGTCGCGCGTTAATCTCAGAGATTAGTGTTGGTTTAGATGGAAAATATTTCGCACCACCGATGCGTTCGGGCGTCGTTTCACAGCTGAAGGTCGCCCTTCAAACTGGATATACTGAAATCCGGGAGCGTTTTGAAACAGGCGGAAATAGTTTAGACACACTTGCAGAAAACAGTCTCTTGATCGACCAGTTGGTGCGTGTGATTTTCGACATCGCCACCGATCGTGTTTATCCCGTTGCAAATCGCTCTACGTCAGAGCGACTAAGCGTGATTGCTATTGGGGGCTACGGACGTGGCGAACTTGCACCACATTCAGACATCGATTTAATGTTCCTTCATCCATATAAACAAGCGCCCTATATCGAACAGATCGTAGAATTTGTGTTGTATATGCTTTGGGACATAGGATTGAATGTTGGTCATTCAACGCGCTCTATAAATGATTGTATCCGTCTTTCCAAACACGATATTAAGGTGCAAACCAGCTTGCTGGATGCCCGTTGGTTATGGGGAGAACAGTGGCTTTTTCGTAATTTTCAAGAGAAATATAATGCGGAAATAGTGACTGGTCATGGGCCTAGTTTCGTCGAAGCGAAGTTAAGCGAACGCGATGAACGACTTAAGAGAACTGGCGACACTCGCTATGTTTTGGAACCTAATATTAAAGAAGGTAAGGGCGGGTTACGTGACCTCCAAACACTCTATTGGTTAACGAAGTTTCTCTACGGCGTCTCGAATCTTTCGGAACTCGAAGCATTAAAAGTATTTACGTCCCAAGATGTAAATCTTTATACAAAAGCTCATGACTTTCTTTGGACCGTCCGTTGCCATCTTCATTATTTAACCGGGCGGCCCGAAGAACGCCTTACGTTCGACGTGCAGAAAAGTATCGGAGAAAAAATGCATTATGCCGACCACGCTGGCGTGAGTGGTGTTGAACGATTTATGAAACGTTATTTTTTAATGGCCAAGGACGTTGGGGATCTTACGCGCGTTCTCTGCGCCGTTCTAGAAGAACAGCAAAAAAAGAAATCGTTTTTCACTTTTTCTGGTCTGCCAAGGCGGCGTTCAAAAATTAACGGGTTCATCTGTGATCAAGGGCGAATTACAGTGGAAAACGACAGAGCTTTTCGTCAAGACCCCAAGAAACTTCTTCGCATTTTTTCAGTGGCCCAGGATCATAATTTGGATATTCATCCGCATGCGCTAAGACTTATTAGCCATAGCCTGCATTTAATAAACGGAGCTTTTCGCAAAAACCCGGAAGCAAACGCTATATTTCTTCGAGTGTTAACCTCAAGGAAAGACCCCGAAACCGCGTTAAGACGATTAAATGAAGCTGGCGTGTTTGGCAAGTTTATCCCAGATTTTGGGCAGATCGTCGCCCAAATGGAGTTCAGCATGTATCATTCGTATACTGTTGACGAGCATACTATTCGAGCTATAGGCATACTGTCCCGCATTGAGTCTGGGCACCACTCCCAAGATATGCCAAATGTCACCGAGGCCATGAAAGAGGTGCATTCCCGTCGCGCTCTTTATGTCGCGCTGTTTCTTCATGATATAGCAAAGGGTAGGGGGGGTGATCATTCTAGGCTTGGCGCCGACCTGGCGCTTAACCTGGGCCCGAGACTGGGTCTCAATGCCGAGGAAACAGAGACTGTATCTTGGCTGGTGAGAGAACATTTAACAATGAGTGACACAGCCTTCAAGCGTGATTTCGATGACCCTAAAACCGTTAAAGACTTTGTGGCTATTGTCAAATCAGTCGAACGCCTAAGATTGCTGACTGTCCTAACCTGCGCAGATATCCGCGCTGTCGGGCCCAAAACTTGGACCAGCTGGAAATCGGGTCTTCTGCGCGGTTTGTTCCTCAAGGCCCTTGAATTCCTGTCGGGTGATATGGTTGGAGAAAACAGTGCAAAGCGAATTATCCAGGCGAAGAATAGATTTCGAGAGGGTTTAGTTGGTTGGCAAAAATTCGAAGTCGATCAACACATTTCTAATGGTAGCCCCAGCTATTGGCTAAGCTACGATACTGAAACCCACATGCAGCACGCAAAAGTTATTCAAAAAGCTAAGCGTAAAAAAACTAGTGTACATATTGAATCGCGCATCAACGAAACTTTTGATTATTCCGAGATCACCGTTTACGCTCCCGACCATCCGGGAATTTTCTCAAAAATTGCCGGTGTGATGGCACTATCAAACGTTACTGTCATGGACGCTAAAATCGAAACGATGGCAGACGGCATGGTCTTAGATTCTTTTGCTTTTATCGATACAGCAAGCCAAGCTGTTACTAGCCCTGACAAGATGCAAAGGATCGCCGATCGAATTGAAAAAACACTCGCTGGTGAACTTAATATTGAACAGGAACTAAAAGCTGCTCCGTTAAAGACCTTAAAAAAATCTGAGGAAGCGTTCACTGTCGCATCAAGAGTGATCGTTAACAATAATGCCAGCTCATCAGATACTGTAATTGAGGTCAATGGTCGCGATCGCGTTGGACTTTTATATGACGTAACCACAACTTTAACACGACTTAGGCTAAGGGTTTCTAGCGCGCATATTACAACTTTTGGTGAAGAAGTGGTCGACACTTTTTACATTAAGGATGCCTTCGGCCTCAAGGTATACCATAAAGAAAAGATTGAAAAAATACGACAATCCTTGCTTAAGGCCGTTCCGGCAAATAATCCTAAAAACAACTTTCCTGGCGACTAATTAATTTTTCCTACCCGCTAACGCCGCGCGTGGCAAAAGGATATATAAACGCCCCCTTTCTTTCATCCGGCCAGCTCCCTGCCTAGCCCGTCTGCCAGCCCCCCAGAACAAGTCGGCCCGAATTACCCCTTTTATCGCGCCGCCTGTGTCCTGCGCGATAACCAATCGACGCAACGGTACTCCAGGGAGCAACGGATCAATGGTATCTAACCACACGGGGGTCCCCAGCGGCACGAAACGCTTATCTGTCGCCAAACTATGGCCCGGGGTCAGTGGTACCCCCTGCGCACCAATTGGACCGGGACCCTGAATTGCTCGAAAAAAAACATAGGACTTATTCTTATTCATTAGTTTTTGAGCCTCTTCCGGATGCCTCTTAAGCCAACTTCGGATAGACTGCAGCGAAACCTGCTTTTTGGTTAAAACGCCTCGAGCGACTAAATCTCGACCGATTGCAAAATACGGTTGACCATTTTTCCCGGCGTAACCTACCCGTGCCTGTTTCCCGTCAGGAAAAACTACCGAGCCCGAACCTTGTATATGTAAAAAAAAAGCATCCACCGGATCATCTACCCAAAGAAGCTCTAAATCCCTACCTTTAAGGGACCCCTCTTCGATTTCCGAGCGCTCTTCATAAGGCACCAACTTAGCGTTTTTGACCTTGCCCACTAACTGTTCGCCCTTCCATTTTTGTCTAAAGTCCCCAAGGTTTATCGAAACCAAATCCCTGGGCTTTTTGTATAAAGGAACCCAAAATCGGCGTGTCGGTCTGCGAGATCCAAGTAATTGTGGTTCAAAATATCCGGTTATTAAACCTTCGTCATTACCCTTATTACTCATTCGATACGGGACAAAGTAGGTTTCAAAATACTTTTTTGCTTTTGCCGGCGTTAAGTTTGGTACAAGCCTTCGGGCTTTTTCACAAACTTCATGCCAGTGAAACCCACGACCGTAAACTCTGCTTGGAGCCTCTGTTTTATATTCCAAATAAAAGGTCTCCGCGGGTAGCGTAGATAGTTTTTTACATGATTTTAGAAAAGCAGCTAATGCTTCATTCTCTCGCCCACCACCCCATCCAGGCAACTGTTCAAATCCAACCATCGTTAGCGTTGCACCCGGTTTCGGGGTTAACAAAAGTAGTTTAGGCGGGGATAATAAATATTGAGAACAAGACACCAGAGGAAGAACAAAAAAGATAGTTATTATCCATAAGACGCTTGTAACCGTTTTAGTCTGGACCGCGGGTCGCAACAAGCACCCAATTTGGATCACGAGCCTTTGTATCCCTCGCAAATGTCCAAATATCAGTAATTTCCGAGATACGGTCGGGGTTACCATCCACCACCTCACCTTCTGCATTATGGGTTACATTAACTTGTTCGGAAATGATTTTTACTGAAATATGGGAGACTTCTCCATCCATATAAGTTTCGAGTAAAGCGACATCAACTATTCGGACAAGCGTGGTTTCTAACGTCTCTTTTGCGTTTTCACGAGATACAATGGCTTCAGAAAAATTACCCAGGACTTCCTCGCTTAATAAAGATCCCAATTTCTCCCGGTCCCCGACTGCGAAAGCTTTAATTATAATTTCAAACGCTGCACGAACTCCCTCGAGAAATTCAGCCCTACCAAAATCTGGTGATGCTTTCACTATTTCTGCAAAGCCTTCTTCGAGACGCGCTGCTGCTGCTGCTGAACCAGGGTCTGGTTGTGGTTGGTTTTTTAATTTTTCTTCGACTTCGTCAGCTTTTTCGGGTTCGGGGACCATTGTAGGTTCATCTTCTTGCGACAGCGGGCGCCGTTCCGTACCAAAAAGCCCCTCTGACCGACCGGAATCTCGGTGGCGACCCAAAACACTGCGCAACCGCAGAATTAGAAAGGCAGCAATCATCGCAAATAAAACGATATCTATAAATTGAAAACCTTCGCCCATCATCCTTCCAATCTCAATTTAAGCCGCTATCTCCCCGACGGAAAAATACTAATGGAGATTAAACGCAAGACACACCGGGGTCTAGTCAGAACTGCTCTAATTTATTAATTATTATATTAATTACGCCAAGAAAGAACTAATAGAATAGCCATACGCTTACATAGGCTGTCTTGTCTTTGAGAACAAGTGAGGCGTAATGAGAGGAGAGTCTGATTGGCAAAATATACTTAGTTGAAAAAGACAGTAATTCATAAAAATTTTTATTTATATTAAGCCCTAGACAATTATCACGGCTCTAAAACCCCAATTAATCATCCGATGTTTCGTTTCCTTCAAACCGATTCAAACCTAACACCCCACATTAAACTCAGGCCAGTGATAATATTGTGTGCATCAAATAATAGTGTTACGCATCATGCCAAATATTTGGAACTAGTTTTGCGCAACTGCTCTGGCTTTATACAAAGGAACCTCACATGGCAGATAACGATAATGATGATGATACAATTCCAACCGACCGTTTTTTTTCATCTGAACCAGAGAGCGCAGAAAGCAATATATCGGAGCAGAACGATGTCAGCGGAGAGATCTCTCTGATGATTAACGGTCAGTATACTAAAGACCTATCATTCGAGGCTCCAAACGCTCCCGATGTCTTCCAGCTCCTTCAAAATGAAATACCGACTATTGAAGTAAATATCGATGTTGAAGCCAACCCAAAGGGTGATAAAATTTATGAAGTAGCCCTAAAAGTTAGGGCAGAAGCACAAATCCAAGAGCAGCTTGTCTATCTTTGTGAGGTTATATATGCAGGATTGTTTACTGTTAATGTGGCTAAAGAACAAATTGGACCTGTACTTCTCATTGAGTGTCCCCTAATAATTTTTCCATTCTTGAGACGAATAGTAGCTGACCTAACAGGGGACGGTGGTTTTGCGCCGTTAATGCTAGCACCCATCGATTTTGCATCTCTCTATCAACAGCGTATGGTAGCTTCCCAAGATAACAAACAAGATGTTTAAACTTATTGTCTGTAGTTCTATGTGATTGAAGTGGTGAACAAAAAACTTATTTGGCCTTCGACGTTGCACCATCTTTGCTTGGCGACGAAAAATCTCTCGGCCATGGCACGTTGGTATCAAAACGTAATGGGGTTATCGCCTCAAAGACTTACAAATAATCTAGTCTGGCTTTCTGGTTCTCAACGCAACATGTTACTGACGCGTGGTACACCTGGTACGCTGCGTTTTGCCGCCTTTTCCGCGCACGATGACAAACACCTCAAAAACATAAAAGCACATTTAATTGCCCAAAAACTCGATCTAAAAAAACTGAGTTCACCTCTCTTTAAAAACAGTTGCTTCGCTTTCGTGGATCCTGATGGAAATAACATTCTTTTGGGTTTGCCAAAGTCATTGCGTGGAAAACCAGAAATATTACCTGGCCGCTTACAACATGTCGTTTTTGCCACCAACCAGCTAAGACGAAATGTTGCGTTTTATACAGATACTCTGGGATTCAAGGTATCAGACATTGTTCGTGAGGACACAACTGGAGAAGATACAGCCTGTTTTCTAAGAAGTGATAAAATGCATCATTCTATAGCTTTTTTTCGAGCCCCTAAAGCCAAACTAGACCACTTTGCTAACGAGGCAGATAGCTGGAATGACATTCGAGATTGGGGAGATCACTTTGCCGCGAACAAAGTGGAAATCGTCTGGGGAGCGGGTCGACACGGTGCCGGGAATAATCTTTTTATATTTGTTAGGGATCCCGATGGAAATAGCCTGGAAATCTCTGCCGAGCTGGAAACGTTCTCATACGATCAACAACCACGGATTTGGTCACACGGTCCCCGCCCCCTTAATCTCTGGGGCGAAGCGTGGATGCGAAGCTAGTGGTTTGTGCCAAAATACTACGAGTATAAACACCACAATTACCTAGCAACTTATCCTATTTAACTAAAAGGCCGGCGAATCTTGGTGTTTCTCCGATCACGTTCATCATTGTTCTTTCTAATACCTTCCTACACCAATCAAACATGTTCCTGCCCAGTTAGTTATTCCAGATTGGTTTTGTTATTTTCGTGACAAAGCGAGCATGGGCCTTCAACTCTTCGTCTTTTACCGCAAAGTTTCGGGAGTCCCGGCGGTTACCATCTGTGGCAATTACCTCGTTTGCGATTCCTTTCGGCGACAGTTCAAAACCTCGCTGCTTTCCACCCACCAATTCTAAATAAACAGAAGCAAGAAGATGGGCGTCTAGTAGGGCCCCATGAAACGAACGAGAAGAGTTGTCGATGCTAAACCGCTTACACAATGCGTTTAAACTAACGGAAACGCCCGGAAACTTTTCTCGGGCCAAGCGAACTGTGTCTATAGCCCGGTTAATCTTTAAGGCTGGTTTATCCAAACGTGCTAACTCGGCATTAAGAAACCGTAAATCGAACTCAGCATTGTGTATTACTAGGGGCGCTAGACCGATAAATTCTATAAATTCATCTATAATATCTGTCATGATAGGAAATTCTGACAGAAAAGCATCAGACAACCCGTGGATTTGAAAGGCCTCATCGGGCATGGGGCGTTCTGGGTTAACATACTGGTGATAGGTCGATCCTGTAGCGACATGGTCGACCAACTCAACACAACCAATTTCCACAATTCGATCGCCATTATCAGAATTGAGGCCAGTAGTTTCAGTGTCCAAAATTACTTCACGCATAAAATTTCTCTTCTTTTTTGACGCACCAACTACCGACCTGGAGGCCAGTGAGAGCCAGGTAATGTCAAAACTATCCTAATGATTTTTTGAATAGATTGAAAACTTATACGCTTCCCGAGCCCAGAGGGAATAATAAAATCCGCTCGATTCCTTTTTTCTTGGTCTTGCATTTGGCGTTTTATAATTCCTCTAAACTTTGTTTCCGTCATATCACCTCTCCCCATAACCCTAATTTTCTGCAGAAATTTGGGAGCAGTAACAACGGCGACAGCATCACAGTTTATTTCTCCACCAGTTTCAAAAAGAAGGGGTATGTCCAGTACAGCTAAAGATTGTCTACGGTTCGCCACAGATCTAAGAAATTTTACTTGTTTGTTACGCACTAATGGATGGATAATTTCCTCTAATGTTGAAAGCGCCCCCGCATCTCCAAAAACAATTTCACCCAATTTATTTCGGTTTACCTGACGATCTATAACTACTCCTTTAAAGGCTTCTCCCACCATCTTCACTGCTTCGCCATTCCTTTCCAACAACTGGCGAACCACACTATCGGCATCGAAAACACTGACTTTTTGCCTTCGGAAGACAGCAGCAGCAGAGGTTTTTCCCATACCAATCGAACCCGTGAGCCCAAGTATAAACATCCTAAACGTTACAGCTTTTCCAACATAACGTTGCGCAATTGTACATTAACGTCAGGCTTTGTCCCAAACCACGCCTGAAAACCTGGGCTAGCCTGGTGTAGGAGCATGCCGAGACCATCAACTACGGCATTTCCACGAGCTTTTGCTGCAACCAGGAGTTGTGTTTCGGTGGGGGTGTAGACGATATCGTACACAACGGCTTCTAGAGGTAATTTGTCCAAGGCAATCTTTAATTCACCTTTTCCTGTCATCCCGAGGCTAGTCGCATTAACGAGCAAGCGCGCACCCTCTAAAGCGCTTTCTCGGTCCGACCAAGAAACGGTGGTAACCGTCGGCCCTAGTTCTGTAGCAAGGGTCCTCGCTCGCGTTTCAGTTCTGTTTACCAACCGGATTTCCGGGACACCTTCATCAAGTAGAGCAACGCACACCCCACGGGATGCTCCACCTGCTCCAAGGACCACGGCCGGTCCATTATCTCCTCGCCAACCAGGTGTGATATCACGTATGTTTTCTAAAAAACCATAGCCGTCTGTATTAGTACCGAAAAGTGTTCCGTCAGCTTTTACTATTACCGTATTAACAGCACCCACCCGTCGAGCAGTATCATCTGCGACATCCACCACCGCAAGTGCTGTTTCCTTATGTGGTAACGTTACGTTTACGCCCACAAACCGGGTGTTTGGCAAATTTTTTAAGACTCGAGGGAAATGGCTTGGTGGAACAGATAGAGGTATATATGAACCACTTATACCGTATAGACTTAACCAATAACCATGAAGACGTGGCGACAATGAATGAGACACTGGCCAAGCCATAACTCCGGCTAAACGTATCTGATTTGATTCCACTATTTAAAAACGCCGTTTTTCGTTCTAAGAAAGCCAAGCAATGGAAGTAATGGCAACCCCAAAATCGTAAAATAATCCCCCTTGATACACTCGAATAGTTGAATGCCTATATCCTCTAACCGGTAAGCTCCCACTGAAGCCTGAATATTATCGCCAGCTTTTTCCAAATAATATTCAACAAAGTCATTGCTAAAATTTAACATTGTCATGTCCGCACAGTCTGTTTGACACCAAATAATCTCACCCCTTTGCGCCACACAAACAGAACTCGTCAGGTGATGTGTTTTACCCCGGAGTTTCAGAAGATGCTCTCGGGCTGCCTTTTGTCCCACGGGTTTATCAAATAACACACCTTGACACTCAAGAACTTGGTCGGCTCCTATAACAAGGGCGTCAGTAATGTCGGCAGAGACCTGCCTAGCCTTGGATTCAGCTAAATTTCGCGCTAGTTTCTTAGTCGATACGTTTCCTGCTTGTTTTTTGATTACTGCCTCATCTACGTCCGGGGGGCGGACATGAAAAGCGACGCCCGCTTGCTTCAGAAGCCTTGATCTAACCCTACTTTTAGACGCCAGGATTATGGGGGGAACACCACTATCCAATGTTTTTCTCTTGGTGCTGAGAGAGTAAATTTATAATACTCGCTGCCGTTTCTTCTATTGAACGCCGAGATATATCGATTACCGGCCAATTTTGTTCTGTGAAGAGCCTTTTCGCAAAAATGACTTCTCTTGCTATAACCTCAGGATCGACGTAATTGGTTGAATTTTCTTCATTTAACATACGCAAGCGGTTCTGCCTCACTTGCAAAAGGTTTCTTTCATTATTAATCAGTCCAACGACAAGCGGGGATGATGTTGTTGTCAGCTCCTTAGGGGGCTCAACATCCAAGATTATTGGAATATTAGCGGCTTTTATTCCTCTGTTTGCGAGGTATATGCAGGTTGGTGTTTTAGAGGTGCGAGAAACACCTACCAATATGACGTGGGCCTCTTCCAGATTCCATGCCAATTGGCCATCATCGTGAGACATAGCATAATCCAAAGCCGTAATGCGCTCGTAATATTCACCATCTAACATGTGTTGGCGACCCGGGCGCGCTTGTTCCTTTGTTTGTAAGTAATCCGTTAACGCGGACATAATTGGTTGAAGCACCGAAACACAAGGAACCTGCAACCGACGACACGCTGTCTGCAGGCGTTTTCTAACGTCTACGTTAACCATAGTAAATAAAACAAACCCGAGATTTTGTTCGATGCCATTTATAACTTCCTCAATTTGGCGTTCATTACGAACAAGCGTCCAAATATGTTCCGTGGGTTTGGCACCCTCAAATTGTGCCAAGCAGGCGCGTCCAACCGCCTGAACAGTTTCACCCGTGGCATCAGAAACGAGATGTAAATGAAACTTCTCCATACGATGGTATCTGCTATGTGTATTTCTTGAGGATAAACATTGAATAATAAATTTATAATTCAGGGACTAACAAACGATCCCACCAACCAATTAATTTATCCTTATTCTCTAGAGGGAGTATTAAGTTCTCAACGTAGTGTTTTTCTTGTTGAAATAAAATATTATCAAATGTAATCCACCAAATTTTCACAAGATCCCAGCCTTTATAACGAATTAAAAACGTTAGACAAAACTATTAAATCACCAATATTCTTACTTGTTATTAATGTTTTCTACACCAACCTTTTTAATCTCAAAATTAGTTGATAACTTCTATACAACTTTTAATCCCTTGTTTTCACTGGACAACAACAACAACAACAATACAATTTAAATTCTTATATTTGTTAGTAGGAAATTGTATAACTACATATCTATACCACAAATCCTTGCATCCAATGCCACTAAACAACATTTAAAAAATGAAAAATCTCCTACGAACACTACGTGGTGAAGTTATCGATCCTCCTCCAATCTGGCTAATGCGGCAAGCGGGTCGGCACTTAGAGGAATACAAGAAACTAAGGAAGAAAGCCGATAGTTTTTTGTCCTTTTGTTACTCCCCGGATTTAGCTTCGGAAGCTACTTTACAACCGGTTCAACGGTATCATATGGATGGTGCTATCGTTTTCAGTGACATCTTAGTTATACCCGACTCACTTGGTCAAAAAGTAACCTTCGTTGAGTCAAAAGGACCAACGTTAGTTCCAATTAAAACAAGAAAAGATATAGAGAGTTTATCCACTACGCACCTTCATAGTAGACTTAAACCAATTTATGAAACGATTACTCAGCTAACAAAAAAATTACCACCTGAAACGGCCTTGATTGGCTTTTCTGGAGCCCCCTGGACGCTTGCAGCATACATGATTGAAGGCGGTGGTAGTAGAGACTTCCAAAAAACTAGGCTCTGGGCATATAAAGAACCAGAGGAATTTCAACTATTAATTGATTGTTTAGTAGAAGCGACCTCTACTCATTTAATTTATCAATTAGACGCTGGTGCAGAGGTCGTTCAGATCTTTGATACTTGGGCTGGTATTCTATCTGCTAAGCAGTTTGAAAAGTGGGTAATACGTCCTATAAACAGAATGGTTGAAACTATAAAGGAAAAGCATCCACTAGCCCCGATCATCGGTTTTCCTAGAGGCGCGGGCCTGAATTATGAGTGTTTTGCAGTTGAAACAGGAGTGGATGCTGTTTCAGTTGATTCAACTATACCATTAAAATGGGTAAGTAAAAATATTCAACCCCACTGCGTTATTCAGGGGAATTTGGATAACTTAGTTCTGTTGGAAGGTGGAGCCCAGCTAGAAGAAGATGTATTTGATATATTAAATTATCTTGGAAACGGTCCATTTATATTTAACCTTGGACATGGAGTACTGCCCGAAACACCGGTCTCCCACGTAGAAAAACTGATAAAGCTTGTGCGAAATCGTTAGGGGTTTATCAGTTGTCTAGACGAGCTATCGTTTTGTTTAATCTAGGTGGACCGGACAGCCCAAAAGCTATCCAACCATTTCTAAATAATTTATTTAGCGACCCCTCTATTATCAATTTACCAACTATATTCCGGTTACCTTTGGCATATTTTATTTCTAAGCGGCGAGCCACTATAGCCCAAGAGATTTACGCTCATCTTGGCGGAAAATCTCCACTATTAGGCCAAACAATTGAACAGGCTTCAGCATTAGAAGCTCTTTTGATGAAAGAATATCCAAGGGACGAAATCACTGTTTATGTTTGTATGAGATATTGGCATCCCATGACCTCTGAAGTTATAGCGGATGTAATATTGTTTGATCCCGATCAAATATTACTTCTTCCACTCTACCCACAGTTTTCAACGGCGACTACTCAATCATCTCTATTAGACTGGGGGAAAAAAGCGAAAAAATTGTGTTTAAAAACACCGACATATGCTGTCTGCTGTTATCCCACGTTGGAAAAATTAGCGGACGCACAAGCCGATATTTTAAACAAGGTTTTAGATAGAGTCTCAGATAAAGAGAAAACAAGAGTATTGTTTTCCGCCCACGGTTTGCCAAAAAAGATAATTAATCAAGGAGACCCCTATCAGTGGCAAGTAGAGCAATCAGCCCAATTAATAGCAGAGGCGGCAGGGCTTTCTAATACAAAGTGGTGCATCTGTTATCAAAGTCGGGTCGGTCCCTTAAAGTGGATAGAACCTTCTTTGGAACAAGAACTTGAAAGGGCTGCCAAGGACGGTGTTGCAGTTGTCGTCTTGCCTGTAGCATTTGTTTCTGAACATTCAGAAACACTTGTTGAATTAGATATCGAATATAAGGATGTCGCTGAACGGCTTGGTATAACAGAATACTACCGTGTTCCTGCCGTCGGGACACATCCAATTTTTATTCAGGGCCTTAAAGAAATAGCTGTTTCGGCGTTTGAACAACAAGAGGAATTAAGTTCTTTTAAAGAATTGCGCTGTTGCCCCTCTATGTACAACAAATGTCCATCAAGTCTATAGGGTCATTATTAGAGAGAGTTTTTTGATTGAATTGACCGCAAACGCATATGTCTGGATTAAGGCTTTTCACATCATAGCTGTTATAGCTTGGATGGCTGGTTTACTATATCTACCTCGCCTGTTTGTCTACCATTGTGATGCAAAAGCTGGTAGCGAACAATCTGAAACGTTTAAAGTCATGGAGCGTAGGCTTCTTCGAGGCATTATAAACCCAGCGGCTTTCTTTGTCCTTCTTCTTGGGGGATTATTACTTGTAAGTATGAATGAAACAGCGTGGTTCACAGGTTGGTTAATAACAAAACTAATTCTACTGATTGTGCTCTTTACTCTACATGGGATGATGGGTCGTTGGTATAGGGATTTTGCCAACGACAGTAATAAGCGATCCAGCACCTTTTTTCGTTATATGAACGAGGTGCCAGCGATTTTGATGGTTTTTATTGTTATACTAGCCGTTGTTCGTCCCTTTTAGTTTCTTTAATGAAATTTTTTGAAATTAATCATAGCAAAATAAGTTTTGTTAGTAATTGACTTACAGCACACAATTTTGTAAGGGTTGCTCATATCAGCTTAAGTTGAGTGACAACTCAATAATTTATATACATAATCATATTACCAAGTCGGCGCGTATTCATTTCTATCTGGATACCAGTTAAAAGACTATCTCCTTCTAAAACTACCGTTATCAACTAGCCTCTTTCACCATATATCGATATGAATCTCCAAGAACTTAAACAAAAATCTCCAACGGATTTGCTAAAATTTGCTGAAGGGTTGGAGATTGAAAATGCCAGCACTTTGAGAAAACAAGACATGTTGTTTGTAATTCTCAAACAGATGGCAGAAAATGATACGGCAATTTTTGGCACGGGGGTCTTGGAAGTTCTTCAGGACGGATTTGGTTTTTTGCGGGCACCGGAAGCTAATTATTTGCCTGGCCCAGACGACATATATGTCTCTCCCAGTCAAGTCCGTAGGTTCGGCTTGCGAACGGGGGATACAGTTGAGGGGCAAATACGAGCGCCAAAGGATGGAGAAAGATATTTTGCGCTCCTAAAAGTTACAAACATTAATTTTAGTGATCCTCAGGACGTGCGTCACCGTATTAATTTTGACAACCTGACGCCGCTGTATCCCGAAAAAAGAATTACTATGGAGGCCGACGGTCCAAACGGCGACCCGACTTCCAGGGTTCTGGATCTTATAACACCCATTGGAAAGGGGCAGCGTGCGTTAATCGTGGCACCACCTCGTACAGGAAAAACAGTAATGCTACAAAATATTGCTCATTCTGTAGCAGCCAACCACCCGGAATGTTATTTGATCGTGCTTCTAATTGATGAGCGCCCAGAAGAAGTTACCGATATGGATCGGTCCGTTAAGGGGGAGGTGGTAAGCTCTACATTTGATGAACCCGCTGTTCGTCATGTTCAGGTTGCCGAAATGG
Organism: Rhodospirillales bacterium; assembly: GCA_028345065.1. GTDB lineage: Bacteria > Pseudomonadota > Alphaproteobacteria > Rhodospirillales > UBA2165. The sequence continues at coordinate 16,744 of JAOMCN010000001.1, forward strand.
TGATTGAAAAGGCAAAACGATTAGTTGAACACAAAAGAGATGTTGTGATTTTGTTAGATTCAATAACACGGCTCGCAAGAGCCTATAACACCGTCGTACCATCTTCGGGGAAGGTACTGACTGGCGGTGTAGATGCAAATGCCCTGCAACGCCCGAAGCGTTTTTTCGGAGCTGCGCGGAATATTGAAGAAGGAGGATCTCTTACTATTATTTCAACAGCTCTCGTCGATACCGGTTCCCGGATGGACGAGGTCATCTTCGAGGAGTTCAAGGGAACAGGAAACTCCGAGATTATATTGGATCGCAAACTTACTGATAAGCGGACTTGGCCGTCAATGGATATTACTCGCTCTGGAACTCGGAAAGAGGAGTTGTTGGTTGATAAGAATACATTATCAAAAATGTGGGTACTACGCCGAATATTGAACCCCATGGGTATAGTGGATTCGATGGAGTTCCTGTTGGATAAGTTGAAAGAATCAAAGAATAATGATGACTTCTTTGAATCCATGAATACTTAGTACGACTTTAGAACACTTAACATCGTGTTCGAACTTCGACGCCGTTAGATAAAGCAGTAACCAGGTCCAACCGGTAATATTTCTGATTATACGTTTTTCCGGTCAACCACCGGAAAGTTACTATGGAAGTAATACAGTGGAACCGGTTGTCAGCCGATTTTCAAGAGCTTGGTGCGCCTTTCCGGCGTCAGAAAGGGCGAATGTTTGACCAACTTTAATTTTTACGTGTCCGTTCCCCACCACGTCAAATAAATCACGTGCCGCTTTATCCCGTCGTTTTATATCTGCTGCATAATTCATCAACGTCGGTCGGCTTAATGTTACTGAACCCTTTTGCATCAGTAACAGTGGCTCAATTGCTGGAACAGGACCAGACGCATTTCCGTACGTGACCATCGCTCCGAAGCTTTCTAAGCAATCGAGCGATTTCTCAAAAGTGTCTTTACCAATCGAATCATATACGACAGGAACCCCGCGACCGCTAGTAATATCTTGGACCCGGTCAGCAAAATTTTCGTTTGAATAGTTAATAGGGTAGTGACAGCCATTACTTTTTGCTTCTTCTGCTTTCTGCTCATTTCCAACGGTGCCGATGACGGTAGCACCTAGGTGGTTTGCCCATTGACACATTATGTTACCAACTCCCCCGGCCGCCGCATGCACTAGTATCGTGTCACCGGGTTGCACGGGATAACATTTAAAAAGGAGCATATGTACCGTCATGCCTTTAAGCATCATAGCTGCTGCCGTTTGATCATTAATATTATCGGGTAAAGGTATCAGAGCGTTAGCTGAGATTAATCGTTCTTCCGCATAAGAACCGATTTGCCCCCCGGAATAAGCAACGCGTTGTCCTTCTGACAAGTTTTTTACTTTAGGGCCAATCCTGTTGATGACACCCACCCCTTCTGCACCCAGGGTTAGGGGCAGTTCCATCGGGTAAAGCCCAGAGCGTTGGTAACAATCTATAAAATTTAAGCCTGCTGCCTTCAGTGTCAGCCGCACCTCTCCTTCACCAGGGTCTCCGACTTCGACGTCTTCCCATTTTAGTACCTCTGGTCCACCGTGTGAGTGGATTCGAATTGCTTTAGGCATATAAATACTTCCCTATGTTATGAAATTGGCGATGGGTTACCCTAAGCTTGTTTAAACATATTTCCAAATTTTATAGAACACGTTTTTACCCGCTGGACAAGTTCCTGTACCAGTTTTCTTGCTGCCCGACAGCATTGAATGGTTAGGGGTAGCGTGTTGTAAACCTTGGCGTTTCCAAAAAAGACGAACGGGACCATTAGTATCTTTGCTCCACATGTTGCGCTCTCTTCTCGATAAGTATTTAATTTCGAGAGGACATTATTTTTAATCTGTACCCGCTGTTATGGCTCTAAGTGGTTTATTGCAAAATATTTTTGGTGTAGGTAATTCGACAATTTTATGAGAGATCAAACAATATTTGCCCTTTCTAGTGGCGCAGGAAAGGCGGGGATAGCCGTAATCCGAGTATCTGGACCAGAGTCGCTTTTAACCTTGGGTCGCCTTACAGGCCTTACGTCACCTACCGTACGGCGTGCGCACCGGGTAAAGATTACTAAACCGGAGACAATGGAAATCATTGATGACGGTTTAGCCTTGTTCTTCCCGGCACCCAACAGTTTTACCGGCGAAGATGTTGTGGAAATTCATTTGCACGGCAGTAGGGCAGTCTTAAAAGAAACGTCTTCTTTATTAATTCAGGATCCAAATGTCCGTCTCGCTGAACCTGGTGAATTTACTCGCCGGGCATTTGATAATGGAAAATTGGATTTAACAGCAGCAGAGGGTTTGGCTGACCTTGTTAACGCAGAAACTTCTGCTCAACGTCGCCAGGCTCAACGGCAATTTCGCGGGGAATTGGCAAATCTATATGGTGATTGGAGGGAGCGCCTTGTTAGTGCTATAGCTTTATTTGAGGCAGAAATTGATTTTTCAGATGAAGATCTGCCAAGTGATCTTAGGGATCAAGTGGACAAGGTTGTTGAAAAATTAGAGGCAGAGATCTCGTCCCATTTGTCAGACAGTACCCGCGGGCGGTTGGTTCGCGATGGTTTTTATATCGCCATTGTTGGGCCGCCCAATGCCGGAAAATCTAGTTTACTCAATCGCTTGGCCCACCGGGACGCTGCTATTGTATCCGAAAAAGCGGGGACTACGCGCGACGTTATCGAGGTTCATTTGGATTTAGGTGGGTACGCTGTTATCCTTGCGGATACAGCCGGTCTCCGGGACGCTAGTGGCGGAATTGAGATAGAAGGCGTAGCTCGCTCGTTGGAGCGAGCTAATAGTGCCGATTTACGGTTAGCAGTTTTTGACGGGTCAAAGTGGCCTGAGTTAGATGCGGCTACACTTGAAGTGGTTGCTGGAGGAAATACGCTTTCTTTGGTTAATAAGACAGATTTAGGGTTTGATCCAAAAAAAAACCATAAAAACTCGACCCCTCTTCTGGGCGTGTCAGCAAAGACTGGAGAGGGCTTGGACGAATTACTGGTAAAACTTACAAATGACATATCTGAGCGTTGTCAGTTATCTGCAGATCCAACCATAACAAAAACGCGTTATATAACGGCTTTGAAAGAATGTGTGGCCTCGCTGGAGCAGTACAAGTCAGCTACATTAGCAGAATTAGCAGCGGAGGACTTAAGGCTGGCGGCCCGGTCCATTGGTCGCATTACGGGGCAGGTCAATGTTGAAGAGGTTTTGGGTTTGATCTTTAAGGATTTTTGCATTGGAAAATAAGGTTAATTATATTAAGTTATTTAGCATGTGCACAATATATAGTATGTTGGGTTTAACTTTACACAATATATTGATCAAAACTAGACTTTGATTGATGATACTTTACCTAACACTATCTGAGTGTTCACTGCAAATTTGACACGAGTACATGCCCTGCTTAAGTTTCCCCCAGATGGATATAAAGCCGAATAAAACGAATTATGACGTTATAGTCATAGGCGGCGGGCACGCGGGATGCGAAGCCGCGTCAGCGTCTGCTAGGTATGGCGCGTCAACGCTGTTGGTGACCCACAAACTGGAGACGGTTGGGGAGATGTCTTGTAATCCGGCGATAGGCGGCCTAGCCAAAGGTCAGCTTGTTCGCGAGATTGATGCTCTCGATGGAATTATGGGCCGAGCTATTGATAGGGCTGGGATACAGTTTCGAGTTTTGAACCAAACAAAGGGTCCAGCTGTTCGGGGCCCGCGCGCGCAAGCGGACCGAAGGCTTTATCGTTTGGCGATACAAGGCTTATTAAAAGAACACGATAATTTGGAAATCCTTGCGGGGGCTGTGGAGAATTTGGCAGTAGATGGCGCCTGTGTTTTAACTGGCGTAATACTCTCAGGTGGAACGTTGATACGAAGCCGAAAAGTTGTGGTAACTACCGGCACATTTTTAGGTGGCCTTATCCATATTGGACAAACAAGAATCCCGGCCGGTCGTATCCACGAAGCGCCCGCCCTGGGGTTGTCATCAACCTTCAGGCGGATTGGCTTCAGGCTGGGCCGATTAAAAACAGGAACCCCACCCCGGCTTGATGGCACAACGATATTTTGGAAAAACCTGGAGCGGCAACCAGGTGACGATCCACCAAGACCCTTTTCATTCTTAACAAGGGAGATAATAACGCCACAGATTGATTGCTACATTACCTCGACCACCAAATCAACTCACGACCTTATTCGGGCAAACTTGAAGTATTCTCCGATGTATTCTGGGCAGATTAATAGCGTGGGGCCGCGGTACTGCCCCTCTATTGAAGATAAGATCACTCGATTTGCAGATAAAAAAAGCCACCAAATCTTCTTGGAACCCGAGGGATTGGATAATACAACAGTCTATCCTAACGGCATTTCTACGTCTTTACCCGAGAGAGTGCAGTTTGATATGGTAAAAACTATTCCCGGCCTCGAAGATGCGAAGATGCTTCGGCCGGGTTATGCGATAGAGTATGATTTCGTAGACCCCCGGGAACTCTCACCCAGCTTAGAAACTAAGCGAGTACCCGGTCTTTATTTTGCCGGTCAGATCAACGGGACGACCGGGTATGAGGAGGCCGCGGCCCAGGGTCTTCTCGCTGGCCTTAACGCTGCCCGTGTGTCTGATGATCTGGATCCGGTTATACTTGACCGTGCAGATGCTTATATCGGTGTTATGATAGATGATTTGGTGACCTTGGGAACAAGTGAACCCTACCGAATGTTCACATCTCGTGCCGAATACCGTCTTAAACTGCGATCGGATAATGCTGATCAGCGGTTAACCCCGATCGGTATTAAGGCTGATTGCGTGAGCGTGAACCGCCGTCAGAAGTTCCAGACAAAAATGGAAGAACTCGAGCGGGGCATCCAACTAAGCAAAACGATCACAGCAACGCCAAACGAACTATCGAAACATGGTTTGAAAATTAAGAAGGACGGCGTGCGCAGGTCGGCCCTGGACCTTCTGGCTTATCCGGAAATAACGGTCGCGAGGCTGACCAAGATATGGCCGGAGCTCGGGGCACTAAAACCAGAAACCGCCGAACAGCTTGAAACCAACAGTCAGTATTCAGGATACATGAATCGACAGGAAGCCGACATTAAGGCGTTCCGCAGCGACGAGGCCCTGACATTGCCGGCTGACTTGAATTACGAGAAAATTGACGGCCTCTCAACCGAAGTAAAAAGTAAGCTTGGAGATGCAAAGCCTACCACACTGGGTGCGGCGGCCCGTATTTCCGGCGTGACGCCTGTAGCGTTAACCGCCCTATTGGGACACACCCAACGATCGGCACCCGTTGACAGGTAATGACTGATTAATTGTTTCACGTGAAACACTGGCTTGGACATGTATGGACCGGACGAGTTTTCTAGGGACATCTCTGTTTCACGTGAAACACTGGCGCAGCTTAAAGAATTTGTTCACCTTCTTTTACATTGGCAAAAGACGCTCAATCTGATCGGTTCGACCACGGTTGTCGACATTTGGCGCCGGCACATTCTCGATTCCGCGCAGATTTTTCGGTTTTTAAACCCCCCCGGGTGTTTGGTTGATTTGGGAAGCGGCGCAGGCTTTCCGGGCATTGTGCTGGCAATAATGGGGTATCCGGCGGTTAAGCTAATAGAGTCTAACGGAAAAAAGTGCGCGTTTCTTCGTAATGCGTCTCATTCTTTGGAAATTAATGTAGAGGTCATACAGTGTCGTATTGAAGACTACCAACCAACCAAACGGGCGGCTTACATAACGTCTAGGGCCCTGGCCTCGCTTGAAAAATTGTTAATTTACAGTGGACCTCTTATTTCGCGGCAAGGAAAATGTTTGTTTTTGAAGGGCGCAAATGTGATCCCTGAATTGACGAAAGCAAAAAAAAACTGGAATATGAACGTCCAAAAACACATTTCTATGAGTAATCCCCGCGGGATTGTTCTTGAAATCGCGGAGCTTACCTCAATCGATGAAATACACAAAAGTAATTGATCAGGGTGTTCCGGTCCGAGTTTTAGCCGTAGCCAACCAAAAAGGGGGGGTGGGCAAAACGACCACCGCCATCAATTTGGCGACAGCGATGGCTGCGGTGCAGAAAAAAGTCTTGATTATCGATCTTGATCCCCAGGGCAATGCTAGCACAGGCCTAGGGTTGTATTCGGATGATAGAAAGATAAATACCTATCATCTCCTCATGGGAGAGGCAGACCTGAGTGATACAATCTCCGAAACAAACATACCTGGATTATCAGTACTACCGTCTGGCGTTGATCTGTCTGGTGCTGAAGTAGAGCTTGTAGAGGTAGAAAACCGTCTATACCGTTTGAAAACAGCGCTGACAGGAAACCTTTTTTCATTCGATTATATATTAATTGATTGTCCACCGGCGCTTGGCCTTTTGACATTAAATGCCCTTGTTGCTGCCCATTCGGTGCTTGTTCCCTTGCAATGCGAGTTTTTTGCGTTGGAGGGGATTAGCCACTTGGTTCGTACAATTAATCGGGTGCGGAAAGCATATAATCCAAGCCTTGATATCCAGGGCATAGTTTTAACAATGTTTGATCGTCGAAATAATTTATCGGATTCCGTGGCACTTGAGGTTCGGGACCATTTTGGTGACATTGTTTATGATACCGTTATCCCCCGCAATGTTCGGGTATCCGAGGCGCCGTCGTACGGTAAGCCTGTTCTGCTGTACGACACCTCCTGTGCGGGTTCTCAGGCCTACATACACCTGGCAAGCGAAGTGCTTCGCCGTGAGCAGGCATTGGCGGCCTAATGTCAGATCCGGGAAAGCGCAAAAATCTGGGTAGGGGATTGGACGCCTTGCTAGGTGAAGACGCCCTGGCGGAACTTTCTTCCTCACAAAAATCAGGAGAAACCAAAGTTACATCCGTTACCGTTGCGCCTATCGGGTCTTTGGTTCCTGGAAGATATCAGCCTCGCACTCAATTTCTATCAAGCGAATTGAAGGCGCTAGCGGCTTCAATAAAAGTTAATGGTATCATTCAACCGATACTCGTTAGAAACAGCCAGATCGAACCAGAAAAATGGGAGATAGTTGCTGGCGAACGCCGCTGGCGAGCAGCCCAAATAGCACAATTACACGAAGTTCCAATTCTTGTTCGGAAGTTAACAAATATAAAAGCATTAGAAATAGCTCTTGTGGAAAACCTTCAGCGGGAAAATTTGTCACCCTTAGAAGAAGCCAGGGGGTATGAGCAACTTATACAAGAATTTTCTCATACTCAGGAAAAGCTGGGGAAGTTGTTGGGAAAAAGCCGGAGCCATGTGGCAAATATGATCCGCCTTTTAAGCCTGCCCGATGGCGTTAAGTCATTGATTACTTCTAGGGTTTTAAGTGCCGGACACGCGAGGGCGCTTCTAAATTCTAGCAATCCTGGTGAGTTGGCCAAGCTTGTTGTAAAAGGGGGTCTAAATGTACGGCAAACAGAAACCCTCGCAAAAAAGGCCGGTGTTAAAAGCCGTAAAAGCCCAAATACATACGAGAAAGATGCCGACACACTCAACCTGGAAAGGGAAATCTCTACCTCTCTCGGACTTAGTGTCTCAATTCATTTTACGCCATCCGGTGGAAAGGTAACAGTTAACTATGACACACTGGAACAGCTGGACGAAGTTCTAGCGCGGCTAAAAAAAAACTAACCCCTCCACAACCGAACGATGTTTTGTAGTTTAAGGGGGTGGTGCTTCGCTAAAATCGAATTTTCTAGTCGACAGATTTTTCAAAAAAAGCTGGCCGTTAGATCATTCCACCGTGAAAAAACTAATTTTTTCTAGCTATTTGACTTAATCGCAGTAACGCACGCTCTCCAATGATGTTCTGTGGTAACCGTGTCGACTTACATTCTATCTCGGCAGTCGAAAGAAGCTCAAGGGCTGTTCCTATGAGTGAGGGCGTCCACATACCGAGCTGCGCCAAAAATCGTTGGGCAAAGGTAAAGATCACAGGCGGCCGTAAAATCTTTATTGCCTCACTTGGCGTTCTGCCGTCAGCACAAATTTCGCTCGCAAGCAGCAACCTATGTAAATGCCTTTGTGTCGCTCTAAGCAGGGCAATCGTGGAAATTCCTTCCGCGGCGATGCGTAAAAGACTTTCATTCAATTTATTTTTATTTCCACCAGCAGCAGCGTACACGAGTTCTTCAATAGAAAAAGCGCTACTGTCACCTATTATAGCAACCACATCTTCAATTGAAACATCTCCGTTGGACCCAACAAACAAAACCAGCTTTTCTAACTCACTTCGGGAAACCATTCGGTCCGAGCCAAGATGATTTAACAGATAATCTTTGGCTGTGCCGCTAATGTTGAGGCCCCGGGACTTTATTACTTCTGAGATTAGGTCGGAAAGGTCGGCTTGAGTATCTTGGTAGCAGGCTATAACGGCGGTTTTGGTTTCTTTTTCCATAAATCGACGAACAGCCGATGAGGCACTCAAAAACCCCGCCTCTATTACAATTAGGGCATTTTGTTTTGGCAACTCAAACAGGGCCCTGAGACAGTCGGAAATGTTTTCGGTTCCGAGACGAATACGAACGACACGCCGGCCTCCGACCAGACACTGTGCTGTAAATTCGTCAGTTAATTTGGAAGGGTCGCCTAATATTTCACTGGCACCTAACTCTGAAACCCTAAACGGGTCAGCAGGGTCTTCAACAACGGCTCGGGTAATTCTTAGAACTCTCTCATGAATAAGCCCGGTGTCCTTGCCATAAACCAAAACGGCCAGGACGTGGTCAGGGGGCTTGTTTAAAAAGGCGTTTAAATTTCGAGTTAAAACTTTCACGGAGACAGTGTCAGGATACTTGTGAACGACGAACAAAAGCGGCAATTCTGTTGTTAATATCAGCACTGAGTTCCCTAACAGCCCGGGTGCGTGCATTCTCTTCAGCAGCCAACGTTGCAAAATGAGAGCTTAGAATATTATAGCTGACCGTGATTTTGGAAGTCCCCGAAAAGTTTTTCCCTAAATGCTTATTTTTACCTTTAAGATTGAAGACAGCTAAAAAATTGAGGTTAGATCGGGTGGAAAGAGCGGACTTCTTTAAGGCTAAAAGCTGTTTTTGAGAGGTTAATTGGACAGTCAAAGTATAGTTTGGAGATTGAGGAGCGCCGCCGGGATTGATCCGATCTAGTAAAAAATTCCGCAGTTGCTGCCCTTGGCCACCTTTGATTATACCCACTTCAATAGTGGCCATTTCCATTTGGGTGCGGGCTTGTCCCCTGCTCCCATAAATAGGCTGGAAACCACACGCCCCTAAAACGGCCAAAGCGGCAACATAAGCAGATATTCTAAACAACGAAATTCACAATCTTGTTGGACACAAATATTACTTTACGAGGATTGCGGCCATCAAGCAACTTTGCAACTGGCTCCAAACCTAAAGCAAGGGGTTCGACATGTTCTTGAGATAAATTCCGTTCTACATCGACAGTGACCCGCAGCTTTCCATTAACTTGTACGGCAATGGTTACTGTATCTTCTTCCAATAGCGCTAAATCAAAATCTGGCCAAGGTGTCTCTACGACCAAGGTAGTATATCCCAGTTTTTGCCACATTTCTTCTGCTAAGTGGGGTAGCATAGGAGCAATAAGCTTCGTAACTGTTTCCATTCCACGCCGGTAAACCCAACCGGCGCCGTCGTCATTGTTGAGTTCATCCAACAAATTGGTTAACTCGCGTATTCTAGCGACCGCTTTATTAAAGTGGAAGTTGTCTAAGTCCTTCCCAACCGCCGCGGTTGTTTGGTGCACTGACCGCCGAACTTTTTCTACGGAAGGCCCAATTTTGTTTGGCATTGGTAGGTCCCGCCCAACGAGGGGCATTTGGGGTTCGGAGATCATCCGCCACAACTTGTTGACGTACCTCCAGGCCCCTTCGATCCCAGATGCAGTCCAGTCTAGGTCTCGGTTTGGTGGGCTGTCAGATAACATAAATAAGCGTGCTGTATCAGCGCCGTACACCTGTATGATTAGTTCGGGGTCAACAACATTTTTCCGAGACTTGCTCATTTTTTCGGTGCGCCCGACGGTAATGGGGGAACCGTTATCAATTCGCTGGTACGAACCATTTGGAGTTTTTTCAATTTCTTCCGGTAGCACCCAGTTTCCTCCGCTATCCCGATATGTTTCGTGACAAACCATACCCTGGGTCATCATTCCGGCAAAAGGCTCCGAAATGCCTATATAGCCACACTTATTCAGGGCCCGTGTAAAAAACCTTGAATACAACAAATGAAGGATAGCATGTTCGATGCCACCGATATATTGATCGACGGGCATCCAATAATCTAAGGCAGCGCGATCGAGGGCTGCTTTAGAGTGAGGCGAACAAAATCGTGCAAAATACCAGGATGACTCAAAAAAGGTATCAAAGGTATCAGTTTCACGTTCCGCCGGTTTGCCGCAGTCCGGACAATTCACAAATTTCCAGGTGGGGTGGCTATCTAGCGGGTTGCCTGGTTTGCCGAAACTCACATCCCTCGGAAGCTCAACGGGCAGGTCTCGCTCAGGAACCTGTACGAAGCCACATTGTTTGCACTTGATTATCGGTATCGGGCAACCCCAATAGCGTTGTCTTGAGACGCCCCAATCCCTTAGGCGGTAGTTAATGACACGTTTACCAGAATTTGTTTCTTCAAGCTTTTTGGCAACGGCAACCTTTGCTTGGGAAATGTTTAAGCCATCCAAAAAGCCGGAATTTATATGAACACCATCCCCCAGATAGGCTTCACCTTTAACAGCGAACGAACTTTTGCTGCTATCAATCGGCGCGACAACAGTGATCACATCGAGCTCATATTTTCTTGCAAAATCTAAGTCCCTTTGATCGTGCCCTGGGCAACCAAATATTGCTCCAGTGCCATATTCCATAAGGACAAAGTTGGCAACATAGAGGGGCAGTTTTTTATCTTTTATGAGGGGGTGTTCTAATTCGTATCCTGACAAAACGCCAACCTTCTCTGCCGTTTCTATAGCCTCTGCGCTAGTCCCCTGGCGGTTGCATTCAGTAATAAACTTTTGCACTACTATGTCTGACTGTGCGAGTTCCTCTGCCATTGGGTGGTTGGGTGAAATAGCGCAAAAAGTTGCGCCGTAGAGAGTGTCTGCTCGTGTAGAAAAGACCTCTAATACGTCATCACGGCCGGAAACACGAAATTCTATGTGCATGCCTTCGGAGCGCCCAATCCAGTTTTCCTGCATGAGCCGAACGCGGTCAGGCCATCGGTTTAGCCCCTTCAAAGCCAAGAGGAGGTCTTCAGAATATTCAGTAATTTTTAAAAACCATTGCGAAAGTTTCTTTCTTTCTACAGGCGCCCCAGAGCGCCAACCTTTGCCGTCAATTACCTGTTCGTTGGCCAAAACCGTTTCCTCCGCCGGATCCCAATTGACCCATGCTTCCCGACGGTAGGCAAGGCCCACGTTCAAAAAATCAAGGAACATCTTTTGTTCGTGTTTGTAGTATTGAGGTTGGCAGGTTGCAAATTCCCGATCCCAGTCATAGGAGAAACCCATGCTTTTTAGTTGATTGCGCATGGCGGCAATGTTTTGTTCCGTCCAGTCGGCTGGCGCAATTTTATTCTCAATAGCGGCGTTTTCAGCTGGCAGCCCGAAGGCATCCCATCCCATTGGGTGTAGAACATTGAAACCGCGAGCCTTTTTATACCTTGCCACCAAGTCCCCTAATGTATAGTTCCTGACGTGACCCATGTGCATGCGTCCAGAGGGATATGGAAACATTTCAAGGACGTAGTATTTTGGGACGTCACTTACATCGGATACATTAAAGCACTGCCGCTCTTCCCAAACAGCTTGCCAATATTTTTCGGCTCTTTTGAAGTTATATCTTGACATTGGATCTAAGGTTCAAACGATCTTAATAATCATTGACTTCATCTATAAACGAAGAGAAACACGCCTGCCCGGCAGCGCCACCCTGTTGCGGTGCTATCGCGACTTTTAATATCAACGGGCCGTTTGATTTAGGAAACGTTTTTATTTCAGCGACCCCGCTCGAAATTGTTGCGCTCTGGTTAGTATTGAGTTCTCCACCAACGTCTGGGTATCGGTTTGAAGGACCGCTTGTTGCCATTCGCCTCGGGCATTCAAAATTTGTTTAAATATTGATACTCTCACGCCATCCGCGCGTAGCGCGCGGCCCAAAATAAAAATGTTAAATTTAAATCGTTCACGGGGAGTTTCCGGGGGAGCATACCAATCGGTAATTATAACCCCCCCCAAATGGATCCGCTGAAGAAACAGGCCACGAAGAAATCACGTCTAGGCTTGCACGCCATAAAAAAGCATTAACCCCGATGCCGCTGCCTCTGTCACCTTTTGGAGCGTCGACCTCGTCGTCGCCACCAAACGTCAAGGCGTCACCGCCAAAGATCGTTTCCCTTTTCTTCATGTCGACCGTTTCATCATCGAGCGTCGCGAGGTCCAGCACTTCTCCTCCACACGATGACAAAAGTGCCCCTATAAGTATCACGGCAAGACCATTTAACGTGTACTGCCTGAAGCCAGCAAAACCCATTTCGAAAATGTCCCTCTAAAACGTCAAATCAACGATATAGCTATAGTTACCCAGAAAGTCTATCCAAGTCCAACTCAGGGTTTAGCAAGATGTGCCTTATTTGAAAATGTCGCTGTCCGATCAAAGCAGGATTCCGAAACTATTAGACAATAACAAGCAGACGATTTACTACTTTTGGCAGGCCACACTATACGGGTTGACCCGACTAGTTTTATTAACAAATTTATCAATTAACGTGTGATGCAATTTTGCCACATGTACAAAAAAATGGTACAAATAAGGCACAATCTCTGTTGACCCTCCGTGGCGACTGTGGCTTATTACCAGTATCGATAGTTTTGAGACAACCTCTTCAGCCTGGGTTCAGCGTTAATGCCTTCTGGGATGGGGAAATTTTAGGAGGATTTATCTTGAAGAAATTTCTATTTTCCACCACCGCCCTTGCTGTAGCGGGTGCCTTTGCATTTGGCGCTGACGCCAATGCTGCTGCGAAACCCATAAAGATAGCCGTAGGCGGTTTCATGACCACAGAGATGGGTTTCGGCAATAATGACAGCGCTTTCGAAACAGGTGGGGCATCTTCAACCACTACCAGTAACAAGAGAGCGACCTTTAACAATGTTCAGGACAGTGAGATATTATTCTCAGGTTCCACCAAGCTCGATAATGGTATTTCGCTCTCCATTAACATCCAGCTTGAGGGCGACCAGGCCGTGGCCGCAGGAACTCAGATTGATGAGTCCTATATGAAATTGACGGGTGCTTTTGGTGACCTCCGTCTTGGTTCAACGACAGGCACCAATTCAGTCTTGAAACATATGGCGCCATACGTTGGTGTTGGACTAGACGGTGGAGGATCCGATAATTACATCACCGTACCAGCTGCTGTAACCGCTGGTAACTCAAGCAACGCGTCAACGAGTGGCGACGCCAACAAAATTGCCTACATTACACCTCGTTCAGGCGGTCTGGCGTTAGGTGTGTCTTGGACTCCGTCGACCTCTAATTTAAACACGTCGCCGGTTACCGGTGGTAATGCGGGAACTGAGATTGCGGTTTTAGAGGGAGCTCTATCCTACGAAACCACAATGGGAACGTCATCTGTTAAAGCAGATATCGCATTCGAATCCGCTAGTAACAATACGAGGAAGTATCGTGGCGGTGTTCTGGTCGGAGCAGGTGGTGTCACTGTCGGTGGTTCTTATAGTGTACAAGACGATGATACAGAAGGCGTTAGAGATAAACGTATAGCGTACGATCTGGGTGTTTCCTACGTCATGGGAGCTTATAAATTTGGGCTTGCCATGGCCCAAGGAACACGGGACTTTGGCACGAATAATGAAGACGATGAAGATAAATGGAGTGCTGGCCTTCAGTACACCATTGATACAGGCGTAACTGGGACGCTTACATATATTAACGCTGACTACGAAGACGGCGCTTCAGGCGCAGATACCAACAACAACGATGGCCATGCCCTTATTGGTCAGATAAAGGTAAGCTTCTAGCGTTAGAGCTTTTGAAAAGAATGCGGGGAGCGGTTTTACCGCTCCCCTTTTTCTTTGCCGATTTTTAAATATTTTATTTACAGAGAAGTTGCATGGCCGTGTTGAGCTGGCTCATGCGATGGTGGCTGCCGTCGTGACTGTCCGGGTGATGTATCGTTGCGAGGGTTCTAAAACGGGCCCTTACGGTGGCCTTGTCGGGGTTTTCCCTGGGGGCAAAACCAAGAACGTGAAGTGCTTCTTCGGAGGTGGATACTCCTTCCTGAAGAGGATCGAATGCCAAGACGGAAATAATTTTTTTCAGACGCTCCACTTCACCAGATAGTTTTTGGTCGGGTTCAGTCTCCGGTGATAGGGCGTTAGGGTTGGCGAGTTTGAGCTCCAGAGACCCGTTGTTTATCCTAAGGGCGATGTTAAGCGCCCGGCGCACCGTTGAGACGTCGTATCCTGACCGTAGACGGACCTGAATACGGGGTTTCCGTTGCCATAATTTACCGGCTGAGGGGCCCGACTTTATCAATGTTTGTTCGCGGTCGCCTGGGGGTGGGCCGCCAGGGTCTGGAATAGAGCGGATGACTTCTTCCGGTACCGTCAAAAGAATAGATCGGGCGACGTCTGCAACATTACCCCGAAGGGAGACGGCGAGAGCACTAATCGCATCCCTAAATGAACTGGCGCAGGGAATTGTGTAGGAGGATTTATGGGATTTGGGGCACATAGAACCTAATGTATCACCTTAGCAGTTACACAATATAGTAGTGGTAAACAGCCCGTTTAAAACAAGCCCGGCCTATTCATAATTATTTAGTCTTTTCACTAACTACTATTGTTGTTGTCGGTATAATTGTTTTCCCTGGCGCTGTCACCTTCTTAACTAAAGGGCGAGAAAAAACGTTTAATGCATTCTTAAAATGTAATTAATACTTCATTCCGAGATCGGCTGTTCCGAATAACTGCAAAAGGACATATCAACTAGGCCAAGACCATATATCCTTAAACGGAAAACCCACAAATTCTATCGTGAGTTACTAAAACGATCCCTTAATCTATTAAAAACTAAATTTTATGGAAAGCGTCTATGAGAGACGCAAAAACACAGAACAAGAACCATGTTCAACTTTTACCGTTCAACGACAATAGATAGAGACGCCCCCGTATTTTTAGAGACCCATCCATTCTGGGTACAATGTCTCTTGCAGCGAGCAATTCAAAACCGAAAGTCCTGGAAAGATCTCTGATGTATCCATCACTGTGGGCGTATCTCCCGGTTGGGCAGAGACTAAAGGAACCTGATCTAAGCTTCTCTACAGAAAAGCAAAAAACGCCCTTGCCACTTAATCGTTTAGAAACACCATTGAAAACTGAACGCAAATCACCGAGATAGACAAGCGCATCGCCACTGACAATTAAATCGTATTTTGGTTTCCCGACAGTTCTATCTAATAAAAATGTGGTCATTTCCTGTAAATAAATATTATCGTATCGTTGGTGTTCAAAGGCGACTTTAACCATTTTTTCCGAGAGGTCGACACCATCTGTCTTCGTGACCAGACCCTTGATGGCTTCCGAAACCAACCCCGTTCCACACCCCAAGTCTAGAGCGGAAGAAAAACGGCAGATTTTCTGAAAATTGGGGGACCTGGTAATTTTTTTGAGTTCCTTGCGGATCAAAGTAGGAACGACATAATTGAGATCGTTCAAAAGATCCTGCTCAAAGCTATCTGCGTAATCATCAAAGAGGTCTCGCACATAATCATCTGGCGCCCTATCAGTTGTGGTTCCAAGCATGGATGCGAGAAGATGTTTGGCCATGCCATGGTTGGGGTCTTTTTCAAGACACTTTCGGTACGCCCACTCGGCCCCGATTTTATCACCGGTCATTTCCCTGGTATAAGCCAATTCCCAATAGGCGGCTGTGCGGCTTGGTTCAACATCAAAACCACGTTCATAAAATTCAATCGCCTCATCGTAGGATTCGATAATCCGGAGCGTTGCGGCCAAACCAAAAAGACCGTCAGAATTATTTGGGTACATCTCTAATCCAAAACGATAAGTACTTTCAGCGCTTTCATAATCTGCTAGACCAAAATATGCATCCCCCAACCCAAACCTGGCAACAGCGCTGTTAGGATCACGCTTTAAAATGTTAAGAAACTGAAAAACGGACGAGCCATAATCTTCTTCTTCCAAAGATACTTGGGCAATCGATAGTAATTCCTTCACGGGCCTACTGCTCCTACCTTCGGTCTTTGTTTCGACCTTTCTCATTCTTTCCTGTTGGCCTAGTCTATCATAGCACCAACTACTCCAATCCCAGCGGCACCGCTTCCAACCAGCCTTTTCGCCGAAATATCGTTAATACCCCCTAAAGCGTATATAGGCAGTTGTGTGGAATTGCATATTTTAATGAACCTCATTAACCCAAGAGGTTTCTTATTAGGATGACTGGCACTAATAAATACGGGAGACAAAAATGCCGCGTCAACGTTGAGGCGATCTGCGTTAATTAACGCCTGTGGCGAATGTATCGCCGCCGTCAGAAAACCTTCTCCAAATTGACGCCATTTATGAATATCCCGATCTGCTCCTTTTAAGCAATATTCCGGCAGGTGTAAACCATCTGCAGCAACCTCTAACGCAAGATCTACGTCGTTGGAAACAATAAAAAAAAGTGCACGGGTATCGCATAATGTTCTTAACGCCAGGGCTAGTCTCCTTCGCGCTGGAAAGCTATAATGTCTAAATAACACCGCCGAGCCTGGCGGTAGGAGGGCAATCGACGAAAGTGGTTCTGGTTGACGTTCTTCGTCAGAAAATAATACGAGGGGCGGCAAATGGGTGGCGTCGGCACCAAAATTGAGGCGAAGGGCGATATTTGATATCGTACGTTCCAACGGGATATTCCGCAAATGATCTGATATTGGAATAACTATGAACACCGAGAATCAAATTGCAAGTAATCTTGCTCTTGTTAAATCAAGTTTGCGAGATGCTGAGGTGCGCGCGGGAAAACAGGCTGGCTCTGTCACGCTTGTGGCCATTGCTAAAACCCAATCAATCGAAGCAGTTCAATGCCTACTAGGTACCGGCCATAAAGTTTTTGGCGAAAATAAGGTTCAGGAGGCTATAGAAAAATGGCAGGTTTTGAGGGAGCAATATGAACATATTCAACTCCATATGGTTGGCGCCTTACAAAGCAATAAGTCCAACCTGGCGGTGAAGTGCTTTGACGTTATAGAAACGTTGGATAGGCCGAGCCTTGCCCGAGAACTTTCTAAACACATGGATAAACAAGATCGGCGACCCGAATGTTTAGTTCAAGTGAATACTGGCGAGGAAAAACAAAAGGCGGGTATCCTTCCAAAAGACGCTGACAGATTTATAAAATCTTGTCGTTTAGAATTTAACCTTCCCGTTACTGGTTTGATGTGTATTCCACCGATGGCGGAGGAGCCGTCTCCTCATTTTGTATTTTTAGCTCAAATTGCCCACCGTAATGGCCTCAAAAACCTCTCGATGGGAATGAGCTCGGACTACTTGGTGGCGGCTCGTTTTGGGGCGACCCACGTGAGAGTAGGAACGGCAATATTTGGGAAGCGCCGGCAAGATGGAGAGACATAAAAGCGTCCGCAAGCTTTAAAACTCCATAATATGAAGTTTTGTTTCTGTTGAACAGGTTTTTAAGATTTCAAGCAAATCAGCATCTTTTAGGGCGACGCACCCTCTAGTTGATTTAAAAGATGGTTCGGCAATATGGATAAATATAGCGCTACCCAAAAATGGGTTTACGGGCGATGTGTTATAACCTAATACCACAACAATGTCGTAAATGTTGTCATCCCGCCAGAGCCTTTCATGGGATCCGTCATGGGGTAATTTTATGGGTTTGTTATAGTCTTCATGAGTGGGGTCATCACACCACCCGTCATTTGGCGACAAAGCAAAAACGGGCAAACGCGTCTCAGGAAAATCCATGCGATCTGGTCTGTATAGAACGCGTATGAGAGGGAAAACGCCAGCAGGAGTAGCGCCGTCACCTTCGATCTTCTTTGTCAGAGCGCCTGTTTTTCCTAAGACGCACCTATACGTCCGACCATTTGAGAGCAGAGAATTCGAAGAGGTTATGCGCATCAATGGTTAACAGAATACACTGGTCGGTGGGGATTTTTTGTTAATTTCTTTGCAGATGTATACTTACCCAGACCTTTGAGCATGGCATCGATAACCCAGTTTTCTCTCGTTAGAGCCTTGTTTTGTTCGCGGGCGCCGAGGTTCTCATTAACTTTTGTATCACTTATATTAAGCGGGACGCTCGCGCCCCTCACAGTTCTGGCTGAAAAACGAGGAGTTAATGCCTGGGGTTGTTTGATCCCAGGGGCATTTAAATTAGGATTAATGGTTTCGTTAAACATTTTGTTTGTCACGAAAGGCGGGGTAGTTGGTTTTTTTTCTTCTACCATTATTTTCAACTCGTGCCCGGTGGTTTTGAAAGCTTGTTGAGGCTCTTTCAGGGATAAAGTGTTGTTTTTTGCAAGTGGAATTGCTGTCATTCCCGCAAAATGAAATTTATCAGGGGAAGTACCCTTCGCACCCAATTCCAGGTGTTGTGTTACCAGAGAGGCAATTTGTGCCGGGTTTTTTTCAATAGTACCGTTGCTAACGGGTGCCGCAAGAGGCATGACCCTCAGGTTTTTTGCTTTTTGGTTAGAAACGCCTCCACCGGTAAAAAATGTAGCTGTATGCTCAACAATATCTAAACCTGTATTATGTTTGATGGCAACATCCATAGACGCCAAGGCTCCTCCTAGGGGTCCACCAAATAAAGTTGCCCCTGCGATCCGAGAGCCCGGATCTATTTGGTCTCCGGTGATTGAGCGATAAATCGTTGAGATGATTGGGAGGTGTTGTAATGGATTAATGATATCAAGAAAGTCAAAAAACGTGAAACCATCATTACCAAACAACGCATTTTTGTTGGTCAGCACGTTATTTCTGGGGGACCTTGTTGCTATTGGATGTCGATCGCTGATCGCAAGGGTCTCTTGTCCCGACTGATTGTCGATATTGGTCATAGATCAATCTTCCCGCACGGCTGTTTAAGCCTCAATCTGCAAAATCGATGCCAACGATATTGTAGAGGTTTCGACCATTTCCCCATTAATTTATTTAATTTCGTGCTAAAGTGGAAAATATTGTCCGGTTTAACGGTGGAGGCTGAAAGCCTATAACGTTAAAATGGACACCTGTTATTTTAATACAGTGACGTTGGTCTGGAAAGTTACGGCATAACAGTATGGTTAAATAGCGTTATAGCATTAGGAAGAATTGTCCGATGATTTCTGGAAAGCTTATATTAGCCGTTGGTGATGATGAAACACTTTGGCAGATACTAGCGGAACAACTGCAATTAAATGGAGAATTTAGGATAAAAGAGGCGCGAACAGGGGAAGAAGCGCTTCAATATACCGAAAAACAGTATTTTGACGGTGTTCTTCTGGACGTTGAACTAAACGATTTTAACGCTTTTGAGATTTGTTGCCAAATGCGCAAAAATGGCGTGAAGGCGCCCATTATTATAATTTCTGATGCTAATAATGATCAGGATACAATTTTGGGTCTTGATTCGGGGGCGAATGATTTTGTTGTGAAGCCTATAAAAATTGCCATTTTGCTGGCAAGGCTCCGAGCACATATTCGTCAGTATGAACAAAACGAACACGCGGTTTTAAATTTTGGAACGTATTCATTCCGGCCAGGTGCCAAGGTTCTGTTGGATACAAAGACCAACAAAGAGATACGCCTTACGGATAAGGAAACAGCAATTATTAAGTTTTTATACCTTTCTAGTGGGCAGGTGGTTAGCAAAAGTGTCTTGTTGGACAAGGTTTGGGGGTACAATGCCGGCATGGCCACCCACACGCTGGAGACCCATGTTTATCGTCTCCGGCAAAAAATAGAACGGGACCCGTCAAAAACAGAGCTTTTGGTTACGGAAGCCAATGGTTATCGCTTGGCTGTTTAAAATTTGAAACCGAGTTTAAATTTTCCCGTTTAGAGGGCGAACGTAAGTATTTACAGTAACAAACATTAGCCGGAGTTCCTGTTGTCTGATATTGGAAACCTGACCTATGATGTGTTCTTCACATATACCGTTTAATCCCAAAGACACTGATCACGAAAATGTGAAAACTATTAAAAGAGATTTAATTATTGTTTTAAATCAATGGGAAGTCCATAATTAGCGCCATACCACTACATAATGAAGACTATCAAAATCTAGCCCTTAAGCTTGACTAATATATCAATATATTGTGCACTGTGAGTTGATTCTGCATTTTAGCGGAGTCTATAGTATGGTATTAATCACTGAAGGATCAGCAAATGCCTGGTATTTATGATTCTGTAAAAAGATTTTTCATCCAAGTTACCGAGATGGGGCTCCTCCTCATCGCTCTAGCAGTTGTGGCGGGAATAATTGTTGGCCCCGGGAATGTTCCTTTCGTTGGTGAGGTGGTTACCAATTTAACCAATCTCATAAAGTCACTTGGTGATAGTGGTATAGTGGGACTGATCGCAGTCGGCATAATTCTATGGCTGTTGTCTAAACGAGCGTAAAACGAACCAAAGCGACAAGTTCGTAGGGCCGCATATCGTTGGTGATGTGTGGCCCATCGCTTTATGGGGAGATGTGAGGGCGCGGTGAATAAAAGCTAACACATTACTTCCATTCTGTATTATCTGTAACTTAGTGTTTTCAAAACCTGGCCCAACCGTAGCGATTCCCGTTAGTTTCTGACCTAGCCCCAAATACGTAGGCGGACCGGCGTAATTGCCCTATGAGGGGCATATTGGTTTTAAAAGGGACAACAAAAGTTTTTTAGTGTTTGCATTAGAGCCGCTAAGAACATTTACAAAAAGAAAACAGAGCACCGATAAATGATTTCATTAAACGTTGAACCAAACAGTTTGCGAGCCCAAAGTATTAATTATTTTTTTTTGTAGGGAGGGTAAACAACGTTGGGTCTAATTTAATACCAGTTTGAATGCCAGTTAGGTTTATCGTCGTTATAATATTCTGGGCATCAACAACGACCCATTTTCTTAGCACTAATGGTTTATCACTAAACACCAATTGTATCGATCCTAATTCTGGCTCTTTGGTCTTTTTTATTTTAATTTGCAAAATTCCGGGCGGGCGATCAATTTCTGTGACCGTTACATCGCCTTTAAACTCTATCTTTTCTTGCACCAAAAAACTCAGGGGCGTGGATTTCAGGAACACGTGGGTTGTTTGTTCCAAGTCTCTGTCGATATAAACAAAAAACAACCCATCTGCGATCATTAATATCGCCTCTGGCGGGTCATATTCAAATCGTAGACGCCCAGGTCTGGACATAAATAACTTCCCAGAGGACACGCTGCCGTTCGAAGAAACTTGTAAGAAGCCCCCACGTAGAGTCTTAATTGCTTCCAAATATACAGCCACCCGCTTTAAATCCTTTTTGTCTTGGTTTGTCATCTCCATAGAAACAACGTCTTCGGCCAGAACTTGAAAACTCCCGACCAAGCTGGATAAATAGGTTACTCCGACAAGAAAATAACTACTGACAATTATGCGTAGAACAAAATTTCTAAAATACAATAAAAAAACAGGAGACACAGTATTCCTAACCGGGTTTCTTAGGTGTTTGCTAATTTGGATTGGTTAAAAGACGTTTTTACTAGAATAAGGAAAGTGATTTTGATCTAAATTAATGATTGCTAACTAATACTTCGCGTCTACCGACGCGGTCGGCTTTGGATACGACGCCGTGCTCCTCCATTTGTTCCATGATTGTTGCCGCTCTATTATATCCGATTTGTAAGTGCCGTTGGATAAAACTGGTGGATGCTTTACCTTCCCGGGCAATTAAGGCCACCGCCTGGTCATAATACTTGTTATCCGTGTTGCTACCAAATCCATCGGTACCTTGTGTGGAAAAGCCTCCATCAACATCAGCTGTAACATCTTCTATATAATCGGGTTCGGCCTGCTCCTTAAGGAACCTCACAATGTGTTCGACCTCTTCATCTTTAACAAAAGGACCATGGACACGGGTGATCTGACCACCACCAACCATGTAAAGCATATCACCTTGCCCAAGCAATTGTTCAGCTCCCTGTTCGCCTAAAATCGTGCGGCTGTCGATTTTTGAAGTAACCTGAAAACTAATACGATTTGGAAAATTAGCCTTGATTGTGCCGGTGATTACGTCCACCGATGGTCGCTGAGTTGCCATTATCAGGTGAATTCCCGCTGCACGAGCCATCTGTGCTAGGCGTTGAATGGCAGCCTCAATATCTTTACCAGCAACCATCATCAGGTCAGCCATTTCATCAACGACGACAACAATAAGCGGCAGCTGATCCATGCTAAGCGGTTGTTCTTCAAAGACAGGTTTGCCTGAATCATCAAAACCAGTTTGTACACGACGGGTCAATTTTTCACCCTTTTTATGTGCACTAATTAGCCGCATGTTATATCCTGTCACGTTTCTCACACCCATTTGGGACATTAACCGGTAGCGATCCTCCATTTCTCGTACAGCCCATTTCAAAGCGAACACGGCTTTTGATGCATCTGTAACCACAGGGGTTAAAAGATTTGGAATGCCATCATATACCGAGAGTTCCAACATTTTGGGATCAATCATAATGAACTTACATTGGTCGGGAGGTAGTCGATAAAGTAATGAACAGATCATGGTATTGATTGCCACTGATTTCCCTGATCCCGTGGTGCCGGCTATTAGTAAGTGCGGCATGCGGGCAAGGTCTACCAACTTGGGGTTACCGCCAATGTCCTTGCCTAAAACCAAAGTTAGTGCGCCGTTGGCCTTCTCGAAGTCCTTAGATGCCAGTAGTTCGCGGAAATAAACAGTATCACGATTCAGGTTGGGAAGCTCTATGCCAATTACACTCCGTCCTGGAACAACAGCAATTCGGACCGAAAGTGCACTCATTGATCTAGCTATATCGTCAGCCAATCCAACAACTCGAGAAGTCTTTGTTCCTGGCGCTGGCTCGAGTTCATACAAGGTTACCACTGGACCGGGGCGGACCTTGACAATCTCACCCCTGATACCGAAATCCTCTAAAACCGTTTCTAAAAGTTGCGCATTTTTTGAAAGCGAAAGTTTGTCTGCATCTAAGGGGGTTGGCCGGTTAGGCGGGGCTTCCAAAAGATCAAGAGGCGGCAGAAGGAACGTATCATTTTTTAGAAGAGCAAGTAAGCCTTGTTCCGCATTCTCCGCTCGGTGTCCTTTTGGTGCCTCTTTTGCCTTGTCCTGGACAATTGTTTTTCGGGATACGCGGTTTGAAGTTCCATCTAATATACCTGCCTTTCTGGCACCAAGACTTTGGTTGCCGTTAACCTGTTCTTCAATTCCATTCTTTGATTTGCGTACTAATTGGGGTTCAAGGCGTTCATTCTTGAAAGAACCGTATTCTTTAATATTGACGATTTTTTTGCCAACAAAAGCCGAAATTAACCCCAAAGGAATGCAAAGGGCGACCCACTCTGATTTTTTTAAGCCTGTGGCAAAAACAAAAGAAACAGTGCCAAAAGTAAGAGATATAGACGCAATTATAATTACTTCAAAACCTAGTTGAAATTGCGACAAAATACTGAACAAGAAGGTATAAACAACCATTCCAGCAACACCGCCCAAGCCCGGGTTTAGCGGCCAGAATTTGGGTTGGTTAAAAGATGATAAAAATACGGAAATTAAAAGAAGGCCGGTGAATAACATCATTAACCTTACCCAGATAACAGAAACACCCTGTTTAGTAATCAGTTTCCAACCCCAGGATAACAAGAGTAGCGGAATAAGGGCCGCAGCCAGACCCAAGGTTTGTATCAACAGATCTGCTGTATGTGCGCCAATGGGCCCAATTAAATTTTCAGTCATACTTTTAGAGGCTGTATTAAAAGACTGGTCATAGTGGCTATAGCTGGTGAGAGAGGCCGCCAATAAAAAAGCTAATAATAACAAGGAAACACCAACACCTTCAGACAACCAACATTTAATTCTTAAAATTACAGCTGGTGGCCAAAAGACAGGTCTGGTTGAACGCTCTAATGATCGCGGCATATTCAATCTTCGCACGTGATTTATTGATAGTACGTTAACAGTCGTTCCAACATTTCGGGTATAAGTAATTATATTCCTAGTTTGGTTGATGGTGAAGCGTCGATTTAACGGCGCCTATTTAGCTCGAAAAAGCGTGATGGGGCGTTGAAAGGGAAAAAATTATTGCCTAAACATTACTATAGGTTATTTTCTAGGCGCCTAAGTGCGTCAGATATCAAATCAGGATCATGTACCAGAGCAATCCGGATGTATTCGTCTCCAGGACTCGAGCCGTTTGAGCCGTTTTTTGAAAGATATTTCCCTGGAATTACTCTTATTCCGGCTTCGGACCAAAGTCTTTGCGCGGCTGCTTCTCCGTCACCCACATTAAGCCATGCAAAAAAGCCACCCATGGGACGATAGTATTCAAATTTGTTTTTTAATATCTGATCTGCAGTGTCGAATTTCTGACGATACTTAGTGCGATTATTCTCCACGTGCGGCTCGTCCCGCCAGAGTGCTGCTGAGGCCGCCATAATTGGGCCAGGTATTGCAGCCCCACCATAGTTTCTTAGCATTTTTAACCCCGCCACTAACCCTGGATCACCAACGACAAAACCGGAGCGTAATCCCGGAGCGCTAGATCTCTTTGAAAGGGAATGAAAAGCCAGAACGTTTGTGAGGGGGCCATTAATATCCTGGCAGGCTTGGAGAATACCGGGTGGTTGCAAAGTATCATAAATCTCTGCATAGCATTCATCCACTGCCAAAACGAAATCGTGGCGCAAGGCTAACTCAACCGCTTCTCTCAAATACGTGATATCTGCAATAGTCCCCTGGGGATTTGCTGGTGAACAAAGATAAACAAGTGCACAGCGAGCAAGAAGTTGAGGGTCCAAAGATTGAAAATCAGGAAGAAAACCGGTTGCTTTGGTGGCGGGAAGGTAAATAGGTTCTGCGTCCCGAACAACAGCTGCCCCCATATAAACTTGATAGAAGGGATTGGGTATCAACACGGCTGGCCGTTGGCCCAATATATTGCGAGGGATGCACAGATCGCCGACCATGAATAGGGCCTCCTTGGTCCCGTTTACAGCGATCACATTTCTAGAGGGCTCCACAAAACCATCTGCAAGTCTGTAGCGATTTCCAAGCCACTCCACGACAGCATTCAACAAGTCAGGTGTTCCGATTACTGGTGGATATTTTCCCCATTCGTTCGCGTGGCGGGAAATAACTTCTACGACGAAGGGCGGCGGTTCGTGTTGCGGTTCCCCGAGAGACATATTAATTGGTTTTTGATTGGCGGGTGGTTCTAGGCCATTAAGCAAGTGGCGCAAGCGATCGAAGGGATAATCGCCTAATTTGTCAAGGACTTGGTTGATCATTCGCGAGCCTAATTGGGTTAAGGTCTTAAATTCTTTTTAAATGGATACCCTACACTTGGTATCGATACTCTAGAACCAGAGGCCTAACTACTAAAATATAGCTTACCAACACTAGTTTGTGGCAAAACTAAACCAATGGGCAACCTTTAGAAAAACTAAATATCGTAGCCACGCTCTCCATGAACAGTGAGGTCGAGACCTTCCGTTTCTTCTGTTTCGTCAACTCGAAGCCCGACCGTTACTTGAACAACTTTAACAATTATGTAACTGAGAACGCCAGCCCAAATTACAGTGATTACCGCTGCTAGCAATTGACCAACAAAAGCCATTCCTATGGAAATGCCACCGGGTAATCCTATGCCTCCTACACTGGCGTCAGCAAAAATTGAGGTTAATAGGACGCCCAAAATACCACCAACACCATGCACGGCAAAAACATCCAAAGAATCGTCAATTTTCCACGTGTTCTTAATTACGCTAATCATAAAAAAGCAAATCACTCCAGCTAAAGCACCAAAAACCAAAGCTCCCACCGGCCCAACAAAACCAGAACCGGGTGTTATAGTGGCTAGACCTGCGATCGCACCTGTTGCAATCCCGACCAGGCTTGGCTTTCCAAATTTTATCCACTCTATGGCAATCCAAACCAGGCAAGCGGTGGACGCTGAAATATGGGTAACGGCTATTGCCATCCCAGCTCCACCGTTAGCGCCGAGGGCGCTACCCCCATTAAAACCAAACCATCCAACCCATAACATTGCTGCACCTATCATGACCATACCTGGGTTGTGGGGAGGTCTAAGCTCATTGGGAAAACCTCTACGACTGCCAAGTATTGCGGCTATTACAAGTGCCGCAACGCCTGCGTTGGCATGTACAACTAAACCACCAGCAAAATCCATCGTTCCAAATCCTTTTAAGGCGTCGCTCGCCCAGCCCAAGTCTGCTAAAAGTCCACCACCCCAAATCCAGTGGGTAGATGGCGCATAAACAGTCATTAACCATAAACTACTGAATAAGAGTACCGCGCTAAACTTAATACGCTCCACGTAGGCACCCACGATTAAAGCCGGTGTAATTACAGCAAAAGTCATCTGAAACATGAAGAAGACATTTTCTGGTATGGTGCCAATTAGAGTGTCCGCCGAGACCCCCGCGAAAAACGATTTTCCCATTCCACCCCACCATTGGTTGTTTTCACCAAACGCTATGGAATATCCAAAAATCAACCACAAGACAGACATTAAGGTTGCTATACCAAAACACTGCATTAATACCGAAAGCACGTTTTTAGATCTTACAAGTCCGCCGTAAAAGAGTGCTAAACCCGGCATTGTCATGAACAGTACTAAAGCCGTAGATGTCATGATCCAAGCGGTGTCACCAGTATCAAGTGTTGCTTTGGCGTCTGCCGCCATTGTGATATGGGCGGAAGTCAAAGAGAAAAGTAACGCAATAGAAACAAGACAACCCAATTTAAATATAATTTTCATGGCTGGTAAACTCCTATAGAGCATCTTCATCAGTCTCTCCTGTACGTATGCGGACGGCCTGGTTCAGATCAGTGACAAATATTTTGCCATCACCAATTTTGTTTGTATTAGCTGCTGTTTTAATTGCATCGACAGCCGCTTCAACTTGTCCTTCGGAAACGGCGACTTCAATTTTTATTTTAGGCACAAAACTGACACTGTACTCCGCACCGCGATAAATTTCAGTATGGCCTTTTTGTCGGCCGAATCCGGATACTTCTCCGGAGGTTAGGCCTTGAATACCGATTTCTACTAACGCCTCTCTAACGGCATCAAGCTTTGCGGGTTTAATAATCGCCATGATCATCTTCATTAGACAGATCCTTCCTTGACATTGTTTCTCGGCACCACAAACACTACAACTGAGACGCCATTGGCACAAAAGTGGACACCAACGATGGCATGACGGTTCCACATACCTACATTAAGGTTGATACTACCTGATTTCATTTCAATTACCGTGCCATTTAGAAAAACGTTTATTTGTCAAGAAGTTGTGGAAATGTTTATCGAAAACTAAAAGTTTAACCAAGCTAAAACGCCTAGTTTTTAGGCACAACCATACCCTGCCTATTAAAAAAGCATCATAATTTCAGATAATCTAAGGTGGTTTACCCGCTCCGTCTGGAGACCTATAAACTCTAATAGTGTACGACCGGATCAAAACAGTGTTTTTAAATAGTATGGATAAAGTTTCAGAAAGACTATTGTTATAATGGGAGCGAGATTTCAAACAGATGTATTGATTGTTGGGGGTGGCTTGGTCGGCGGCACTCTTGCCTGTGCCTTAGCTGACGGCGGATTGACGTCAATCGTAATTGATAGATCCTCTTCTCAGCATCAAAACACCCAGTCCTTTGATGGCAGAGCAACGGCTGTAGCCCAATCAGCAAAAAGAATGCTGACCGTTATTGGTATTTGGTCAAACCTCAAAGGGAAGGTGTCGCCTATCTATGACATTAGGGTGACAGACGGAAACTCCCGTCATTACCTTCACTTCGACCACAGCAATATGACAGAGGACGCCCTCGGTTACATGATAGAAAATCGTTTCTTGCGTAGAGCTATTTTGCGAGCCACGTTAAAACGTGAGGAAATAAAATACTTGGCTCCCGTTGAGCTTACAGAGGTAGTACGGAATTCTCAGGGCATATGCGCCGTTCTGGTTGACGGCCGAGAAATTCATGCAGCACTAATTGTCGGAGCAGACGGACGAAGTTCTTATGTTCGCCAACATGCGGGGATACCCGTGACCAAATGGTCTTATAAACAAGCCGGAATTGTGTGCACCGTAGCACACGATAATCCCCATAATAATATAGCTCACGAGCATTTTTTCCCGGCGGGACCGTTTGCAATTCTTCCACTCGTTGGAGACCGTTCATCAATCGTGTGGACGGAAAACCTCGATGACGCTCGCATGCTTATCGAGCTTCCAGCCCAAGAATTTTTATTCGAGCTTTCACAGCGTTTTGGGGATTTTTTGGGACCCCTTGAGGTGATCGGACCAAGGTCTTCCTATCCGCTACACTTACAGTTTGCTAAGTCATGTACGGCGTCAAGGTTGGCTCTTGTCGGTGACGCTATTCATGGAATGCACCCCGTTGCTGGACAGGGTTTCAATATGGGTCTCCGTGATGTTGCAGCGCTAACCGAGGTTTTGGTGGATGCATATCGCCTAGGGTTAGATATAGGAACATCCAACAGTCTAAGACAATTTGAACGTTGGCGCCGATTTGATAATACCCTCATGTTGGCTGCTACTGATGGCCTTAACAGATTGTTTTCAAATAATTATTTACCACTTCAGATTGTTAGAGACTTAGGTTTGGCCGCGGTTAACGCATCAAGTACCTTAAAAAACGTTTTTATGCGCCAAGCCATGGGTTTAACAGGAAATCTTCCGCGACTGATGAGGGGAGACGACCTATAGTTTGATTATTTAACTCCGGTGTCTTAAGAACGGAAAGACGTCTAGCTAACGCCTAAACTTAACGTTCACCACCGGCGTGTTAATTTTTTCGTTCAACCAGCTGTCAATTAACCAGCGCGAAATAGAATATCGTGATGGGGGTAGAATATCTTGATTTTCTGCCATTTCTCTGACTTCTTCCCGGGGGAACCACCGTGCTTCAATTAGTTCTTCATCTATACAAGTAATTTTTGTCGTTGTTCCCCGGGCCCGGAAACCAAGCATGATCGACGCTGGAAACGGCCAGGGCTGGGATGCTTTGTATGTGATATCGCTAACGTCTATGCCGGTCTCTTCTTTAACTTCTCTAACTACAGCGTGCTCCAATGACTCGCCTGGCTCAACAAATCCCGCGATGGTCGAGAAGCGAAGCCCTTTAAATCGTTTGTTGTGGCCAAGAAGACATTTATCTTCGCTGGGATGGGTTACCAGCATAATTACTGCTGGATCTGTTCTTGGGAAATGAATGCATTCGCAGCTTTTACTCGTGCAATGGCGCTCATGTCCGCTCTTTTTGCTTTCTGTCGGTGAACCGCAGCGCCCGCAATAAAGATGGGTCCTGTTCCAATAGGCTAGAGCCCTTGCATAAGCGAGATAACCTGCTTCTTCCGGTTCAATCGAAGTGGCAATACTGCGCAGATCCTCAAACACCGTTTTCGCTGGTAAGGGGGTTGCATCTACTTTTTCCAAATGAGAAATATCGGCACAAAAAAACATTGTACCTTCTTTGACACCGAGAAAAACAATTTGGGTCGCATTCTCAACAAGCCATTGCCCTTCCTCCCCTTTGAGCATGACCGCTTGGGGGATGTTTCCATTCAAAAAGAGATTTTTGTCTCTCCAAATAGGTATAAACATAGAGCTAAGATTGTTTAATCCTCGCTCCGAAGGGTCGTCAAATCTCAAATTGCTAGCGCGATTTAAAATCATTTGGTCAAAATAAAATCGGGATGTCATTTGTTGAAGTTTGCACAGTGCACCGTGCCAAGCAATAACTCCCGTCAACAATCATCTTATTTGCCGTTAAAAAGCACTTGGATAAATTATATTTTTTCTTTAGACCACGAGTTACTTCCAGCCCCTTTCTTCTAAATTCCGCGGACCTTGACTACAGCAAATTTTGTTTGCCCTTCTGTCAATTCAATTAGGCTAAACCCATAAAGAGCGATGCGGTCGCTAGCATCTATTTGCAGTATTTGACGATAGCTATCCATTGCCTCATTCATTCGACCTGCGAGGTAATGATCGCCCGCCAGTTTGTGCATGGGTTTTAGTGTCTGACGTGAAACGGCTTTCGTCATGTATGAGCTTTTAGCGCTAATTTATTTTGAGGTAAAAGCGCTTTATCTTTTTATTATTAAGCCACCACAATGGGATATTATGTATTATATTAGACCAGCTAAAACCCAGCAATTACTGTGAACATTAATAACGGAAAATGTTAGGTTGGAAAAAAGAGTCATAAAAGGGCAGCATTCGTGCTTGCCTCTCCCTCCCCTTAGCCTGCTATATTTCTTTCGGGAGGCTAGCTGCGGACAGGCAACTCGTGAACTCGGTCAGGTCCGGAAGGAAGCAGCTGTAGGGAGTTTTGTCTGGGTCGCGTGTCTGGCCTCCCACTTCTAGTGAGCCGCGCTACCAATAGCGACCCGCTAACTCGCAGTCACGCCATTTGGCCTAATAAATTATGACAAATAAAAAAACTGACCAGACATCACAGAAAAGAGCTCCAGATAATGAGGGGGCCAACTACCAAGTGCTTGCCCGAAAATACCGGCCGACCAATTTTTCTGGTTTGATTGGGCAGGATGCAATGGTGCAAACTTTGACAAATGCCTTTGAAGCCGAGAGGTTGGCGCACGCCTTTATTTTGTCGGGTGTGCGTGGTGTTGGTAAAACTACGACTGCCCGCATTATCGCCAAGGCACTAAACTGCGTCGGCGAGGACGGAAATGGGACGCCAACAATTAATCCATGTGGAAAGTGTGAGATGTGTCTCTCTATTGCAGAGGATCGCCATCTCGATGTCTTTGAGATGGATGCCGCAAGTCGGGGTGGGGTGGCTCATATACGAGAGTTAATTGAAGCCGTTCGATATAAACCGGTTTCTGGCCGTTATAAAGTTTACATTATCGACGAAATTCACATGTTATCCCCCGAAGCCTTTAACGCGTTGCTTAAAACACTGGAGGAACCTCCCGAGCACGTTAAATTTATTTTTGCAACCACCGAAATTCGGAAAGTACCCGTCACGGTGTTATCACGTTGCCAACGCTTTGATTTACGTCGGGTTAATGTAGAGACGTTGATTAGGCATTTTGCTGAAATTGTTGAAAAGGAAGGCGCTCTCATATCCGAACAGGCTCTCGCATTGATTGCCCGGGTTTCTGATGGATCCGTACGCGATGGACAAAGTCTACTAGACCAGATTGTCACAACCGCCAGAAGGGAAGAAAAAGAATTTGGGGAAGGCGATGTGCGCGAGATCTTGGGGCTAGCTGACCGGGAGAGAACCTTTGATTTGTTGGAAAAGGTTTTAAAGGGAGAAATAGAAATTGCGCTAGAGATAGTTCAGCAGGATTATATTAATGGTTCTGACCCGTTGTCGACTTTGCAAGACTTGGCTGAATTAGTTCACTGGTTGACACGGATTAAAGTTGCACCAAAAACCTTAGAAGATTTAACTGTTTCTGAGAGCGAGCGAGCCCGTGGGAAAGACCTTTCCGGGAAGCTTTCTATGGCAAATTTGGGGCGTACATGGCAAATGATAGTCAAGGGCCTCAAAGAGGCCCAAACCTCTCTAACACCAATTCAGGCGGTGGAGATGATTCTGGTCCGTCTCGCCTATCTTAGTGATCTGCCGTCCCCAAATGATGTCATTAGAAACATGGAAAAGTATAGAGACTACCCAGAAGGCGCCGCTACACCAACGAACGATCAAAACAAATTAACCCCTTCGACCTCATCGTCCGACACCTCAGGCGCGAGGAGTTTGGCTTTTGAATTAGAGGAGCAACCCGAAAAGCAGACCTTGTCTAATTTTAAACTGAATAACTTTGAGGAAGTAATTGCTCTCTTAGATGGTCATGATGAGCGTATTTTGATGGCCGATTTGGTAAACAATGTTCATTTAGTGAGTTTTGAGCCTGGAAAGATCGAAATCTGCTTGGCTGAAGCAGCTAATCCCGATACGCCCAAGCGCCTATATAGTTTTCTCAACTCGGTTATGGAAGATCGCTGGTCGGTATCACTGGCAACGCAAGGGGGTAACGCCACTCTGAAGGAACAGCAAAAACAGGAAGAAAGGGCTCTACACGTAGAAATCAAGCAAGGATTACTAATGCAATCCGTTATGGAAAACTTTCCTGGAGCGGAAATAGAAACAATTCGCCAAATTGACGACAAAGATATTGCAACACCAGAAGAAAAAAAACCTGGGGGAGAAAAAATGACATGAAAAATCTCGGGCAAATGATGAAACAGGCCCAAGAAATGCAGGATAAAATGTCAGAGGTTCAGGAAAAGCTTTCCCAACTTCAAGTAACAGGTACCGCTGGAGGTGGTATGATTGAAGTAACTATGACGGGTAAGAATGAAATGCGGCGGGTTAAAATTGATCCACAATTAACAGGACCGGAAAATTTGGAAATGCTGGAAGATTTGTTAGTAGCTGCCGTTAATGATGCCCGAGCAAAAGTTGAGGCGCGGGTAACTGAGAAGATGTCTGAAATAACCGGGGGATTGCAGTTGCCGCCGGGTTTTAAGCTACCCTTTTAATTCCCCCTGGATTTTTGTTCATGAGTGTTTCTGATATCGACAGCCTAATCCAACATCTATCCAAGTTGCCGGGACTCGGGCCAAGATCTGCGCGACGCGCGGCATTGTATTTGATAAGTAACCGCGAAAAACTTATGGAGCCTCTTGGAGCTGCCATGGCCTCGGCGGCGGAAAACGTAAAAAATTGCTCCCGATGCAGCAATTTGGATACCAATGACCCGTGTCATATCTGCATTGATCCGCGTCGCGACGATTCGGTCATTTGTGTAGTAGAAGGTGTGGCGGATCTCTGGGCGTTAGAACGCACAGCATCGTTTAAGGGGACCTATCATGTTTTGGGGGGTATTTTGTCACCTCTGGATGGTGTGGGACCCGAAGATCTTAATATCCAAGATCTCATTGGGCGTGCAGCAAACGAAAATGTGAAAGAAATAATCTTGGCGACAAGCGCAACGGTAGATGGAAAGACGACGGCACACTATATCACGGACCGCTTGAAAGATTGCGGGGTGACGGTTTCCGAGCTAGCCCATGGCATTCCAGTCGGCGGTGAACTCGACTACCTTGACGATGGTACTTTAAGCGCGGCACTCAAAGAAAGAAGAAGCACATGATACAAAAAGTAGATTTCCTCCTTTTTATTTAATCCAGAAATGAGGTCCCGCGTCAAATCCACGGGGAGTTATCGCAGAAGAAAGCAAAAAAAAACCTCTAATCACAACGACCATCCAAATCATAGCCAGCAAGCGCAGCATTGACGAGTTCGTCGCTCTTGTTGAAGTTGTATTCCATCGCCATTCTCTTCTTCACCACGAACGGCGGACCGGCGTAGAATTTTTCATATTGTTCCTGGCGACCGGCAAATTCTGAACCGATCAATTCCCAAATCATTTTTAATAATTTAACTCTTTCTGTAGCTGGAAATTGGGGCGATTGGATGTATCGCTCAATATCGATGCGTGTCTCTGAGTTGGTAAAATCAGTAACACTAGAAGGTAACTGTATAACACCGCCGCCGCATAACTCCCGCAGATATTCCAGCATGCGCGGATAGGCTTCAGATTGAAGAACAATCGCGGCGTATAGTGCCTGCCTTCCAGGTTCCACATAGCCGTTTTGATTGGTCGTGCAGGTGGCAATTTGGGCGTCAACCAAACCTTCCATCATTGCCGCATAACTACCCATTTCCCCAAGAAGTGTCTGAACTTCAGCTATTTGGGTCACGCCGTTCATTTCTGAAACACGTCGTGCAAGCCCCATCATTAGACGTAATTTGGTAACTAGTCGGATTTGTGATTGATGGTTTCCCATAGAATGGGCAGGCGTTTTCCACCACTGATCCCGACAGGTGTCGATATCTTTATAAATAAACACCTGTTCCCATGGCACAAACACATCGTCGAAAACGACTAGTGAATCAGTTTCGTCGAACCGTGTTGCGAGCGGATAGTCAAATACACTGTTAGCGGCGCTGGCGTACGACCGCCGCGAATATATCTTCAGACCCGGAGCGTTGCATGGAACCACTAGGTTTAAGGCGTGCGCATCGTCACCGGGCTGTACAGGGGTTATTTGGCTGAGGTTGAGGTAATCAGAGAGGGCCGTGCCAGTACCTAGCATTTGTGCCCCTCGAATGATGATGCCATTATCTCGTTCATCTACCACACCAGCATAAAGATCCGGCGGGTTTTGCATGTGCATTGGTTTTGATCGGTCAATTTGCGGGGGGATGATAGTGTAGGTAATAAAGAGATCTCGTGCCCGTGCGAACTCATAAAAGCGGATTAGGTTTTGTTTTAGTTCCAACGCACCGTTGCGTGCAAAGACGTCCGGAGCCATTGCCCAACCGGCGAAAAAGCCAGCGACATGGTCGGGGCTTCTCCCCATCAGTCCAAATGTGGCTTCTGACCACCTTTCAATAGCCCCCCGTCTAGCGTAGAGGTCTGCTTTGTCTCGCGGCAGACACCAGATGTAATTAAACACGTCACCTGTGGCGGGTGCGGTGTAGGTCATTAGTTTACTGTTTTCTGGATCGCTCGAAATGTCGTAAAGGCCAGCAATCGTGCGGACCGCATCGGAGAATGCCGGGTGAATAGTAACGTCGTGCACTTCTTTTCCATCGATGAACACCCGTCGACCGTCATTCTTAATTGCCTCGATATATTGTGCGCCGGTTCGTAAGCCAACTGGGAAGCGGTTTTCATCAATATAATTAACCATCACTGGTACTCCTTCGACAGGTGTATGGTAAATAAGAAACGGGTTTTATGGTGACCAATTAGGGTGGGCGAACGTTGGGGTTTATTTGTTAGGCTGAATTTATAAAACATTTAGTATAATGTGAGAGGTTGCCGTCTAAAGTATCTAACCTTTTTGTTGTTGTCTTTCCTAAAATTCTCGTTGGTTAATGGAAAGGGGTTAACCGTAAGCCACCGACCGGGAAATGTTTTTTGGAATAGTAACAGGAGTGTTTAACAAATCCCGAGTCTAGAAAGGAGAAAGATGATGGATAAAACCGCTATCTTTAAAAAAGGTTCCTACCGTTATATTCAAGGGCCTTTCCAATATTCCGGTGGTGTAGCAGCCGAGCCAGGGTTCATAATCGAGAGGGCTCGTTTTTTGCGGGCAATTTCAATAAAGCATGGTTTTGAGGCTATCGAAGCTTACCTAACCGGTTTGGGGCGACCGTTAGCGTCGTTCTGCGCTTGTGAACTCCGATCCCCTGAACCGTTTGACGATGCTGGATTTGTAACTTTTAACCGGGCTTATGTGAACACACTTGAAAATTGGGGCATATTTGAAAATGATGAAAACCCCGTAGCCCGTTCAAACGTTTGTCCGGTGGTCAATCCACCCGCGGAACCGATGTTCCACTCCTTTTCCTATACTATTCCCGATGACGAAAGCGACGCGAAAAGCTTTGTTATTTCCGGTTCAGCTGAAGCCCGTGAAGGAGATGGAAATTACGGCGAACGAATAATCCGAAAAGGAGAAACTACTCCGGATGCAATGCGGGAAAAGGCTAAATATGTTTTAAACACAATGGAATCCCGCATGTCAGCATTAGGCGTTGGGTGGGATCAAGTGACCGCAACCCAAGTCTACACGGTTTACGACATTCACTCCTTCCTAGGAGATGAAATTGTCGACAGAGGTGCAGCTGATTATGGCCTAACCTGGTACTACGCAAGGCCACCAGTCAGTGGTTTGGATTACGAAATGGATGTACGCGGGGTTCACAGAGAGAAGTTTAATTTTTAAATTGATCCAGACGGAGAGTTTTTATTTTGCAGTAAGAATTTATACGAAATTGACAGGGCTGAGATGCTAGCGGCTAACGCTATAAAGGACAGGAATTCAAGAAACAGGTTGCCGAGAAGAGATACGCTAAGTGACTGATTGGACTGATCGAAGAAACCTAGTTGTTGAAATATAAAAACCACCGGAAGGCCTGACATAACAAGAGGCAGAGAGGTGCAAACTATAACGCTAGCCAACCTCCATCCGTTTTTTCCCGATAATTGCCATAGGGGCCAAATATTCAGAGTTTGATCTATTGCTACGGCCGGGAACCAGAGTAAGAGGCGTGCGTAAACATACAGACAGGCTGTCATGCCAATAATAAGTGGCAACGCCCCATTCGCTCCTAATATGATAAAGCGGGGTAAAATGATCATGGCAGGAAGCATAAGAAATAAGATTTTTATGGTGACCCACAAAAATTGAACCTGACGACCGTTCCAACTATAGGCTTTCAACACGTCTTTGTTCTCACTTTGCACCAAATAGGCTCGATGCCACGCGACACTGTAGGAAAGCCAGACCCAAAAATTCACAAAGAATGCAAGATAGAACAAGACGGCCACCCAACCGGACCGGTAGATATCAATAGTGGCAATCGTGCTGCCGATATCTGTGGATGAGACAGTACCCCACTGCACCAAGGTTTTAAGGATTGCAAGAACTACAAGTGGCGGCAATGTCAGTTGCCAAAGGTATAGACGCTCCTCCCACAAGTAATAATACGCACCGAAGACAGTCTTGATAACTGGAAGACGGATCATAAAACAGCGGCGTTAGTCGAGGTTATCGAAGATAAAATACTTCTATCCTCATCTGCAGATTTCAATTGACCGCAGGCGGCCATAATATCACGTCCCCGTGGAACACGGATGGGAGCGGATAGTTTGTTATCATTAAGTATTTGAGAAAATCGCTTGATGACGGGAAAAGGAGAGGTTTTATAAGCAGTTCCTGGCCATCTGTTGAAGGGTATTAGGTTAACCTTAGCGTGGATACCCTTGAGGAGGCGCGCCAATTCCCAAGCATCCGCTGGAGAATCGTTCACCTTATCTAACATAACATATTCGAAGGTAATTCGTCGGGCGCTGCTGGCACCAGGATAGTTCCGGCAAGCGTCTAGAAGCTGATCGATAGGGTATTTTTTGTTAATAGGGACTAGTTCATTTCGAAGATCGTCTCGGACGGCATGCATAGAAATTGCCAGACCTACGCCCAACTCTTCGCCTACTTTTTTTATCATGGGGACGACCCCTGAGGTGGAGAGTGTTATCCGCCGTTTGGAGAGAGCAATACCCTCGGGGTCCATAATGATTTTGAGAGCCTTTGCAACTTCATTGAAATTAAAGAGAGGTTCTCCCATACCCATCATTACAATATTAGAGATTTTTCGGTTAGCTGGCGGTGATGACCATTCACCGTATGTATCCCTCGCTACCATCAATTGGCCCACGATTTCGCAAGCTGTGAGGTTGCGGATCAAGCGTTGGGTGCCGGTATGACAGAAAGAGCAAGTAAGAGTGCATCCGACTTGCGAGGACACGCAAAGTGCACCCCTGTCTTCCTCTGGAATGAAAACAGATTCAACGGTATTTTTATCAGATGATTTTAAAAGCCACTTTCTTGCGCCGTCTTGGGATAGCTGCTGGGTTACAATCTCGGGCCGTCGTATGACATGTGTTTCTGTTAATTTTGCCCGCGCCGTTTTGGACAGTGTTGTCATTTCGTTAAAGTCCCTAGCGCCCCGAAAATAAATCCAATGCCAAAGCTGCTTAAGACGGAAGGGCTTTTCTCCTAATATTTCGAGCTCAGTCGCAAGTTCCTCCCGGTTGAGACCAATGACGTTAATTTTGGTGTATTTAGACAGGGAACCCTCTACTTTTTTTTACAATTATTGCCGATAGCATTGTAGGCCGCGGTAAATCCTTTTAAAGAATAGGTATCGAGTGTCTTTGTGCCTCTGCTAGAAGTGCCGGCTACTGTCATAGTGTTACCACGTTTCATAGCCCTGGCTAAAGCTCGGTCGGTCTTGGACGTCTTTGCCCAGGCAGTGCCTCGAGATGTGAATAGCTCAAACTTTTGACCCCCGATTTTAATTGTGACGCTGCTATCTTTCTTGTAGGTGTAGCCTGCCACTAATTCAAAAATATCGACTTTATTTTTTTTATCATTTGGGCGATGTGTTACTAGGACATATGTCTTGTCCCGGCGTTTGTATGCTCCCCTTTTTTTGATTGGTTCGCTTCCCACGAAGCAAAACCGGCCTTTTCCGGAGCCGGATTTGTAGGCTTCCCAATGATCAGTTGTTTTCACTTTTTCGTAGGTTTGAGCGTTAGTCGCATATGACACAACGAATGAGGCAAGTACGATACATGGGGGGGATATAAATTTGATCATTCTTCATCCACAAGTTTTAAATATTCTTCCACTTCAGCTAAAGGAGCCGTCCGGCGAAAGGGCGCCATTTTTTCCTGCAATTTCGGGGTTGCAAATTTGTGTACAGATAAAAGTTCAACGGGACCGCCGGGGCTAACGGGTCTTCTGGGAAACTTGCTTAGGCTTATCAGCCTGTCATACATGGTAATAGCTCCCGCTATGCCAACATTCACGCAGAACTTTGTTGGAATTTTGACCGTATAAACACTCCTTTTCAACACAAATGGTGAGAGGCTGCCGCGTTCCGGACCCAATATGTAAGCGGCTTGATGTGGGTGGCGGAAACTTGGTAGTTCTTCAGCTTCATCCACGAGTTCAACACCAACTATATCGCAACGACTTGGCAGGACAAGGCTTTCGGGATCGGGAAAACTATAAAACGGCAAATGATTTGTCGCCTCCGATGTATCAGCTTTATTGCCTGTTGGCAGGTTATATTGGGCATCAATAGTGAAGACGAAGCTAGCACCAAATGCGTGGGCGGAGCGAAACAAACTACCTACATTCATAGATTTGCTTACACCTTCAACACCAATTCCAAAATAACCGCGCAAAAACTATTTCTCCATAATTACCGTGTTATTATTATATTAATTGTACTTAGCCCACCTTCTGCAAATTATGCAATGAAATAGGATGTAAAAGTTGGAGGGAATTAAATTGCGACAAAAAGTTTCACCTAAGCGGATTGATTTGCGTACTGTGGAAAAGAGTTTGCGATTATGGTCAGGGTTAATCATTTCGATCTTTGTAATACTGCATTTGAGCAACCATACCTTGGGCTTAATTTCCTTAGAGGCGATGGAGGGCATGCGCAGCTATTTGTCCGTAATTTGGTTTGATTTGCCGGGTGCGGCCCTCCTAATGGGCGCATTTTTACTTCACTTCTTCTTGTCTTTATTCTCGCTCTATAGCCGCTCTACACTTCGCATGCCCCTTTGGGAGGCAACCCAAATAACCCTTGGTGTTTTGATTTTTCCTCTCATCCTTGTTCATATCGTTGGCACCCAGGGCGCCGGTCACATAATTGGGTTCCGACCCACCTATGAATACGTTATATTTGCCATCTGGGTTTCTAACCCTATTCTTGGATTTCAGCAAAGCATTATGCTTGTTATCGTTTGGGGCCATATGTGTATGGGTTTGCACTACTGGCTTCGGCTCAAGAACTGGTATTCTCGTTGGTCTCCCTTTCTCCTCGGATGCGCGGTTGTTTTGCCGGTAATTGCTCTATTGGGTTTTGTTCGAATTGGTCGTGAACTGGATAGAAGTCATGCACGATCATCCGAAATACAAGAGCGCGTCTTTGGCCCCTTCATTAGAGCTGAACCAGAACTGGTGGCAAATTTGTACGCCCTTGAGAACAATTTATACGCCATATTTGGGGTTTTGATTGTGTCGGTCTTTGTCGCGCGGTTTATTCGTCGCCTTTACCGTAATCGCCATGGTGTCTATCGGTTGTCAATTCTCGATGGCCGCACTTTATCCGCCCCTGAGGGTCAAACTATCCTCGAAACACTTCGCGTCGCCGGAATTCCCCACGCGTCAGTCTGCGGTGGTCGCGGTCGCTGTACGACGTGTCGGGTGCATGTAGGTGAGGCTATCAAAGAATTACATCCCCCTGGAGAGGTGGAGCAGAAGGCGCTGACACGAATAAGGGCTGAAGTTGAGGTGAGACTTGCCTGTCAAACCAGGCCGCAAAAAGATCTCTCTATTAAACCGCTGCTCCCTCCGTCAGCTACAGCCAGGGATGCCAACAAGGCAGGAGGGATCCAAGGTAGGGAACAAAAAATAGCTATCATGTTTATTGATATTCGCGGCTCTACCAAACTTGGGGAAGAAAAGCTTCCTTATGATGTTTTGTTTGTTCTTAATCAGTTTTTTGCAGAAATGGCTGCGGCTCTTGCGGAAACAAGCGGTCACTACGCCCAGTTCACGGGAGATGGTTTGATGGGGCTATACGGAATTGATGGAAATATAGTAAAAGCCTGCCGGGATGCTATCCTGGGTGCCGCAGCTATGATCAGTAGGCTTGAAAAGCTCAATGCGAGACTTAAAAACGAACTCAAAGAACCGCTCCATATGGGTATAGGCGTTCATGCTGGGGAAGCCATTGTTGGTGCAATGGGACCTCCGTCGGCGCAGAATTTTTCAGCTATAGGTGATGTCGTGAATGTTACGGCACGGCTTGAATCAAAAACTAAGGAATATAAGTGTCGATTGGTTCTTTCAAAGGCCGTCTCAGAGATTGCAGGTGTAGACGCTTCTGATCATCCAGCGCATTCAGCCGATGTTCGCGGACGTGACGGAAATGTTGACGTTTTTGCAGTAGATGATCCGAGAGATTTGGTTGTTCCGGCCACGGCTTAATTTAATATAAATAATAAATACCCCGGCATCACCGTTTATAATTATGCTGGTTGAGGAACCTTGGTTTCGGAGGGTTTTTCATTGATGGGTAAGTGTAGAAGCGCTGCTAATATTCCAAGGCCGATTGATATTTGCCAAACTAAATCGTAGGAACCCGTCTCGTCAAACAGCCACCCACCAAGCCAAATGGAGGTGAAGGAGCCTAATTGATGGCTAGCGAAGACGATGCCTGCCAGGGTAGCAAGGTATTTAAGACCGAAGAGTTGTCCCACCAGAGCATTAGTTAGAGGTACCGTCGCTAGCCATAAAAAGCCGATAAAGAATGAAAAGGCCAAGACACTATATTCAGAAATCGGAAATGTGATGAACCCGGCTATAACGATGGATCGTAGAAAATAAAGGATACTAAGCAAATATTTTTTACTGTATTTATCCCCGAGCCAACTAAATATGACTGTACCAAGTAAATTTGTCATGCCGATAATGCTTATGGCTATCCCCGGCAACCACTCAGGCATTTCCAGGACTGAGAGATAATTAGGTAAATGCGCCATGATGAACATGACGTGGAAGCCACAGACATAAAACCCAGCCGTCAAATAAAGGTAACCTGAATGTTTGCGTGCACGATCCAGCACTTGGAGGAGGCTTTCCGCTTGTTCCTTTCCGACGGAATGGTCTTCTGTCTTTCCTTTTAAGACATAGGCTAAGGGAATAATAACCACCATTACGACCGACATGATAAAAAGGGCTTCACTCCAGCCAAATGCGTTTATAGTGTACTGGTTAAAGGGAACAATTAAGATTTGGCCGCCGGTTCCCGCGGCGCCCACCACTCCGAAAAACATTGTCCGCCGGTTTTCGGGGACGTTTCGTGCAACGACAGACATGAGAACTGCCCACGTCATTCCGGAACCGGCAATCCCGATGATGATGCCTGTGCTGACGTGAAGTTCCCAAAGACTATCCGCATTAGCCAGCATTAAGAGACCGAGTATCTGGAAGACCGCGGCAATCGCAATTACCCGACCGGACCCGTATTTGTCGGAGAGGGCTCCAATTATCGGCTGAGACAACCCCCAGATAAGATTTTGAACGGCGATAGATAATGAGAAAGCAGCGAGACCTATCCCGAAACTTTGGGCTATGGGTGTCTGAAGCAGCCCGAAGCTCTGTCGTATCCCCATGGAGAGTAAAACAACTACGCTGGCGCAGATTACAATGAGATAGGTTCTTTTGGTCATTTAAATAGGAGGCAGTCTGAAAGAGACAATTTCCGGACAGTAGTCTTCAAATTTATTTCTGGCAAACATTCAGCTTTTTCGTTTTTTTTTTGCAATAGGATATTTAGATTCCAAAACGGCTTTATCCCGTTTCTACGGTCGTGTAGCATCCCATAAGGTTCTTGGGCAAGCTCTCCAGCATGTTTAAGGAACAAATGCTTTTTGGAGGAAGACCATGGATAAAGTCTTTTCTGATGCTGTTACAGCGTTGGACGGTGTATTGAAAGACGGTATGACGATCATGGCGGGCGGCTTTGGCCTTTGTGGGATCCCGGAACACCTGATCTTGGC
This sequence comes from Rhodospirillales bacterium, assembly GCA_028345065.1. Taxonomy (GTDB): domain Bacteria; phylum Pseudomonadota; class Alphaproteobacteria; order Rhodospirillales; family UBA2165. The sequence goes on from JAOMCN010000001.1 coordinate 59,290, forward strand.
GCTTAGGGGTTCTGGCGTCCAGGATTTAACTGTGATTTCTAATAACGCAGGGATCGACGGAGCAGGCTTGGGTTTGCTTCTTGAAACCCACCAGATCAAGAAGATGATATCTTCTTACGTGGGTGAAAACAAAACCTTCGAGAAACAGTATCTGGATGGGGACCTTGAATTGGAGTTCAACCCACAAGGGACGTTAGCGGAACGCATTCGTGCTGGAGGAGCAGGGATCCCTGCTTTCTACACCAAGACCGGATTCGGTACAGACATCGCTGAAGGTAAGGAAACCCGAGTTTTTGATGATGAGAGTTACGTTATGGAAACCCACCTCGTCGCGGACCTTTCGATCGTCAAGGCGGATCGGGGCGATACCGAAGGTAACCTGGTTTTCCGTAAAACCGCCCGCAACTTTAATTCCATAATGGCAACAGCTGGTAGGGTTACAATAGCGGAAGTGGAGGAACTGGTTGAACCGGGAAAACTGGATCCCGATTCAATCCACACGCCTGGTATATTTGTTCAGCGTATTATAGAGGGAATAAACTTTGAGAAACGCATTGAACAGCTTACCACCCGTGAACGGGCTTCAGTATAGAGGAGAAGAGAATGTCTTGGTCACGCAATGACATGGCGGCGCGCGCCGCAAAGGAACTGGAAGACGGGTTTTATGTTAATTTAGGTATAGGTATTCCAACGTTGGTGTCTAATTATATTCCGAAAGGAATGGACGTCTCCCTGCAAAGCGAAAACGGTATGCTTGGATTGGGGCCGTTTCCAATAGAAGGTGAAGAGGACCCAGACCTTATCAATGCCGGCAAGCAAACGATTACCGAATTGCCGCAAAGTTCTTACTTTGACAGCGCCACCAGCTTCGGAATGATCAGAGGAGGTCATATAGATATCGCTATTTTAGGTGCTATGCAGGTAGCGGAAAACGGAGATCTGGCAAACTGGATGATCCCCGGCAAACTCGTCAAGGGAATGGGCGGTGCTATGGATTTGGTGGCAGGGGTAAAACGTGTTGTGGTTATCATGGACCAGAACGCCAAGGATGGAAGCCCTAAATTTTTGAAACAATGTAACTTGCCCCTAACGGGTACACAGGTAGTAGATATGCTAATTACCGACCTGGGGGTTTACAATATTGATCGGAAAAAAGGTGTTACGACCTTGGTGGAATTAGCGCCTGACATTACGGTTAGTGAAGCGCGCAAAAAAACTGAAGCTCGTTTCGAGGTGTTACCAGGTTTAAAATAGAGACGTTACAAGCATAAATTTGTCAGTATTTGGCATTTAAGAGCGGTCGCCAAATAAAAATGTTGGCCGCGCAAGCCTCTGGAATAACTTTCAAGCCCTGGGTAATGACTAGTAACTTGCCGTCTATTGGTTTAAGCGTCGGGAGCGGGTATTTTCAAAACAAGAAACTCTAAGTGATAACCACAGACAGTGTCTTTGAGACCTGACGCTTAAACAATGAACTAGCTTTTTTACTTTTGCTGAAGATGTTGCAAGGTTAAGATAAGCCAAGTAGGCCTGGGTGTTTGGCCCTTTTTTAAGGTTTTTTCCTGATACGGTTACAGGCCGTTTTCTAGAATTTCATCAATGAACGCCGGGACGATATCAGTCGCCGCGCCATAGCGGGTTTCAGAAAAAAAAGTTGCACCCTCCGAGGGTTCCAAGTTGAGTTCAACGGCTCTCGCACCCACTGAAATAGCTTGTTGAACAAATCCAGCCGCCGGATAAACATTACCCGACGTCCCAATGGAGATAAAAAGGCTACATTCATCGAGCCTTCGGTGAATTTTATCCATTTCAAGTGGCATCTCTCCGAACCAGACAACATGTGGGCGCAGCTTGTTTCTTTCGCTGCAGCTGGGGCAAGTCGTTTCAATGCTTAGGTCTTTTTGCCACGAAAGTATAATTTCGCAGGCGGCGCAACGTACTTTTAACAATTCTCCGTGCATGTGTATTAGATTTCCCGAGCCGCCAAGTTCATGCAGGTTATCGATATTTTGGGTAACAATTGTTACTATACCGTGCCATTCACGCTCAAGTTTTGCCAAAGCTATATGAGCCGCGTTAGGCGCCACATCGCTATTAATAAGCTGCATTCGGCGGGAGTTGTAGAATTCCTGTACACGCTGCGGATCCTGCTGGAAGGCTTCCGGCGTTGCGACGTCTTCAATGCTTACCTTGGACCAAATACCATCTGCATCGCGAAAAGTATCAAGACCGGATTCCTTTGAAATACCCGCACCGGTCAAGACGAGGATGCTTTGTTCTGATTGGCCAGTCATGGTATGAAAAGTAAATGGGAGACTGATTTGGTCAAGGTTCTTTTTGTATGCACCGGAAATATTTGCCGTTCGCCAACAGCAGAAGGCGTTTTCAGAAAATTGGTGATTGATGCGGGCGTTAGCGATAAAATTTCTGTTGATTCCGCGGGTACGGGAGCGTGGCACGTCAATCAGGCGCCTGATAGGCGGTCACAGGATGCAGCAAAAAAAAGAGGAGTTGACCTCAGCGCCCAACAGGCACGACAGGTTACTTCCGACGACTTCAAGAAATTCGATTATGTGCTTGCCATGGATGCGGCCAACCTGAGAATTTTAAGCGAATTGTGTCCGTCCGATCTTGCGTCGAGGATCTCGTTGTTTTTGGATTATGCCCCCTCACTCAAACGACGGGAAGTGCCTGATCCCTATCATGGTGGCGGGAAAGGTTTTGAGTTGGTACTTGATCTGATAGAGGCTGCTTCCAACGGTCTTCTGTCTCACATACGTTCTTATGACCTGTAAGGCATGAATTTTCCTGAAGAAGAACGGGTGAAAAGGCTGATTGGTCGAAGCCCAATCCGATTGACGCCGCTCACGGGTGGTTGTATTGCGGATGTTTGTCGGATGGACTTTGAAGACGGCGAGAAACTCGTGTTAAAGACCGGCGCTGCTGGGGCCGGGTTGGACCTTGAAGGGTATATGCTCCAGTATCTTGCATCCCATTCTGATCTTCCAGTTCCAGAGGTTTTATGCGCCAACGATGATCTATTAATTATGGAGTATATAAACGCCGGTAGTCCACTTACTCCTGTTGCACAGGAACACGCAGCTGATTTGCTGGCGTCTCTCCATAATGTTGTTGTGGACCGTTTTGGGTTCGAAAAAGACACGGTAATTGGTTCTCTACGACAGCCCAATTCCTGGACGAAAGACTGGGTGGAGTTTTTCAGGGATAAGCGGCTTATTTACATGGCTGAAGAGGCGGTAAAATCAGGTTCCTTAAAACCGTCATCTTTACCCCGCATTGAAGCCCTTTGTGCCCAACTGGATCGCTGGCTGTTGACACCAGTCCAAGCTTCCCTCATTCACGGGGACATGTGGGGAGGCAATATTTTGTGCAAAGACGGACGGATTGCCGGGTTTGTGGATCCAGCTATCTACTATGCGGACCCGGAGATTGAACTAGCCTTTTCGACATTGTTTGACACTTTTGGTTCGCCGTTTTTTAACCGCTATGCTGAACATCGACCGCTCTTGCCCGGTTTTTTTGAAGAACGACGGGACATCTACAATCTATATCCACTTCTGGTACATTTAAAATTGTTCGGCGGTTCCTACGCAGCGAGGGTTGAGGCAACACTTTCACGGTATGGTTTTTAGGCTATTTTCAAATGGCTATCGTTAGAAATGAACCCCCCTTTATAAAATATAAAAAGCATTAAGGTTTGTTCAAATGTTTTCTGGATAAGCGGCTAGCGCTTCATAGTCAGCTCCCCGGGAACCCAGGTGACTTCGAAATAAAAACACTTGGAACACATCAAATGGCTGTGTTTCAAATCCGGCGTTTGCCACCAGGTATGGGAAAACTTTTGCCAGGGGAGCTCTTTTTAATCGGGCGAGTGTAACGTGAGGGGTGAACTTACGTGTTTCTGGAGCCAAGCCGATGCTTACTAGGTTCGTGTCTATTTTTTTTTGTAAGGCTTTGAGTTGCGTGGAAGGTTCAATACCCGCCCAGACAGACCGCACCATATTTCGCGAGCGGAAAGTGTCGATGCCTTTAAGACGAATTGGGAAGGCCTTAAATCTCAATTTGGATAAAGAATAGTGAATGTCTTCAGCATAGGTGTCTTCTACCTCGCCAATAAATCGGATGGTGAGATGGAGGTTTTCTTGATCAATCCAGCGAGCTCCCGGTAGGCCTGTTTTCATTGGTGCAATCCGAGTTTGTACCAGGTCTGGAAGTGAAAGCGCCACAAATAATCGCAACATAATAAAGACCGTCAACTGTTCTAGAGTAGTTAATTATATAAATAGGTTCAGGACGCTCGTATAAGTGTAGAGGCGGCTATTCGAGATTTCTCCATTGGCGAACATACCAACGATTGGAATGTCGCCGATGATGTCTCGAATCAGGTTTATTTCAGCGTTTTGGTTTCCAAACATGTTAGGCCCCCGAGCAATACAAGAGATATAAATTCCGCCCTTAACATTGTTACCTGCCCTTCTCTTCAGGCTCGAGATAGAATTCTGCAAATCAAGGCGCGCGGCGTCCGCATCGCGGCGCACAAACATCACCACATCTCCGTCATTTACCGGTGCCCCGATTGCGACAATCCCCTGGCCCTCGTCAACGCCCATAAGATTACGAACCAAGTAGTCACCTGTATCCGATCCTGTTACCGGAAGAGCGGCGTGAATGTGGCCTGCCATATTTTGGGCGTTCCCCGACGACGTGACGCCAGCCTCCTCAAGCAGTACATCAAGGGCTCGACGCCCATCTAATTCTTTGATCAAATTTCCGTCGCATTTGTCAATTCGGTGAGTTTTGCCGATAGGCAGGCAGCCTTGGCTGAGAGAAGTTACAATCTTTATATGTGGTGAAAACACAACACCGGAAATGCCGCCACCTGTAACAGAGCCGCATACATGATGGGCGTTCTTCTGACTAGCCGTAAGACCACCAACGACAAATGCTTCTCTGGTATCGGTCAAGCCTTCAACCAGATTGAGAATTTGAGGGTTAGCAGAATCGGCGTGAGCCAGGATGAAGGGCAACCCCTCGGGAAAATCGTTTGTTGCAATTTCGACTGTCTGTCCGTTGTTGTCATTTGTTACGGTGTCTGAAAATAAAGCGAAACTTCCATTTGGTAGTTGCGCCGTCATTGTAGCAATGGCGGGTTCGTCGAAGTATTCGCCCCCATTTGATTGGTTGTTTGTGCAAATTCCCATACCAACACTACCCACCCAATGCTCAATACCAGTTAATTGGCGAAAGGCATCGAGGACCTGTTCAAGATGACTAGAAAGAGGTTCGGTAATATACAGAAACCCGAAATTGTCGAGTTTGTCACCGGAGATCTGTTTCACACAGGATTGAACGGCGGTTTCCCAATTTGAGTTTTTTGCGTGAGCTGATTTGAACATTAATTTTGGTTACTTTCTCTATGATCAACAGTATCGATCAGGGATTTAACAATTGGCAGAATGCGGCGGACGATCTCATCTACGCCCTTAGGGTTGGGGTGAATGCCGTCCGCCTGATTAAGATGGGGGTAGTTGGCGACACCTTCCAGAAAAAATTTATAGAAAGCGACGGCATGGGTTTTTGCAAGTTCGGGAAAAATTTGACCAAACTCCCGGCTATATTCTTTGCCGAGGTTGGGGGGCGCCAACATCCCTGTTAAAAGGACCTTAATCCTTCGTTTTTTCAGATCATTTAAAACGGCATTTAAGTTTGCTTTTGTTTCCGATGGATCCAAACCGCGTAGGCCATCGTTTGCTCCCAATTCTATAATAACCAATTGAGGGTTGTCCGTTAGCGCCCATGAAAGGCGAGATCGGCCGCCGGCAGAGGTGTCACCTGAAACACCGGCGTTTATAATCTGGACTGAGTGGCCGCTTAACTTGAGGGCGGCCGCCAATTTGAAGGGAAAGGCATCTTGCTTTTTTAATCCGTATCCTGCGGTAAGACTATCCCCAAGTACCACAACTTTGATCCGGTCCGCCGAATAAACCGTATCTCCGGTAAACACAACAATCTGAACAAGCAACACCACCGAGAGCCAGAAAGGTGTGGCAGTCTTTTTAAGATAGTATTTGTTTAATACCATTTTCATATTTTCTTTTTGTTCCGGATCTATTAGTAAATCATCTTTCTAGGTTGTATCCCATGATAACAAAGCTTTCTGACGATCTCTCTGCAATGAGCCTCGATGGCGTTCACCTTACGCTGACAAGTGAAGCCGGTGACGTCAATATCTTACGTGGTGTTGATTTATCAGTAACATCGGGAGAGGCAGTTGGCATAGTTGGCCCTTCCGGCGGTGGTAAATCTACAATGATGATGGTAATTGCCGGGCTTGAACGCGCTTCATCTGGAACAGTGAAAACGGCTGGAATAGACTTGGCTCGTCTTACCGAAGACGAGTTAGCGCTGTTTCGGCGTGATAATATCGGGATTGTCTTTCAGGATTTTCATCTTTTTCCGACCATGACGGCATTAGAAAATGTAGCGATGCCGTTGGAATTAGCTGAGAGCCCAGATGTGCGTAACAATGCTTTTGATCGTGCAAAGGAGCAGCTGTTTTCCGTTGGTCTCGGTGATCGCATTTTGCATTATCCAAGTCAACTTTCGGGAGGAGAGCAGCAACGGGTGGCCGTTGCCCGGGCATTTGTCTCAAGCCCTAAAATTCTTCTGGCGGATGAACCAACCGGAAATTTGGACGGTGAAACTGGAAAAATCATTGTTGATCTTCTTTTCGACCTGCACGAGCGGGTTGGCACGACTATGTTGCTCATCAGTCATGATCAGACACTGGCGACCCGCTGTGACAGGGTGGTGACATTGGCAGATGGGCGGATCGTCGATGAACACCTTGGCGAAGGACCAGGGGGTTAATGGAGATGAGTTACCGTTTTAAACTCGCATTTAAACTGGCGTTAAGAGAGATGCGAACCGGTTTAAAGGGGTTTCGGATTTTTATTGCCTGCCTGGCTTTGGGTGTTACGGCAATAGGGGGAGTTGGCAGCCTCAGTGAGGCAATTAAAGGAGGGCTGGGAAAAGATGCAAGACGCCTTCTTGGCGGCGATGTAGCCCTACGTCTTACTCATATGCCGGCTACCTCTAAACAAAAAATCTACCTAGCTAAAAGCGGCATTCTTTCAGAAGTTGTTGAAATGCGAGCAATGGCGCATACAGTCGCGAAAAAAAAACGCACACTAGTTGAGTTAAAAGGCGTTGATAAGCTGTATCCTTTGGTTGGGAAAATTGAGATTGGCGGCGACAAATCACTCAAAGAGGCACTTTCCAGGCAAGACGGTGTTTGGGGGGCTATAGTAGAAAGGGGTGTTTTCCCAAAGCTCGGTCTGGAATTAGGAGACCACCTGAGAGTTGGTGAGGCGGAGTTTGCTATCACCGGAATTATATTGAAAGAACCAGACAGGATTGCCAACCTCTGGAGCCTCGGACCGAGAATTATGGTTTCATCTGCCTCGTTGGCAGAGACAGAGTTGATCCAGCCGGGGAGCCAAATCAGGTTTCATTATCGAGTGTTATTACGTGATACTGGACGGATTGGTGATTGGATTGAGGGGCTCAAGCTGGAATTCCCTTCGGCCGGTTGGCGTATTCGCTCCCTTGAGCAGGCTACACCCGGGTTAAAACGTTTCATCGACTACATTACACTTTTCCTCACATTTGTGGGATTGACGACACTCCTCGTCGGTGGCATTGGCGTAAGTAACGCGGTTGGGAGTTACCTTGAAGGCAAAGTTGGCGCCATCGCTATCTCTAAGTGTCTGGGTGCTTCAGGCAACCTCATTTTCTTTACTTACTTTATGCAGCTGTTCATTTTGGCGGGTATAGGTATTGTGATAGGGACGTGTGCTGGGGCGCTGTTACCTGCGGTTGGGGCGTGGGTTTTCAATGACATGTTGCCCGTAAAAATTCTTATCGGTTTTTTTCCACTACAATTATTGATGGCGGCACTTTTCGGAATACTGATAACATTCACATTCGCAATTTGGCCAGTCGCCCGGGCTCGCGCTATCCCGGCTGCGAGTTTATTTAGAGACAAGGTTGCGCCGAGCAACGTAAAACCGGAAAAAGTTTATATTTTATACACGATCTTTGGGGCCGTCGCTTTATCGGCAATGACAATTTTATTTTCAGTTGATAGGCGATTTTCCATGTGGTTTGTGATCGGTGCGGTTGGGTCGCTGTTGTTATTAAGCTTTTGTGCGATGTTTTTGAAATGGGGTGCAAAACGTTTAAAAAAACAAAGGTCCACAAAACTAAGCCTGGCATTAAATAATCTTCACAGACCCGGAGCCTCGACGAATAGCGTAGTCCTTTCCCTCGGGCTTGGGCTCGCCGTATTGGTGGCGATCGCCTTGATAGAGAGTAACTTAACCCGCCAAGTTGATGATCAGTTGCCAGATATGGCACCAGCCTTCTTTTTTATTGATATTCAACCTAATCAGGTGGCTTCTTTCGACAAAGTCGTGGGTGAATTCAAAGGGGTTACCAAACACCGAAGGGTACCGAGCCTTAGGGGGCGTATCGTCAAAATTGCCGGTAAAACGGTAGGGGAGGTTAAAATTGCACCAGGAGCTAAGTGGGCAGTTCGAGGTGATAGGGCTCTGACGTATACGGCAACTCCTTCGGACGGGACAAAAATTGTCGCCGGTAAGTGGTGGCCCCCAGACTATACTGGAAAACCCCTGATTTCCCTGGATGCAAACTTAGCTAATGGCTTTGGTGTTGGTATTGGGGATACGCTAACGCTCAATATTCTCGGTAAGGAATTAGAGGCTAAAATTACCAGTTTACGGGAAATTGATTGGCGTTCTCTGAGATTTGATTTTGCCATTGTTTTCGCGCCCGGTACTTTGGAAAGAGCTCCTCACAGTTACATTGCCGCGATCCAAGTACCAGAACGATTAGAAGCCAAGATTGAAAGAACAGTAGGTGATAATTTCAAGAATGTCTCTATAATCCGTGTTCGCGAGGCTCTGAAATCTGCGGCCAATATATTGGCCGGAATAGGCGACGCGGTGCGGGGTATCTCTATCGTTACCATTCTCAGCGGGGTGTTGGTTTTGGCTGGAGCCATCGCAGCGGGACGCAAGCGAAGAGTTTATGATGCAGTCGTGTTAAAAGTTCTTGGGGCTACTCGAACAGTGGTTTTGCAGGCTTTTTTGTTGGAATACTGCATATTAGGTGCAGCTACAGGCCTGACCGCTGCGGTAATCGGGACGGTTGCCGCCTGGGGAGTGGCGAGTTTACTGATGGGGATCCCGTGGTATTTTGAGTTTTTACCTGTTCTGGGAACTATCCTTTTGTGTATATTTGTTACGTTGGTAGCTGGGTTTTATGGCACCTGGCGGGCTATGGGCCAAAAGGTTTCTCCATTACTCAGGAATGAGTAAAAACCATAGTAGTAATTAGGGGATAGGTGCCTTTGACCGTTTTACTTGATATAAACCACATAAATGCCATATAGATAAGTACAACAAGTCATGAAGGTTTAATGGCTTTTGACATAGTTTTTTTTAGGTTAATTGGAGTGAATGAATATGTCTGACGATTCGAGGTTTATGACCCAGGCACAAGCCGGCGTTGCGGATGTCGATGCAGGTTTGAGAGAATACATGCTTCGCGTATACAATTATATGGCTTCGGGTGTGGCACTGACAGGAATTGTTTCATCTCTTGTGTCGAACAGTCCCCAACTCATGCAAGCTATTTTTGGGGGTCCGCTCAAGTGGGTATTTTTCCTTGGTATTCTCGGCTTGGGCTTCATGGCGCCCCGAATAATCATGTCGAAGAGCATTATAGCGGCTCAAAGTGCCTTCTGGGTTTATGCCGGAATGTTTGGCGCTCTGATGGCGCCGTATTTTATCGTTTACACCAGCACCAGCATCGTGCGTGTCTTTTTCATTACGGCGGCGGCGTTCGCCGGCCTGAGCTGTTTTGGCTATGTAACGAAGAAAAGTTTAAGCGGAATGGGAGCCTTTATGGTGATGGGTACCTGGGGTCTGTTGATAGCCATTGTAGTTAATATATTCCTGCAATCGCCGGTGCTACAGATGACTTATTCAGCCATCGGAGTGCTCATTTTCTCCGGCCTGACTGCTTATTCGACTCAGCAAATCAAGCACATGTATTATGAAGGGGATGGTAGAGATACCACTACAAGGAAAGCTATAATGGGAGCTTTGGAGCTCTATGGCTCTTTTGTAATGATCTTTATTTTTCTACTTAATTTGCTTGGTAACCGTGAATAATTAATTATTTACAATTAGTCATAAAAAGGGGAGCGGTTTAACCGCTCCCCTTTTTATTGTTGTTCCCCAATAAATTTATCTACAGAGAAGTTGCGTCGCTTCTTTGAGCTCTTTCCAGTTGTCTGGCAAAACCAGTTTTTTGGTCAACTGATGTCTATGTTGTAATTTATCCTTAAACAAAATGATTTCTTGTGTTGGTGACGGTAGGTGTGGAAACATATGGTCCTTAATTAATCCATGTTGTTATTTTCCAGAAGATATTAAAAAATAAAAAAAAGGGAGGAAGATTATATGTTTCGAAATAAAAGTTTATTGGGAGCCATTGTGGGCATTGGTATTGTTGCGATGCCTTACCAGTCAGCGTTATCACAGTTCTATAAAGGTAAAACCATTAGCGTTGTTGTGCCTTCCGGTGCCGGCGGCGGCCTCACACGTTCTGCACGGTTGTTCATGAAGTTTATGTCAGGTCATATAGCCGGTTCTCCAAAAATGGTTATCAAGAATATTCCTGGAGGTGTGAAAGGCCATAACTTCATTGCGGAAAAAGCCAGACCCGACGGAAAGACGATATTATGGGGACCAATGTTTTTTGCGGGCGTGTTAACGGGTGCTCCAGGTTATCGCTACGATCCGGAGAAATTTGGCATAATCGGCGCCGGTAATAGCTCTTTTGTAACAATTATCCGGAAGGATACCCCACCTTCTATTAACAGTCCCAGGGATCTGACTAAAATAACAAAAAAGGTAGTTACGGGAGGCATTCGTCCGGGTGGTATTCTGGACATGTTTCAACTCTTGTCGTTTGATGCCCTCGGGATTCCCTATCGACATGTTACGGGTTACCGCGGTATGCCCAAGATGAACGCCGCAATAAGGGCAAAGGAAATACAGGCTCTAACGGTCGGGCATCCTGGTTATCATGCATTTTATCGCAATACGATTCTGAAAGACGGGACAGCCATTCCGCTCTTCTATCACTCACCTTTTGATCCTAAAACGGGAGAACCAGTGAGGCTTCCGGGAAGATATCCGGCGAACATCAAACATTTTGTAGATGCCTATAAGGATATAAAAGGCGCGGCACCATCTGGAGCCGCCTGGGACGCCTATAAATGGTTTGCCAGCTTCGAGACGTGGTCCTATTTCGTAGTGGCACCCCCTGGGACACCGAAAGAGGCAATTGCGGCGCTCAGAAAAGCCCATGCCAAGGTCCCGAATGATCCTGGGTTTCAAGCGGATTGGAAAAAACAGTTCCGCGATATTCCTGTTTTTCTGCCTGGGGAAAAAGCTAAGCTCGTGGCTGCGCAACATAAAAAGGTTTCGCCGGCAACACTGGCGTACTTGAAGAAAACGATCGCGCCGGCGGCAAAGTAGAAAAACAACAGAAACGAACTAATTCTGGCGAACCCAACAAAGGGTTCGCCAGAAATATACCGAACACTCTATTTTCCACCAACCTAAAAAATTTGATAAACGGGATTAACCATGTTTGACGCGTTCGTCACCGGATTATTTCTTGTTTTTGAGTGGCCGGCCATTGGCTTTTTAATGCTCGGCGTTTTTATTGGCATGTGGCTGGGGGCCGTTCCCGGACTGGGTGGAATTATCGGGTTGGTACTTTTGTTACCTTTTACTTACGGTATGGATCCTGTCCCCGCTTTTGCCCTTTTATTGGGCATGTTTGCGGTCACAACCACCAGCGATACCATCGCCTCCGTTTTACTGGGGGTACCCGGGACGGCGGCATCCCAGGCGACTATTTTGGATGGTTTCCCGCTTGCTCAGCAGGGAAAGGCTGCGAGGGCGTTTGGAGCAGCTTTTACAGTCTCAGCATTTGGCGGGGTATTTGGAGCATTGATATTGGCCGTATCTTTGCCTTTGGTTTTACCTATCATATTGTCCTTCAACTCGCCCGAGCTATTTATGCTCGGGGTGTTGGGTCTCGCTATGGTAGGTTCGTTGAGCGGCGGTTCTATATTGAAGGGCCTCGCTGTGGCTTGCCTTGGTATTTTGATGTCCACCGTTGGATATGCCGAGACCATTGCCATTCCCCGGTTTTATTTTGGGACAGATTACCTAATAGACAAACTACCGCTAATTCCCGTGGTGTTGGGTCTATTTGCCATTCCGGAAGTAATGGAGTTGGCTATCCGTAATACTTCTATTTCCCGTATTCCCCAAGATCAGACCGACGATGGAGGGATGCTGGAGGGTATTAAAGATGCCTTTCGTCATTGGTGGTTGGCAACACGTTGCGCAGCGATTGGTACTTACGTAGGAATGTTACCGGGTCTTGGGGCGGCTATCGTTGATTGGATAGCCTACGGACATGCCGTTCAGAGTGCGAAAGATAAGTCAAAATTTGGTCAGGGTGATATACGAGGGGTTATCGCTCCTGAAGCAGCCAACAATGCAACTAAGGGCGGTTCTCTGGTCCCTACAGTGGCCTTTGGAATTCCAGGCAGTTTAGGAACGGCAATTCTTTTAGGCGCACTTCTAATCCAGGGGCTAAAACCCGGTCCGGACATGCTCACTACCGAACTCCACATCACCTTCAGTATGGTTTGGGCTATCGTCGTGGCTAATGTTGCCGTTGCCATCCTTCTGATGTTTTGGAGTAAACAAGTAGCAAAAGTAGCCTTTGTCCCCGGTCATCTATTGGTGCCCGGTGTTATCTTGTTTGTTTTTATGGGGGCTTGGCTTGGGGGGGCATCCCTGGGCGATTGGATCAGCTGCATCACAATGGGGATTTTAGGGTTTATCATGAAACGGGGCGGTTGGCCGAGACCACCTCTGATACTAGCTTTAATCCTGGGCTCCATAATGGAGAATGCGTTTCAGATAAGCATGGGTGCCCACGACGGCGCTCACTGGCTCTATAACCGACCGATTGTGTTAATCATATTTGCCTTGATCATAATTACTATTTTTCTCGCGGCCAAAGGTATTACGAAGAATAAGAAGGTTGCCCATAAGGAAGGAGAGGCAACAGTTTTGGGTGAAGGTTCTGAACGTAACCCAATGATTTCGTTTCCGTTTTCTATTCTTCTTTTTGTCGTGTTTATATCGGCCATTTTTGAAAGCCAGGGATGGCCGTCTTCGGTCAAAGAATTTCCAGTCACTGCGGCTATTCCCGGTGCTTGCCTCGTGTTTATTGCCATGTTCAAAGACGGCCAAGGATATCTTGCTACCTTAAAAGAACACGGATCACTTCTCGTCGCCTGGACGCATACCGCAGAAAAAGTGCTCCTGAAGAGGGCATCCGCTTTTTTTGCCTACTTGGTAGGTATGCTTCTGGTTATGTTGGTCGTAGGCCAAAAGGTTGCTCTTCCGCTTTTCATCGCTCTCTATCTTATCCGTTGGGGAAACTATAATTGGCGGGCTGCGGCTGGATACGCAGTCGGTGGCTATGTGATCTTAGTCGGTTTCTATGACCAGATCATGCATCTCTTTTGGCATCCGGCTTGGATCCAGAGTTGGCTGCCGGATTTGCTTCCAACTTGGCTACCACCTTGGCTCCTTTTTTAAAAAACGAACCCTTTCATAGATTTGTAAACCTCTTCCGAACGCTCAAGCATTATCATATGCCCGCAATTAGGAATTATGTCGACGCCTACATTGGCGATCGCCTGTCCCAGTTTAACCCCACTTTTTAGGGGCGTCATCTTGTCGTTCTCACTGAGAATCATTTTTACGGGACACAATATTTTTTCAGCGGCTTTCAACCCGTCTTGATAAGAATTACTGGCGGCAAGATCACTTCCCAGAACTCCGGATTTTGATAGCATAAGTAATGTTATGCTCGCGCCTTGCACCCATAGACCGGGTTGACGGTGTCCCCCAATCTGTGAATTGCTTCCCAAGCCCCAAAATACAACCAGTTCGGGGCCGAGCGGTTGGTTGGCTTTAGCAGTGGCCAAAAGGTCCGGATGAACAGGCATTTTTTCTGAAATACCAATAAGAACCAATTTATTAACTTTCAAGGGATGTCGTGCTGCAACTTCAAGTCCTATCAGCGCCCCCATTGAATGGCCAACGATTATGGCAGATTCAGTCTCTGAGGCATCCATAAAAAGTGCTACCCAATCGGCCATTTCGGCTATGCTTTTGAGTGGGGGGCCTTCTGAGCGGCCATGACCAGGTAGGTCTACAGCAAATACTCGGCAGCCATTGTGGGCAACATTTCTGCTTTGTAACTGCCATGCCGTTCGATCCATTCCTGCTCCATGAATGAATACCACTGCAGGTTCATCGTCTTTTCCTTTTCGTCCTCCAGTTGCAGCATGTGATTTTTTCCCTTCGATTATTATTTCCATCTCTTTTAAGCCTTTGCTGAAGCTCTTAGCGCTCGCTTAAGGTCAGCGGTGATGTCATTAATATCTTCTAGCCCCACCGAAAGACGGATCATCCCTTCACCTATTCCCGCTGCTTCTAGGGCTTTAGCATTCATCTGTTGGTGGGTGGTAGAAGCCGGATGTATCACCAGTGTTTTTGCATCACCGACGTTAGCTAGGTGCGATGCTAATTCCACAGTCTCGATAAACTTTCGTCCGGCGGTTCGCCCCCCTTTCAAACCAAAACTCAAAATTGCCCCCGCCCCCTTTGGGAGCAAGTTTCTTGCTAGATCAAAATCTGGATGAGATTTTAGCCCGGGGTAGTTGACCCACTCTACAGCCTCCGAGAGTTCAAGAAACTCAGCGACTGCTTGAGCATTAGCCACGTGTTTCTGCATGCGTAATGGCAGAGTTTCAATACCCTGGAGGATGTAAAAGGCATTACCGGGGCTGAGGCATGCGCCAAAATCTTTCATCCCCTCGGCCCGGGCCCGCATGAGAAAGGCCTGGGTTCCAAATTCATCGGCAAAGTTGAGACCATGGTACCCTTCATAGGGTTCTGTGAGGGTGGGGAATTTGCCAGAACCTACCCAATCAAACTTCCCCGAGTCCACCAAAATTCCACCAATGGCAATTCCATGACCGCCTAAAAATTTTGTCAGAGAATGCATTACAATGTCAACGCCATGTTCAAACGGTTTGCAGAGATAGGGCGTTGTGAATGTAGTATCTATCATCAATGGTAACCCCGCATCATGGGCCATCAAAGAGATTGCTTCCAAATCCATAACCTCGATGCCTGGGTTTCCCAATGTCTCACCAAAAATTAATTTAGTTTCTGGTTTAATAGCCTTTTTAAACGCATCCGGATCTCGGGGATTGGCAAATGTCGTGGTAATTCCAAATCGTGGAAGTGTATAGCTAAAGAGGTTGTGAGAACCACCATAAAGCGACCCGGAGGAGACAATATGCCCCCCTGAATCCATCAAGGTAGCGACCGCCAGAAATAGTGCTGCCATCCCGCTTGCTGTAGCTACCCCACCGACACCCCCTTCTAATGCAGCCACCCTTTCCTCAAGCACCGCGACGGTGGGGTTGGAAAGCCGTGAGTAGATATGACCTGGCCGCTCCAGGTTGTAGAGAGCTGCTGCGTGATCGGTATCTTCAAACAAATATGATGTGGTTTGGTAGATAGGGACAGCCCGTGAATGCGTAACTGGATCTGGTTGATGCCCGGCATGTAGACTGAGAGTATCAAATTTTAAAAATTCAGGTTTAATCACGGCGATCCCCTTAACTCTTTACAAAAGGCTTCTGGCAATTTACCCAAGTTTAACTCTAGATCAACCAAGGACTAAGGCAATGGCACGAAAGATCAATTCTGCCGTCGTATTAGGTGGCGGTACTATGGGCGCTGGGATCGCCGCACTTTGCGCTCAGAAAGACAATCAAGTTCTTCTTTTGGACATAAACAAAGAAGCGGCGGAGCAGGCGTTGGATCGAATAATTAATGGAAGACCACCCAGTTTGGACGATCCGGAAAAGGCAAAAAACATAACTATTGGAACCTTCGATAATGATCTGGATAAAATAGTGAACTACGACTGGATCTGTGAAGCTGTTATTGAAGATCTAAAAATCAAGCGCGAGTTGTTTGAAAAACTTGAACCGCTTCGACGGGATGGTTCTATTGTTTCTACGAATACGTCGGGCATCACATTAAGCGACATTACTGGAGGGATGCCAGATCGCCTACAGCAAGATGTCGCTGTTACTCATTTTTTTAACCCGGTAAAAGTTATGCGCCTTCTTGAGTTGGTTCCCGGAAAACAAACCACGCCCGACGTAACTGATGCTTTAAGCGAGTTTTGCCGCAATGTTCTTGGTAAAGGTGTGGTTAATGCAAAGGATACCGTCAACTTTATAGGCAACAGGATAGGTTGTTATTGGATACTTGCAGGCCTGCATTACGGAATAGAGGCACTAGAGGAAGGTTTTAGCGTTGAAGAAATAGATGCCATGATTTCTCAATCTATGGGTCTGCCCCCGACAGGCCTCTTTGGTTTGGTCGATTTAGTCGGTCTCGATGTAATGGATCTCGTAAGCAAAAATCTTTCAGCTAACCTCCCTTCAGGAGACCTAGGATTGAAAGTTGTAAATCTTCCGGGTTCAGTTCGTGCCATGATTGACCGTGGACAGATCGGACGTAAAGCTGGCGGCGGCTTTTACAGGGTTGAAAAGTTGGATGACGGTTCCCGGAAGAGTGAGACGTTTGACTTAATTACCGGAAAATGGCGGGAAACAATTAAAACAGACTCAGGTAGTACTCCAGTAACCCTTGACGCTATGCTCGAAGATGACAAACAAGGAAATCTTTTATGGCAAATTGTGGGCGGGACACTCATTTATGCCGCAGATCTGATACCGGAAATTTCTGATGATATCGTCAATGTTGACCGAGCTATGAGATGGGGATACGCGTGGAGCGAAGGACCGTTCCAACTGCTGGATAGATTGGGTCCGGGAAAGTTTTCAAGTAGAATTGTTTCCGAGAATGGAACAAACCCCAAAATGCTAACGGCGTTAAACAAGGCTGGTGCTGAGATGTTTTATTTGGAAGAAGAAGAAAAATTTTTTGCAATTGAAGGAACCTATAAACACATACCGGCTGACTAAAATATTATAACAAAGAGTTAAATTGGAAGTTTTGAAAAGCAAACTAGAATTTTTAAATTTGTGTTTATTTTTGGGTGTATTTTGATGCTGAATTCACCACTTTTCTATTCAACGGGACGCTTAGCACAAGGCAAGAAACTATCAGATAGAGCAAAGGCCAATGAGTGAGCCATCTAGTTCCGTTCGGTTGCCGGTAATCGATTGGGCCATCGCCTTTCTAACCTTTAGTTTTGTTGTTGTAGGTATGGTTCATACGTTGCCCACTCTACCCGGTCTTGACCAGTGGGCGAGAGACTTTACAGGCAACCCGCTCCTCGCAATCCGCCGTTTCCCGTTCGAGTATCTTAATCCCTTTGTTTTTGCTCTGATGATGACCATAGTTGTTTTTAAGCATTCATTCTATCGTACGTTCAAAGATAGGGGATCCCTCACAGCTGGGTTTAGTCTTGCTGCAGATGTTATCTTTATCGTTATGGTATACGCCGTTGCCTGGACGTATTTAATGGAGATTGAGGCTGTCTGTATTATTGATCGTATCACAGGCGAGAGGGCAGAGTTAATTGCGAAAGCGTTACTGGCTGAAAAAGAATATGCTGAATCAATGGGTCTGCCTATACCAACAACTGTAGATGACCCAAGCTGCATAAATAACGCGGGTCTTTGGCTTTTTGCTATCGTAGGCTTTGGAGTACTCGTGTTCCTGGGTTATAACATTAAAGTTTGGGGCTTGCCCTTGGTCATGGTTTCATTATCTGTGGCCATTTACACAATCGCTACTGTGTTTATGTGGTACTTTCTTGGTCCCGATGATATCTCAAAATACTGGGTAACGAAACTTGGCGGAGAACCGCGCCAATTGACTGATGGGCTCGCCAACGTGCGCGATATCCTGACAAATGGATCGGCAGGGCTCTTGGGCCGTTTCATCAGCATCACGATGGATATAATATTTCCTTATGTGATCCTTGGTTCATTGTTTGGGGCGTCTGCCGGCGGACGCTCTTTGATCAAGCTGGCGTTCTTGTTGACACGCAAGCTACGGGGCGGGCCAGCTCATGCAGCTATTGTTAGCTCTGCTATGTTTGGCACCATATCCGGAGGGCCTGTTGTTAACGTCCTTTCTACCGGCGTCCTAACAATCCCGATGATAATAAAACGGGGGTTTGGTAGGGCCTTTGCCGGTGGTGTGGAAGCTGCAGCTTCCTCAGGAGGACAAATCATGCCGCCGGTTATGGGCGTCGCTGCTTTTGTGCTGGCTGCTATTACGGCTGTACCCTACAGTTCCGTTATAGTAGCGGCGGCCTTGCCTGCATTGGCATATTTTGGGGCTCTTTTTCTTACGGTCGTATTTCAAGCTCGCAAGCTCGAAATAGAAGCCTATGGTGAAATTACCGAAGACATGCTGTTGACGCTTGACGATAAAATTAACCTATTTATGATTTTTGCTCCCCTCGCGCTTATTCTCTTGTTGCTCTTGACACCGAAAGAGGCGGTGACCTGCGGATGGATCGGTAATCTTTTTAATGTTGAACAAGTATTTACGGGGAATGTCTGTACATCTGCCAAACTCCCTTGGTTGTTAGAGATTCTCGAAAATTCGGCCGGAGATGCAAGTTCGGCAGGCTGGTGGGCTGCTGTGCTTCTGATGGCGTTATTCTACCTCGATAAGGAAATGCGCGCCAAGCCGCGCAAGCTTTTTCATGCTCTCTGCAATGCCGGTGAGTTGCTCGCTACATTGTCTTTGATGCTGTTGGTCGTTGCCGTAATTGACTTTTCTCTAAATCTTACTGGTCTGGCTATGTATATTGCGGGTGACGTGGTCCATTGGATGCGTGCAACAAGTGAGACCTTTAGTGTTGGAGGCGGAAGCTTGTTTATTTTCATCTCGTTGCTGGTGACAATGCTTTTGGCGATCCTTCTAGGTATGGGCATGCCAACGGTTCCCGCCTATTTGAATGTCGCTCTGCTTATGGGGCCGCTGCTGATAGGGCTTGGCGTTGCTATGTTTACGGCTCATATGTTCGTTTTTTATTTTGCTGTTGCGTCTGCAATTACACCGCCGGTTGCAATTGCCGCTTTTGCAGCTTCTTCGATCTCGAAGACTGATCCCATGGTCACAGGAGTTGCGGCTGTGAAGGCGGGTGTTGTGATGTTTATTATTCCCTACATTTTTGCCTTTTATCCAGAGTTATTGCTCATTCAAGAAGCCCAACTAGACCCGAATTCCAAGACCGGCGCATTTTTGCCAGGTTACGATGGTGAGGTCCATTGGGGTCCTTTGGGTTGGTTATGTGCGCGTATCGCGCTGGCGCTGTATTTTATCGGGAGTTTGTTGGCGGGCTTTGACCGCATGAGAATTTCAGTTCCCGAGCAGTTTATACGGGGTTTGATTGCTTTACTGGTGATCTGGAAACTACCTGAGGTTTATTGGACAGGGATAGTATTAGGTGCAATAGTTCTTTTCTGGCATGGTAGAAAGTCAAAGAATATAAGGGCGGAAGAACCTATCCCCGATAAAGAACTACAACAGATCTAATTGTATTACTCATATATGAAAAAAATGCCCCCGAGTTTACAGGGGGCATTTTTGTAGTTTGGTAACCCTAGTATTATTGGGCGCAGGCTGGTAATTTATAACCCGCTTCCTTCCAGGCTGCCGCTGCACCTGCATGATATTTTAGTGTCGACTTTCCGCAGAAGCTGGATTTTTTCGGATCCATTTCCGCTAAACCAACAGATTTCATGAAAGCTGTACGTTTTTTCAGTCTATCCAATGTCGAGATATGTGCTGCAACTATTTTCTTTACCAAGTCAAAAGACATTTTTTTGTGAACGACGTCCGTGAAGGCAGTACCTAGACCACGCAGTTTATTATCTTCGGAAATAAGTGTTATTGACTTTTCATAGCCCATATCTTTCCGGTCGACTATTATTGGAATATTGCCGGGTACGCCGAACATTTTTTTGGCCAAGGCGCTTTCCATTGCTGCCTTAGGTAAAGAAAATACGTTGATCTTGCCGGCTGCAGTCATAGTTGTTGGATAGGGGTGGGGCCAGGTCGAAGGCAATATAAAGCCATCGACCGATCCATCAACCAATGTGGTCATCAATTGACCCCAATTTTGCTGAACGCCTTTGTAATCTTTGCCGTCTTTTATGCCTGCTGCCAATATACCAACAGCTCGTGCATTATTTAGTGCGGCGCCGCGAGGAGGGCCGTTCCAAATAGTTTTGCCTTTAAAATCTGCCCAGCTTTTCCAACCCTTATTGGCATAAGCAAAGCCATAAAAACCACCAGCGTTATAAGTCCATAAGGCGCGAAGGTTTGCCGCCAATTCAGCACCTTTTTCCTTCCCTATCTTACCATAAGGGCCGACGCCGCGAGAAAGGAGGAAAGGTAGGATAATGGGGGCAGAAGCAAGATCGGTTTTGCCTTGAGCGACATTGCGCACCGAGTTGGTGAGGGTTTGACCTTGCGCTACTTGGAGATTGGCGATTTTCTTTTCAGATAGAACATCGGCCATGTGTCCCATCACATTGCCAGGTACACCTGTTGGCCCAGCCGTTTCAGCTGACATGTTTATTTGTGCCTGGCTGTGTCCCGCTAAACCGACTACTAAAATAAAGGCTAAAATCAGCCATAGATGGTTTTTCATGATTACTCCCTTTTTCAAACTTTATACTAAAAACTTTTAGGTGACTTCTTTTCGGTCTTTAGATTTTATAGCCTTATAATCTACGATCTGTTCATTGGAAACAGTTAGATCAAAACTATTAAACAATTTAGTACATGAGTTCGTCCTCCTCACCACCACCAGGAAGAACGAGCTCTCCTGACGTAGAGAGGGACTTAGCAATATCCATAACACTTGAACGGTTATCATCCACTGCTCTTTTGGGCACAGAACCATGTGCCCCCACATCCTTTTCCATAATATTTACTGCCCTTTCAGACATATTACCTAAGAGATGTGGTCAATGTTGATCGAGCCATGAGATGGGGATACGCGTGGAGTGAATGTCCGTTCCAACTACTGGATAAATTCGATCCGGGAATGTTTTTAAGTAGAATTGTTTCTGCGAATGGCGAAACCCCCAAAAAACTTAAAGCGCTACACAAGGCTGGTGCTGATAAGATTTATTTGGAAGAAGAAGGACAATTTTTTGCCCTTGGGGTAACATATCAAAAAACGCCGACCAGCTAAAAATGTATAAATAAGCTGCGAAACAGGGAGAGTTGATATGCAAAATAGAAATTTTAACCCTGTATTTATTTTTGCCAGTATTTTGACGTTGTGTTCATCACTTTTCTGGTCGACAGGAAGCTTAGCTGAACTGCGAGGAAAGGCAAAAGCGGCTGACGCTAACCAAGACGGATTGCTTCAGAAAGATGAAGCTAGGGGTCCAGCAGCAGCCAACTTCGAGGCAATAGATTGTGACAAAAGCGGCGCTCTAGACGGAAAAGAGCTTTACAACTTCTTTCGTGGTTCTGGTGAATGTGAGGGGGGCGCTGAAAAATCTGCTGGCAACATTATAATTCATGAGAAGGCATACCCGAGTGGCCCCGGTCCCTTCCCTGCGGTCATAACACTTCACACTAGCGGAGGCCTAAAAGGGTCGAAAACATTAATTCAAAACTTTAGGAGTGGGACCTGGGTAAACTCCGGCTATGCCGTATATGCGCCCAATTTTTTTGCAAAACATGGAATAACTACTTCTACTCGAATGGATACTTTCGATAAATATCGTGAGGACATCGAGAAAGAACTAGTCGCAATAATCGCATTAATGAAGGCCGATCCCAAAGTAGATAGTAAAAATATTTTCGCAGTTGGCTTTTCGAACGGTGGTTTTTGGGCCAGTTTTATGGCGGGGAAGGCAAAGGTCAATGCTGCAGCATCACATTATGGAGTTTGGAAAGGGTGCTTTGGGTGGGATTGTGAAAACCCTTATCCAGTGGAATATTTTTCCTCAAAGAGTTCGCCGTTATTAGCCCTTCATGGCGATGGTGATAGCACGCAAAAACCTAGGTATTTTGAGGCCGCATGGGACCAAATTGATGGCACGCCCAAGATTGAAAGACATATTTACGAAGGTGCCGGTCATGCTTGGGATTGTTTTCCATATTTTCCTAAGTCTCTAGTCGCCAAGAATCCAGGAAAATTTGGTCGTTTGCTAAAAAAATTAGAAGGAGTATGCGCTAACAAATTTGACGGCCCAAACAAAGCAGTAACAAAAGATGCTTTTAAAAGGACCCTGGCTTTCTTTAAGAAGCATGCAAAATAGGGGACTTGGCAGGTTTTCGGAAAGCTTGTTTCAATTCGGATTCGGGTGGCTATGGTTCCGATCAAGCTAGAATAGGGTTCTGATATTAAATAACCCCCAAACATTGGAAGATTTTTCGGTGTTTGGGGGTCAATATTCGGTATAATATTCCAAAAATGTGGTGCCGCTTGGGTGATTTGAACACCCGACCCCCGCATTCATCACACTACAACTTTCGTTGCCACCCACATTATAGTGTGGGTGTTCGTGCGCTGGACTTTCCCTTCATCATACCAACAGAAGTTGGCTTAGATGCTCACCGTCAAGTCTCTACACCTCTCCCTCTTGGGGCCTTGGCTCGGGATTGCCATTTTAAAGGTTTCCCCGACTTTGATGAGTGTTCACCCAAAGGTTTCCCAATGGGGACGCAATTTATAATTACGAATGCGATGCTCTACCAGCTGAGCTAAAGCGGCACTAGGATATAACTAAACTGAAGATCCAGATACATCAACAACCATCACAAAGTCTAAATCGTTCAGATACAACTAATTATTACACAATACTTTTAACTCTTGGATGACATTTTCAATAACTTCCTGCCAATTGCCGGGGGTTGATTGGCGAAAAAGTCGAGCGGTGGGGTACCATAGGTTGGTGTCACCAGATGTTAACCAACGCCAATCTGGGGCATGGTGTAATAGAACCCAAACTGGTTTGCCCAATGCGCCGGCTAGGTGAGCGACCGCAGTATCTGTGGTGATGACCAGATCTAGTTCCATAATAAGTGCCGCCGTTTCTTGCAATGGTGAGGGTCCGGTATCTATCAGGTTAAATTTATCAGAGAGGTCGTTCGACGCGTTGGTACCTTCATCTTTTTGAAGGTTAAACCAGTTTATTCCGGCTAAATCTGAGAGGGGTGTAAGGTCTCTCGGTGGAATTTTTCTAAATCTCTCTGCGGGGTTAGCTGGGTTTCCATTCCAGTTGAGACCGATTTTTGTTCCGGAATACTGTTGTTTCCAGTTACCCCATTTCTGTCGTAATTTTGGATCTACCAGTAAATATGGACCGTCCGCTGGTATAGTCTCCAGTGTGGTCCCAAGGATCCTAGGGAGATCCATGAAGGGTGCATGAAAATCAAAATCAGGAAGCGTGTCTCCTTGATTGATAATTTCGTCGGCTAAAACTTGTTTTTGAGCTAAAGGAACAATTGCCTGTGGTAACTCCAAATAAACGTGATCTGCGAGTTGTTTTACTATAGGCGCGTAACGCATGAAGTGAATGGTGTCGCCTAAACCCTGTTCTGGGTGAAGAAATACTTTCTTTCCTTTTAGATCCTCGCCATTCCAGTTTGGTTGGGGAAGATTTCTCCGGACACCAGGGAATTTATCCCATTTCCAGCGCCAGGCCATTTCTTCAAAACCGGCGGACATATCTCCTAGGCTCAGCAAGGATAGGGCTAAATTCCAATGGGCTAGAGCAAAGTCGTGTTGAGCAGAAATAGCGCGGCGATAAGTTGCGACGGCACTTTCTGAATAACCGCAGTCCTTCTCGGCGTTGCCTAAATTAACGAGCGCTTCAGCGCTTTCTGGGTTCGCGCTCACCGCTTGGCGCGCATAATCAAGAGCTGCGGCAAACTCTCCGTTTTGCCTCAAAAGGGCGGCAAGATTGCTGAGGGCGTTGGAGTGTTTAGGGTCAAGTTTAATAGCGCGGCGAAAAGCCTGATCGGCGTCTTCATCCCGATTTAAACCCCTATAGACCATTCCTAAATTATTATGAAAATGCGCGATGTTTTCATTTAAAGATATTGCCGTACTGATCAAATTCTCGGCTAGAGCATTCTTACTTTTTTGATGAGCGGCCACACCAAGTAGGTTCCAAAGATCAGGATTATCAGGTGTCGTTTCTAATAAATTTCGATACCGCAAAATAGCCTCATCTATTTGCCCGTTATTGTGTAGGTCTAAAGCCTCACCGAAGGAACGGTCAAAACCAGAATGATGATTGGATGGCATAAAAACTGCTCGACAAGTCTTTAATTTTTAGAGTCGAAAGTTTTGTTGTTGGTGACCCTGTGTGAGACAGATTCAAGGGTCTGAGTGTTATCGTCATCACGTTCATTCTTGTCGATACGTGTAACTCGAGCCGGAGCTTTCCAAAGTAGACCATCAAATTTTTCACATTGCCCGCATTTTGGTTCCCATTCGGCTACGGTGTTGCCACAATCGTCGCAAACCCAAGCTCGGTCAGGTTCTGACATAGAAGCCCGGCGAAGCCACTCTCTGGATTCTTCAACGTCTCCGTTTTCTGCTTCCACTAACTCTGCCATATAGCGGCAAATCCGCGCGGAGGGGTTTGTCCCTGAAGCGGCTTCCAGATGTTCCCTGGCTTCCTGCCACATTGAGGCAGCCAGGGCTGATTTAGCAATTGCTATGTGGCTTTCTTCGTGGTCCTTGTTATATTTTGCCAAATTCTCCAACGTTCTCATTTTTTCTTGGGGCCCAGCTCCTGGCGCTAGATCGTTCATAACTTCGGCAAGGGAGGGATGAGGGTTGGAAACCCAAGATTCTTCCAAGATAGCGGCTGCCTTACGTCGTTTACCAGCACCTTCAAGGAGGCGGGCAGTCCGGACTGCTGCGGGAACAAAATCTGGAGCCAGATTAATGGCTTTTTGGGCCTGTTGTAGGGCTTCCCCTAACTTCCCATCGAATTCGTCTTCAAGGCTTCGTTGGTAAAGAAGTATTGCCCGATGACGACGGCCGGTATGACTATCGATAGTTTTTTGCTTAATTAATTTTTTGACTGTTTCCTCGGCTTTTTCCCAATCACTATTTTTGATTTGTAGGTCAAAAAGCGTCGCAGTTACAGTATCAGTTTTTGGATTTAAGTGACTTGCCTTCTCGGCAAGTTCAAGAGCCATATTTTGATCGCCTTCTTGAATAGCCTGCTTGAGTTGGCCGCTAAGGCCTAAATACTTGGTCTCGGATTTCTTTGTCATGGCTTCGAAGAACTTGCCCGCGGCTTTTTCGTCACCTGATAACTGTGCCGATTGAGCCGACAGAAGCATTGTCAGGTTTGGTTCCGCAAGAAGGATTTCGGCTTTTTTTGAAAGGCGTTTTGCTTCCGCTGCGTCACCGGCAGCTACTGCCAACATTCCTTGAGTAAGAGCCTTATATCCACGCCCTCGCCTCCAATCCCGTCTTGCATTTCGAGCACGTTTTGGTGCACGTCGGATGAAAGACAATATACTAAACGTGGTCGCCAGAATTAGAGAAGTGATGATTGCCCCGGAAAACAGGATACCAATAGATGCTTCAATTTGATAACCTAGCCATTGGAGTGATACCGTACCGGGGGTATCGGCAATCAAAGCGGCTGCGAGACTGACTAGGGCTAATAAAATAATGAACCAAACGGCTCGTAGCATTGAAAGTTACTCTTTTGCAATCAGCATAGAGATAGCTTTAGCCTGGAGATCGGCTAGCATTTTATTGGCGGCAACATTAGCCCTTGCTTTCCGGAGCCAGGGTTGAACCAACGGGCTTAAGTTTTTAGGAAGCACCTCAAGTTCTCTCGCAGCTTTTTCAATATTGTTGTTCTTCAAAGCTCTTTCTGTTCTGGCAACAATGGCCTCTACACTGTTTCCTTCGAACATGTCTGTGCGTCTCCATTTTAGCGATTTAGAAAGCCGGGCAATTGTGCGGTCCATCAGGTTGTTTCTCTCAGGTAACCTGTCAGATTGAACAATTTTACCGGCCATACCTGAGAAAGCTTCTTGTAGTTGAATTGGGTTAGGGATACCGAGGTCTGCGTGGTTTTTTAGATCTAAATAGGCATCTAGAATATCGTTGGCGTTTGGGCCAAAGATAGTCAATGAAGAAAGTTCGATAGAAAAAGAACCTCCCAACCGTATGGCTGAGCGGAGTTGCCCGATGGCAATAAGAAAAGCGCCAGCGTGATCGTTCAAATCTCTATTGCCGAGATACGGCACATTCTTCTTAAGTTTGTCTAGTTGTATAGCCAATCGGTCAATCTGTTGTTCATTTTTGGAAACTTCAGAAGATCTGTCTGATTCCAAGCGATTTAATCTTTCAACCAGGTTTTTAAGAGTTGCTTTAGCCACCGAGGGCCCTGTGTCGGGATCGACGGCAGAAATCATTTGTTTGGTTAATTTTATAGAGTTTTCTAAGGAATCGATCCTGGCAAGCGTAGAGTCTAGTTTGGTCTGTAGACGTTGCCTTTCTGCTTCAAGTTCTTCCATACGAGGAATATTAATGACAGATTCAGTTTCGAGCTTTTTTAACCTCCCAGCGAGAAATCTGTATTTTTTTTCATTACCATCCTCTAAACCGAAAAAGGAGAGTAATTCTTTCGCTTTTGGTAACCAAATATTTGTACTTGCGCTTCCACCTCCGATCAAAATTGCAACGACCGTAAGTGTATAAAAAACAGTTCTAAATGTACCCCCCCCGCGCCCTTGGATAGGCTTAGTAACAGTGTCTCCTGACGTGTCATCTATCATTTCGGAATTGTTTAACGATCTTTCATTTTTATCTTTGGTTGTATTTTTGATATCAAAATAGCTTTTTAAGCAGTTCAACAAAGCGTCTTGAGTGGGTAATTTAGCAACGCGAATCTCTTCCCATGAAATAGCCTCAACTTTTGCCGCTATAGCCTGGCTTAAACATACAGCAAGTGTATTTTTGCAAGGTCGTACCAAACGAAATTTGCGAAGTAGCTGAATTAAAATCTCTGCCGTTTGGGGGGAATATAATAAAATGGCATCAATACTACCGTCCTTTAATGCAGCAATCACTTCGGGGGACAGTGATTTTGCAGCCTCTGTTTCGTAAACGATTTCCTTCCGGTATCTAAACCCATTTTTTTCTAATTTTTTCTTAAGGTCGCCAGTATTTGAGGAACTCGTGGCGTGGATAAGTGAGCCACCGGATGGTTCTAATATATCGGCAACCAAATTAGCCAGTGCTGATACATCGCCAGAAGCACTATGAACGGTTTTAAACCCTCCCATGCGGGCGGTGACGGCGGTAGCGTCTCCAACCGCGAATAGAGGAATATTGTAGTCAGGATTTGCGTTTACAAGCGCGTTAATGCCATTTGAACTCGTTGAGAGGTAAGCTTGGACCCCTTCTGTAATCAGGCTACTAGTGTTTAGATTGCGGATCGTTAGTAATGGTTCCAGCATAGAGTCTATGCCAAGGTCCCCAAGGATTTTTACGAGGTCTTGGCCATCTTTACCAGGCCGGGTTACGAGGACACGCATTGCATTGCCTTTCTTATTCAGCCTCAGGGTGTGGCCGTACAAAAATCGGTTTGCCTTCTTCTAAAAATTTAAGAATATCAGGCCCAGCCTTCATCAATAAATTTTCCCCAACCGATTTTCCAAGGTCCTCAGCTTTGGTGATTGGAGCGGTCATAGTAACTTCAGCTGTCTTCGTTCCGTCAGGGAGCGCTACCAACCCCCGCAATTCAAGATGTCCCTGACCATCTGGTTGGGCAAGACCTCCGATAGGAGTATGACATGAACCGTCAAGAACTGCGAGCATTGCTCTTTCTGCGATTATAGCCGCTGTTGTTGTTGGTTCCGATAGCAGATTTAAAACGGTGTTGGCATAGGCGTCGTCTCCCCGGCAAGTTGCCGCAAGGGCACCTTGTCCTACAGCTGGCAGTATTACATTTGTGTCAATTAACTGTTTTATTTCTTTATCTTTTCCTAACCGTTTTAGCCCGGCGTAGGCCAATAATGTAGCATCTATTATTCCTTCTTTTACTTTTTTTAGCCGGGTATCTATATTTCCGCGTATTGGAAGGACAGTGAGATCTGGGCGATAGGATAAAAGTTGAGATTTGCGTCGTAGTGACGCTGTCCCAATGCTGCTTCCCTGAGCAAGGTCCTCTATACTAATAGCTTTATCAGAAATAAAAGCGTCTCGAGCATCTTCACGAGCCATAATTGCGTGGAAAACAATGCTGTCTGGTAAGATTGTAGGCATATCTTTCATGGAATGAATGCCAATATCAATCCGATCATTCAACATAGCTTCGTCAATTTCTTTTGTGAACAAACCCTTGCCACCTACCTCGGAAAGTAGGGTAGATTGTATACGATCACCTGTAGTTTTAATCACGACGATTTCGATCGCACTTTTTTCTTTGAGGTTCGGGTGGACATGTTTTAGCGCGTCAATAACAAGATTAGCCTGTGTTAAGGCTAGAGAACTGCCCCGTGTACCGATCCGAAGTTTATTGTTTGCCATGATCAATAATTTTTCCGTAATTTTTAAGGTGTGAAGATAATAGTTTTGTCGAGAAAAAAAGATATGGTTTTATACAAGCTTCCTATAACGTGTTTTGGTTAACGGATAAAGAAACGAAGGTTGTCAAATAATATGGTCGTGTTAGGTATTGAGACAAGTTGTGATGAAACGGCGGTTGCTGTTGTCTGTGATGCAGATGTCCCAAAGAAGCGAATTTTATCAAACGTAATATTATCCCAACATGAGGTACATCGTCCCTTTGGTGGGGTTGTGCCTGAAATCGCTGCCCGTAGCCATCTTTTGCATATTGATCATGTAATGGATCAGGCATTAAAGAGCGCTGAGCTGTCATATCATCAACTGGATGGAATAGCTGTAACGGGTGGTCCTGGTCTGATAGGTGGACTGATAGTTGGAGTGATGTGCGCCAAAACAGTAGCCATGGTTCACGACACACCCTTTTTGGCGGTTAATCACTTGGAGGGACACGCCTTGACAGCGCGTCTTACTGACAACATTAATTTTCCGTATCTTCTTCTGCTGGTTTCGGGGGGGGCACACACAATTACTGATAGTTGAGGGTGTAGGAAATTACAAACTCCTTGGTACGACGGTTGACGATGCAGTTGGCGAGGCTTTTGACAAATCTGCTAAGTTACTAGGAATAGGTTATCCTGGGGGGCCTGAGATAGAGAGAGTAGCAAAAATGGGTGATCCTCACCGTTTTAAACTGCCTCGACCAATGTTTGGTCGTCCAAACTGCAATTTTTCATTTTCTGGTTTGAAAACTGCCGTAAGGGAGCAGTTTCTTAAGATTAAGGCGGGTCAACATTCGAGTGAGGATATTTCTGATCTATGCGCCTCGTTTCAAACTTCGGTTGTCGTTACTGTCGCTGACCGTTGCCGCAAAGCGCTTGATGTCTTCCTGCATCGTCACAATGATGGAAAATCCCTTGTGATCGCTGGTGGGGTCGCCTCAAATCAGAGGCTCCGTAAGGTTCTTGAAGCTGTTGCAATTGAGAGAGGAATATCGTTGATAGCACCACCACCAGTATTGTGTACTGACAACGGTGCCATGATTGCTTGGGCTGGTTTAGAGAGGCTTAAAATGGGTTTAACCGATGATTTGAATTTTGCTCCGCGACCACGATGGCCTCTAGACCCTGGTTCTTCATCAGTATCTGGTGCAGGATAAATAGTTTAAAAATCAAGGGAATGTGATGAGGGGTTTAGACCTAGAAAAACGCCTAATTGGAATTATCAATGGATTGTTAAATAGGGTCTGAGATTCTTGATGAGTAGAATAGGTATCATTGGCGCCGGAGCGTGGGGGACTTCTTTAGCGAGTGTTCTCCAGCGGGCTGGAAACGACATCGTGTTACAGGCACATGAACCTGAGACAGTTGATAGCATAAACGTTGACCATATTAATGGACCGTTTTTGCCAGGGGTATTGCTAGATCCTAAAATTTACTCCACTACCAAATTAGATGAGGCTACGGATGCTGACGCTGTGCTACTTGTTACACCAGCTAAACATCTCCGGGCGGTTTGCGAAAAAGCGGCGCCGGGTTGGTCAGATGATGTGCCGGCAATTATTTGCACAAAGGGTATAGAACAAAACAGTTATGCGTTAATGAGTGAAGTGGTTGCAGCAACTTTACCTCGGAAACCCATGGCTGTCTTATCAGGCCCAACTTTTGCTATAGAAGTGGCTAGAGACCTGCCCACAGCTGTTGCACTCGCGTGCAATGACGAAGCGCTCGGAAAAATTCTCATGGAATATATGAATTCCCGTCATTTCAGAATCTATCGGTCTGGGGATGTGGTGGGGGCCCAAATTGGTGGCGCTGTAAAGAACGTAATTGCAATAGCATGTGGCATTGTTGAAGGCCGCGGTCTTGGCGAAAATGCCCGTTCTGCACTTGTAACACGGGGGTTAGCAGAAATGATCCGTCTAGGGGTAGCGAAGGGAGCTCGGCCAGAGACCCTTTCTGGTCTCTCTGGTCTCGGGGATCTAACTCTTACATGTTATTCTATGAAATCTAGAAATTTTTCACTTGGCGTAGCTCTCGGGCGAGGCAAGGCGCTAGATAAAATATTAGATGAGAGAAAATCTGTTGCGGAGGGAGTCTATTCAGCCTCTTCAGTAACCGGGTTGGCTAGGCTGCTTGGTATTGAAGTTCCCATTTGTGATGCTGTGAATGATGTAATTAACAATGCGGGTGACGTCGATACATCTATCTCAGAGTTGTTATCTCGGCCATTAAAAGAGGAAACAAAATAAGATATTTGGGATAAGTAATTTTGACTGCTCAAAAAACGCGATCAACAACACTCGTTTTGGGTTTTCCATTTTTTTTGGCACTTAGCGTGGTTGATAGATAAGTAGGAGATGTTAATGGCTTATTGGTTAGTTAAATCAGAACCCTCTGCGTGGTCCTGGAATGATCATTTTAAGCAGGGGGTGGCTGAGTGGGATGGAGTTCGTAACCATCAAGCAAATAATAATATGAAAGCGATGAAGAGCGGTGATTTAGCATTTTTCTACCACTCAGTTACGGAAAAAAGCATTGTGGGCATACTGCAAGTAGTTAAGGAGCACTACCCAGACCATACTGATCCAAGTGGTAAATTTGGTATGGTAGATTTTAAGGCATTATTTCCGGTCAAGAAACTCGTAAGTCTCGCTGATATAAAAGCGACTAAAACACTTGCCGATTTCCAGCTTTTACGTCAAACGAGACTTTCCGTTCTGCCCGTGCCCGATAAACATTGGAGGATCATTTGTCGGATGGCAGATGTAGAAACATAGTGTGTATTAATTTAATGTATGTGGACCCCGATACTTTAAAATCCGAGACAAGGCCCCATAACAATCAACAGATATTGTTCTCCGGAAGAGTTTTCTGAAAATAAAACCAGAGCCCATTTAAGTCTTACATAATAGTAGTGAGTGAACAAAATTGAGCTATAATAAACTCTGTAACCTTAGCGACATCGAAGATGGAAACAGCGCGGCTTTCACTGCGGAGTTTGACGGCAAAACGAACATGGTTTTAGCCGTGCGAAATGGCGAACGGGTAACGGTCTATTTGAATTCTTGTCCCCATACCGGGGCACCATTAGATCTCAACGCAGGCAAGTTTTTAAGTAGAGAAAGAAAATATATTATTTGTTCAACTCACGGCGCTTTATTCAAGATTGAAGACGGATACTGTATTTCCGGGCCGTGCCAATCTTCTTCTTTGGAGGCGGTTCCAGTGACTATAAAAAACGGAGACGTTTTAATCCTTTAATACGAACTGAACGGACTTTCGGGTCTTGTTTTCAGTTCTTGTATCAGGAAGTATAGGAGAAATAATTTAGAGTATTGAGCTATTTCTTATGGATGAAATGGCCTTAAATAATGAGATTGTGGAGGTTGGAATTCTGTTATGTCCGAAGATCATTTGTTTCCTGTTTCTAACGATATCGCTGAGACTGCTTGGCTTGATAACGACAAATATCTTAGGTGGTATGAGAGCTCTTTGGAAGATCCCGAGGCATTCTGGAGAGAACACGGCAAGCGAATTGACTGGATTAAACCCTATACAAAGATCAAAGATGTAGATTATGAAGATGACGTTCGCATCAAATGGTTTTATGACGGGACCCTGAATGCCAGTTATAATTGTATAGACCGTCATCTAGAAAGCCGAGGAACTCAGACGGCAATTCTTTGGGAAGGGGACGACCCCTCTGAATCGCTCTCAATCACCTACATGGAACTTCATGAAAGCGTTTGCCGGTTTTCCAACGCCTTGAAGACAGAAGGTATTAAGAAAGGGGATGTAGTAACGATTTACATGCCGATGATACCAGAGACCGCTATAGCTATGCTTGCTTGTGCCCGGATAGGGGCCATCCATTCGGTGGTTTTCGGAGGATTTTCGCCGGATAGTTTGGCTGGGCGGATACAGGACTGCAATTCGGTTTGCGTGATAACGGCTGATGAAGGAGTCCGGGGTGGCAAAGGTATTCCGTTAAAGGCGAATACAGATGCGGCTTTGGAGAGTTGTCCAACGGTTAAAAAAGTGTTCGTTGTAGAAAGAACCAAAGGAGAAATTTCTTGGGTTGAAGGGCGAGATATTTGGTATCACATTGCCACTGGTGCCGAAGCGCCAAATTGTGATCCAGAAGAAATGAACGCAGAAGATCCACTGTTCATTCTTTATACCTCTGGTTCTACCGGGACTCCGAAAGGTGTGATGCATACGACGGGCGGATATTTAGTCTATGCGTCGATTACCCATCAATACGTCTTTGATTATCACGACGGTGATATTTACTGGTGTGCTGCCGATGTAGGATGGGTGACGGGACATTCCTACATTCTGTATGGGCCTCTGACGAATGGTGCCATTACAACAATGTTTGAAGGCTTACCAAACTATCCTGATGCTTCTCGGATCTGGCAGGTGGTGGATAAACATAACATAAATATTCTCTACACTGCGCCAACTGCTATTCGCGCACTAATGCGGGAAGGAGATGAGCCGGTAGAAAAGACAAGCCGTAAAACACTCCGTTTGTTAGGATCCGTCGGCGAGCCTATTAACCCGGAAGCTTGGCTTTGGTATTATAATGTTGTTGGAGGAGGTCGGTGTCCAATTGTTGATACCTGGTGGCAGACGGAAACAGGTGGCATTTTGATCACCCCTTTGGTTGGTGCGACGGCACTAAAACCTGGCTCAGCTACCCGCCCATTTTTTGGTGTTAAGCCGGCTATCGTTGATAGCGAGGGAACAATACAAGAAGGAGCTTGTTCAGGTAACCTGGTGCTTTTGGACTCATGGCCGGGTCAGATGCGCACGGTTTATGGAGATCATCAGCGTTTTATTGATACGTATTTTTCTGCATTCCCCGGCAAATACTTTACAGGAGATGGTTGTCGTCGGGATGAGGACGGCTACTATTGGATTACCGGTAGAGTGGACGATGTTATTAATGTATCCGGGCATCGTATGGGGACAGCGGAAGTGGAAAGTGCCTTGGTAGCACATCCCGATGTCTCGGAGGCTGCCGTCGTTGGTTATCCGCACGAAATTAAAGGACAGGGTATTTATGCCTATGTCACCATCATGGCAGGAACAGATCCTTCGGAAGAGCTTCGTGTTGAGCTCGGACAATGGGTGCGAAAGGAAATTGGTGCAATTGCCAAGCCCGACTTAATCCAGTGGGCACCGGGACTTCCCAAAACAAGGTCAGGTAAAATTATGCGGCGTATCTTACGTAAGATTGCGGAAAATGATTCGGCAAATTTAGGGGATACTTCTACCCTTGCTGATCCCACCGTCGTCAATGATCTTGTAGTAAACAGGATGAATCAATAAAACCCGAAATTTTGTGTCACTCATCATGGTTAAGTTTGGCCGTTAAGCCAGTCAACGAGATTTGTGGGAGCGGCGTCAACTTCTTGCTATACCAGACTATGTGACCCACTGTTTTGGTCACGGCCTGGTTTAGAAATTCACTTTAAGACTTCTTGTTTATTTTTACTTTCTTGACGGTGAGAGGGTGGCGTTCAGTACTGTTTTTCTTTAAAAATTATATTGTATGATTCAGTTTTTGAAAAATGTTGATACTTAGTCAAAGTAAACCAAAGCAATGATTGTAGTATAAACCTATTGAATTATTGTGTTAGTTAACAGCGGCTGATAAAGGAAAGCATGCCTCGTTTATTAGCCGCAAATGTTCTCGAAGACATACTTTATCGTAAGCAGACGTTTGAACGCTCTTTTTCACTCCAGTTGCACCAGAGGCTGCTAAATACCCGTGATAAGTCGTTCGCTTTTAACCTGATCCTTACAACCCTCCGGCGGTTAGGCCAAATCGATGAACTGATAGGGCGTTGTCTGAACCGCCCTCTTCCACGAAAGGCGGCAGGTGCCAGGACTATTTTACGGCTTGGTGTGGCCCAACTCTTTTTTCTCGATGTGCCGCCTCATGCGGCTGTTAATACAAGTGTAGAACTTGCTAACAAACGAAAACAAGGGCCTTACAATAAACTGATCAATGCCGTTCTCCGGCGTCTCAACCGGGAGGGCAAAACGTTGGTTGGCGAACAAGATAGCGCAAAACTTAATACGGCGGAGTGGCTTTGGGAGTCTTGGGCGGCGGCATTTGGCCACCAAATATGTCGCAAAATTGCCGAAGCACATCTCTGTCAGGCACCCCTAGACCTAACAGTAAAAAATAATGCTACTACCTGGACTCAAAAGCTTTCGGGTCAATTACTTAATACTGGAAGCATCAGATTGTTCAAATACGGCGATGTCAAAACATTGTTTGGATATGAGGAGGGAGCATGGTGGGTTCAGGATACAGCAGCGGCCCTGCCGGTTAAATTACTGGGGGACATTAATGGCTTAAGAATTGCTGATCTATGTGCCGCACCCGGAGGTAAGACTGCTCAGTTGGCTGCGGGTGGCGCCGAGGTAATTGCAATTGACAGGTCAGCTGATCGTCTCAATACGCTAAAACAAAATCTAACCCGACTCAATTTAACGGTGGAAACGGTTGTTGCAGATGCAATTTTATGGCGCCCAAAACGCTTACTTGATGCTGTTTTAATAGATGCACCCTGTACCGCTACCGGCACTATCCGCCGTCACCCGGATATCCAGTATTTGAAAAACCCAGACCATGTCACGAGTGGATTGGTTGTTCAAAAAGCGTTACTGCAAGCCGCATCGGAAATGGTAAAACCTGGCGGCGTGGTGCTTTATGCAACGTGTTCCCTTCAGCCGGAAGAGGGGCCGAGTATTATTAAAGCGTTTATAGGTTCCGAAGCAGCTGTAAGTAGGTATCCCATATCCGCTTCAGAACTAGCAGGAATGGAAGAGTTTTTAACTTCTGACGGTGATCTCAGAACGTTACCTTGTTTTTTGGCCGAACATGGCGGTATGGACGGGTTTTATGCTGCTCGCCTCGTTCATGACTGATTAACTATTTGTCTGTTATTTGCTTATAGTTAGAAGTTTTAAAGTATTCGATTGATAGGAGCGAAGAAATTGCTCTCGCAGACAATGATGACCGAGAAGCCGAAAGGTTTTCTGAGCGGGTTGTTGCGCCTGACTTATAGCAATCCTCTCTATAACTACACATTAATGGGACGCATTCCGCCGCGTTTATTGGGCACTCCACCAGAACTGCTGATGGGCAATGCTGCGAATGGGCAGTCTATCCTAGCGGGATTATTTACCTTGCAGGGGACGAGATATGGTTTTACTTCGTTCAGAGACCTGTCCGAGCAAAGCAACGAACAATGGCTCGCATTCCTTCATAGTTTCAGGTGGCTTTCTGATCTTAGGCGTGTTGGATCGGAAGATGCTCACCGTTACGGGCAAAAACTTATAGCCCAATGGATTGAGGCCTATGACAAATGGGATCACTTTTGTTGGCGTCCCGATATTCTTGGTGCTCGTTTGGCAAGCTGGACCTCTCATTTTGCCTTCCTCTCAAGGGGAGCGAATAAGGATTTCTCGAATAAAATACTTGTTGAGCTCGGTCGGCAGTCGCGCCACCTTTCTCGAAGCGTATTGCAGGGGGTGCCTGGGTACCCAAGAGTGACTGCCCTAAAGGGCCTTATTTATGTGGGTGTCACGCTACCTAATTCCGATAGTTATTTGGTTCAGGGAATGGAGGGCCTGGAACTAGAAATCAACCGCCAGCGGTATCCTGATGGCGGGCACATCTCAAGAAACCCCAAAATCCAGAAGGATTTTCTGAGGGATTTGCTGGAAATAAAATCAACACTATCTACAGCGCATTTTTGTATTCCGAATTGGTTAAACCAATCTATCAACAGTATTGCAGAGATGCTCCAAGGAATGCGTCTCGGTGATGGTGAGCTCGCGCGATTTAACGGTGGTGATAACTGCGAATTAGAAGAAATTGAGGCGTTGATTTCCAAGGCTGAAATACAAAAAAAAGCGCCGTCAGCCTACCTCCATTCAGGGTTTCATAGATTGGAGGCCGCACGAACAGTTTTAGTTATGGATGTTGGCACTCCTCCGCCACTAGATGCAAACAGATGGGGTCACGCCGGGGCGTTATCATTCGAATTAAGCGTGGGCAAAGAAAGGCTGATAGTTAACTGCGGAGCGACTAGATTTATGGGAATGAGTTGGCATCAAGCTCTTAGGTCTACTGCCGCCCATTCAACCGTCTGTGTGGATGGCATTAATTCAGCGGAACTGGATGAGCTAGGGGGATTTAAGCGAATACCTGCAAATGTTATTTGTAGCCGTAGGGAAAATGGAGGCAGAGCTATAATCGAGGCAAAAAGCGATGGGTATGATGAAATATTAAACCTTATTCACCGACGGATTATTATGATGTCATCTAATGGTTCTAAAATTCAGGGGGAAGATGAACTTGAAGGCCCTGGTGGGCAAAGATACGTCGTAAGATTCCATCTGCATCCAAATGTGCAAGCTACTCTCATTCAGCACGGAAAAGCAGCGTTGCTAAAACCGAGACGAGGAGCGGGGTGGAAATTTGCTGCAAATAACCAGGCAATTTTAATAGAAGACAGTGTATACTTGGATGGATCCATCCGGCCGCGCCGAAGCCAACAGTTAACGATCCCCGGTGAGTTATTTGGGCGAGGTGCATCTATAAAATGGAGTTTGACACGTGACTAAATTGGCCTTTTAAAAGCAACTTAGGGACATTATTGATTGAATAGAGAGATACACAATAAGCGTCCATCAATATTCTTAGATAAATTATTTTAAGACGGATATGAACCATAAAACGCTGCTCAAGATTATTAATGACAAAGCGGCAAAAATCGGTGTAATTGGCTTGGGTTATGTGGGCTTGCCCCTCGCTGTTACCTTTGCCAACAAAGGATTTTTGGTCACGGGATTCGACGTGGATCCAAAGAAGATTGATCAACTGACGAAAGGTCGGTCTTATATTAAACACATTGAAAACAATATTATTAAGCAACATATCTCTTCGAAAGCATTAACTGTCAGTTATGACTTCTCGTCGTTGGGGGAGATGTCAGCAATCATCATATGTGTGCCAACTCCTCTAAACGATATTCGAGAACCAGACTTGAGCTATTTAGATTCAACCTCTCGAACCATAGCTTCTCGTTTGCGAATTGGGCAACTAGTTGTTCTCGAGTCCACGACATACCCTGGTTGCTGCGAAGAAGTTGTCAAACCCATTCTCGAAGAAAGTGGGTTAACCTCTTCTAAAGATTTTTATTTAGCCTACTCTCCTGAAAGAGAGGATCCAGGTAATCCAAAGTTTGTAACTGCCAGTATTCCAAAAGTAATTGGTGCAGACGGACAAAAAGCGCTTGAGGTGGCAAAGTTATTATATGACCAGATCGTTGTGGAAACAGTTCCTGTGTCTTCTATGGATGTAGCTGAGGCAGTAAAACTAACTGAAAATATTTTTAGATCAGTAAATATTGCTCTCATGAATGAATTAAAGGTGATTTATGAGAAAATGGGTATCGATGTGTGGGAAGTTATTGAGGCTGCGGAAACAAAACCTTTCGGTTACATGCCGTTTTACCCTGGTCCCGGACTTGGGGGCCACTGTATTCCAATAGATCCATTTTATTTGTCCTGGCGAGCAAAACAAGTAGGAGAGAAAACACGGTTTATTGAACTGGCTGGAGAAATTAATACGGCAATGCCGCAGAAAGTTATAGAGACACTATCGTCAGCGTTAAAAAAAAGATTTAATAAAAACTTGTTTAAGGCAAATATCCTTTTACTGGGCCTCGCATATAAGAAAAATGTTGATGATACACGTGAGAGTCCGGCATTAGTTCTAATTGAACAGTTGGAGAATCGGGGGGCAATGGTCGATTATTTTGACCCATATGTTCAGATAATTCCAAAAACTAGAAATCACTCTCAATTGGCAGGTAGAAAATCTATTGATTGGTCACCAAAGACTTTTACAAAATATGATGCAGCTTTAATTTGTACAGATCATGATGGGTTAAATTATGCTGATTTGGTAAATTATAGTAGATTAGTGGTTGATACGCGCAACGCTATTGGCCGAATTCCACTATATAGCGAAAAAGTTGAAAAAGCATAATCAGTTTTTATTACTTAAATTTTAAGTATTGAAGTTCCAATAAATTTCAATTCGGTTTGAGGTTAGGGTTGTTCTATTAGATATGGTCCTCATGGTTTATTTTCCTCAATGTATTGACGTAATACCTTAATAGGAGTTTGCAATAAATAATTTGCCCTTCCCCCAAAAAACTAATTAAAATCTTTTTCTCCTTGAAAACCTAGTATTGAAGTTCATGTGGGGAACGATATATGTTTGCTCCTTGAACAAGTTGGTATGTTTGAAAACAATGGTATTCTTAAATAGCAAACAATATCACGCTGGCTAGGAAAAGACGGTTAATTAAATTAATGTTGCGGACTAAATTGAAAATTATTAAGCACTCTCTGACCAGCCAGAAACCTTCTCACCTAGAAACTGACAGAAATACCTAAAAATCCGAGGTCTATGATTTATAGGCCACCCGCCTAATGTGACGATTTTTATTTTCTAATAACACCACTGGTCTACTTTCATCAATCTGTCGTGTCAATGAATCGGCTTCGATCGTCTGACGCTTTCACCAATACCCACCAACGTAGGATGTTATGTGATTCATGCAGTGAACGCATATTGATCAATCCATTTCTAAGTTATCATAATGGTGGCCCTTGATGTATCGATCTATCTGATTTAAAAAGGATTTTCTTGACGTTCATGGAGCGAACATGATAGTACTCGATTCCGTAATATACTTAAATTTATTGCGGGCCCATTAGATAGGGGATTATGGCAATCGGTGGCAACGGAACTAGCGGAGAGAATAATCCCGATACTATCACGCTCGGCGTTTTGAGTGCGGTAGAGCTCGATGAGCGGGCGACGCAACGAGCAATATCGCGGGAGCTGGGGATAGCTCTTGGGCTCACAAATGCTTACCTGAAGCGCTGTATCAAAAAAGGATTTATTAAGGTCAGGCAGGCCCCCGCGAACCGATATGCCTACTATTTGACGCCGCAGGGATTTGCCGAGAAGGGCAGGCTGACGGCAGACTATCTGTCGATGTCATTCAATTTCTTTCGTTCATCCCGTGAACAATGTGCAGCCCTTTTTGAGATTTGTGAGCAAAAGAACTGGAACCGGGTAGCGCTTGCGGGTGTGGGCGACCTAGCAGAGATAGCGACGCTGTGTCTCAGTGAGAGGTCCAGGGTCGAGATTGTCGGCGTGATCAATACGTTCGTTGAGGGCGAAGCGTCTCCGCGGTTTGCCGGACTCCCCGTGGTGAACCGGTTGACCGACCTGGAAAAAATAAACGCGGTTATCGTGACCGATATCCAGAATGCACAGCGCGTATTTGAAGGTCTTGTAGATGCAATTCCACCGGACCGCGTTCTGACGGCCCCGATGCTGAAAGTCTCGCGGAAGCCGCCGGTGCTGACCCATGATTGATTCGTCGTCGGGCAACGTATCGGCGCCCCGGTGGTATGTTGCCAGAACGCATGCTAATGCGGAATTCAAGGCGCAGCATCATCTGCAGAGGCAGGGTTTTGAAGTCTACCTGCCGCGGTATCTTCGCCGGATTAGTCATGCGCGTCGCGTAAGCTGGCAGCCGCGCCCCCTCTTTCCACTTTATCTATTTGTCACCATGCCCGGTGCCGATCAGCGATGGCGAGCAATAAATTCTACTATTGGTGTATTGTATCTGATCTGTGATGAAGGGGGCCCGGTGCCGGTGCCGACCGGACTCGTGGAGGAGATCAGGCGCAATGAAGATGACTGTGGCCTGATCCTCACTGGCCGAAGTGTACCATTTGAAAAGGGTGCCAAGGTGCAGGTTATTTCGGGCGCTTTTGCAGATTATATCTGCCAGTTTGATAGTGCGACTGACGATGAGCGGGTTGTCATTCTGATCGACCTAATGGGCCGGCAGGTGAAGGCCAAAGTGCAGCTAGATTCGATCAGCGCGCACGTGTGATTTTCTGGCCTGTCTCAGGCCTCAGTTCCTAAAGCCGGCTGGGCGGACCGATTCACCCGGACTGCGGTAGCGTGAACAAAGGGCATTTTTTGATCGTAGTCTCGACTATATTTGCAATCTTTCATTCGATTCACTGTTTACCGTGTTAATCGGCTGTTATTCGATACTCCTGTTTCTGAAACAGATGGGTGTATTTGAAGGCGCTATGTTTTCATAGATGCGGCTTTTTAAACACCGAATTTTACCTGCGCAAAAGATACAAAAATGACAGATAGAACTCTCCTGCATACGTTCGACCAATCAATCCCAAACCTCAATGGGGCCAATATCCTGGTTACCGGCGGCACGGGCACTTTCGGGAAAAGCTTTGCCGAGACAGTTAGTCGACTGTTCTCGCCGCAGCGTTTGATTATTTTCTCGCGAGATGAATTCAAGCAAAGCGAAATGCAGGCAGCCTATCCGACGGAACGCTTCCCGTTTATGCGCTTCTTTGTCGGGGACGTTCGTGATCACGGTCGCCTTGAGATGGCGATGCGTGATGTTGATATCGTCGTGCATGCAGCAGCACTGAAACAGGTTCCGACTGCGGAGTACAACCCATTTGAATGCATCAATACGAACGTGCTTGGAGCCGAAAATGTTGTTCGTGCAGCAATCGGCGCACGAGTCGCTAAGGTTATTGCATTATCTACGGACAAGGCGACAAACCCGATCAACCTGTATGGTGCGAGCAAGCTTGCTTCTGACAAAATATTTGTTGCAGCGAATAATCTGTCTGGCGACGACGGTACTATTTTCTCGGTCGTTAGATATGGCAATGTAGTCGGCTCGCGCGGCAGCGTCGTTCTGCTCTACCATAAATTGGTTGCCGAGGGCGCAAAGAGCATCCCAGTCACGGATCTACGCATGACTCGGTTCTGGATTACTGTCAACCAGGGAGTGAATTTTGTCCTGTCGAGTCTTGAAACCATGACTGGTGGGGAAATTTTCGTACCAAAAATTCCAAGCATGAAAATTAAAGATCTTGCCAAGGCTATCGCGCCGGAAATTCCTATGGAAGTCATCGGTATTCGACCAGGTGAAAAAATTCACGAGATTATGATTACAGATAATGATGCGCGGCATACTTGGGAACTCGAAGATCGCTATATTATTGCTCCGTCCTTTCAGTTCTGGAGTAACGAGCCTTTTACACCCAAGGACGGGCAAAAGGTGGGTGACGGATTTACCTATGCAAGCGATACCAATGACCGATGGCTCGATGCCGCTAGCTTTGTGGCATTACTGAAAACTTCGGCAGACAAATAATGACTAAAAACCCTACGGAGCCAAGCTAACTGGATGAAACGGTTTCTGCACTATACGCGTCAGACCGTTAACGAGGCCGACATCGCGGCGGTTGTACAAGTATTGCGGAGCGACTATCTGACGACGGGACCTGTTGTTAATGCGTTCGAAAACGCGCTTGCCTCCGAGGTTCAAGCAGACTTCACGATTGCGTGCTCAAGCGGTACTGCAGCACTTCATCTTACAGCGTTGGCGCTTGGTCTGGGCCCCGGGGATAAGGTCATTGTTCCGACTGTCACCTTTGCTGCGACCGCAAACGGCGCGCGCTTCACCGGTGCAGATGTGATTTTCGCCGACGTTGACCCCGATACAGGGTTGATGCGCCCGTCCGATATGGAGGCGGCAATTGCGCGGTCGCCAACCCTGCCCCGGGCAGTTTATCCGGTCCATCTCGGTGGCCAACCCTGTGACATGACGGCGATCAACACTATTGCTGGACAGTGGGGAATGTCAGTCGTCGAAGACGCGGCTCATGCACTGGGCACGGCATACAATGAAGAGGGGGTGACGGCACGTGTCGGCGGGTGCACCCAGAGCGATATGACGATTTTTTCGTTCCACCCGGCTAAGACCGTGGCGATGGGTGAGGGTGGTGCAGTTACCACAAATGATGAGGGTCTTGCGGGGCGGGTTCGAGAATACCGTACTCACGGAATTGTCCGCGACAATTTCAAGAATGGTGCAACTGACGACCCTTGGTATTACGAGATGCAGAGACTCGGCTTCAACTACCGGGTCAGTGACATCCACTGTGCCCTTGGCCTATCGCAATTGTCCCGACTTGGAGCCAGCGTTAGAAAACGCGAACAACTCGTGCTGGAATACGATACCGCGCTATCCGAACTCGCGCCAGTGATCAGGCCGACTAAGCGCGTCCCGTCGGACATAACCGGCTGGCATCTTTATCAAGTACTGATCGATTTCGAGGCCGCCGGCCTTTCACGAGCCGAGTTAATAAATCGCCTGCACGAGAATGGAATTGACACCCAAGTTCATTATATACCGGTCCACTCACAGCCCTATTATGAGCAGTCAAAAACACCGCCAATGCCGGGTGCGGAAGCGTTCTATCAGCGGTGCCTGTCGCTGCCGCTGTTCGCCGGGATGGAGGAAGACGACGTTCTTCGCGTAGTTGAAAACCTGAAAGCAGCGCTCTTGTGATTAATCGTCTTTTTCTCGGCCCAGTCGATGAAAATTTCGATTTCCAGATGGATGTAGCAGCTGGGCCCTGGTGTTTCATAGGTCGAGAAACTACCCATCCAGGCTGGGAAGATCTTGACTTCGTGGAGCCCTTTGACACCCCTGATAAATTGGTGGATGCAGACCGAATGGCTGCGGCACTGGTAGATACTCTCGCTGGTAACTGGGCGGAGCGTCTCAACACGCTCCATAAGATCGATCGACCAGTAGCCTTCTGGTATCGATACCTGTTGTTGTGGTTATCGCTGGGTACAACAGCACTTTGGGCCCGCTGGCGCAATTTCGAGGAGTTGGTTCGACGGCATGGCCAAAAAAGCCTGACAGTATACGTCGCAACCGACCTCGGTCGCAGAGAATTCGCCGATTTGACTGACTTCATGCAGAGTCTGAATTTTGATCCGATAGTTCA
Source organism: Rhodospirillales bacterium (assembly GCA_028345065.1). GTDB lineage: Bacteria > Pseudomonadota > Alphaproteobacteria > Rhodospirillales > UBA2165. The sequence continues at coordinate 103,131 of JAOMCN010000001.1, forward strand.
GTTTGAAATTGACTCGATGATTGCCAGGTCGCTTGCGCCGCCAGATTGGAATTTGGTTGAGAGTACTTCCCCTTTGGTGCATCGAACTTCTCCCAGTGCTCCGATCCGGGGGGACGAAACCGGGTCACCGGTTGCGGTGAGGATGCAAAAAATTATACCGCGTCTGCCTTTTGATCATCTTCCTGGGATCCGGGTTGCAAAATTACCGCTATCGCTGTTCGTAGCTATGCTTCCGCGCAGTCGAGTCGAGCTGCCAGATTACCGGCCGTCAGCGGATAAGTTGGCCGATTTTTCCGCCGACTTTCTCGCGCTTCTTGATAGTGTACTGACAAACATGGTACCCGACACAATCGGAGGGGCTAATTTCTGTGAACTCGACCGGGTAGCGAGCAGCATTCGCTACTTTCCCGGACGCCTTTATATCGCCAACACGCGGTCGGTTATTGACCGTCAAAGACTGATCGTAGCCCATGCGTTGATCGCTGGGGAACGTCTCGTCAGTATTCAGCATGGTGGCTGGGACGGAACCGGAGGAACAATACCGTGGAGTCGCCCGACGTACGCCCCGGACCACGCTCACTTGACATGGGGCTGGGAATGTCAAGCTGATCTTCCGGTTCGGGGAATCCCCTATTTGGCGCCTGCACTGGCTGCCTTTCGCAATCAGCACCGGCAGATCAGACGCGAGCTTATTTTTGTAGGTGCTCGGATCGCTGTGCATGGAATGCGGTTCGATTGTGTGCCGCGCCCCCGCGAGGTGATTGCGTACCGCAAACAGAAAGTTCGGTTTTTCAAAGAACTGAATCCCGAAATTATGAGCGATACAATTTATCGCCCGAAGCCTCAGGGTCTATCGGACCTTGAAGATGAAGCTTATGTGCTGCGCCATATTCCTGATCTCCCGATCCTTGCAGGCGATTTAAATGCCCGCATGACAAGTTGCCGTCTTGTTGTCCTAGATCACCCTGGAACGGCGCTACATTTTGCGCTGGCGGCGAATATCCCGGTTGTATGCTTCTGGAACTGGCCTGACTGGGCGCTTTGCAAGGAGGCCCAGCCCTATTTCGAGGCGCTACATGAAGCCGGCGTATTGTATACGGATGCCGAGGCCGCAGCCGAGCATATTAACAGCACGTGGGAAGATATACCGCGATGGTGGTCGTCGCGCCCGGTTCAGGGTGCCGTAGTTGCATGGCGTCAGAGATACGCCCGTACCGGGCCGTTCGCGCGGCTCAGATTGTTTTTTACGGTTTGGAAATTGAATCGTCTGGAGGATTATAACGCAGCGGCCTCCGCGAGTTTAGCTTAGGTAAATAACTGCCTCTGCCGGAAGGTGAATTTTCAATGCTATTTGTCAAATTCGTATTGATGCCGATTGTCCAGACCACCAACTAGTTGACGGGGAGATTCAATGAAAATCTCGAGCTCTGAATTAGCCATCCATACCAAGAACTTGAAGGTGCTTGGATACACTCAACTGAGAGGCCTTTTTGGCGATACCGAATTGACGCCCGTCAGAGACCGGCTGGCAGAGGTGGCTGAGGAAATGGAGGGGACGGAATATCCTGAATTCTCGAATCTGCGCTCTGATGAGAACATAGTTTTCAATCTACAAAACAAAGACAAACTATTTGTTGATTTGCTGGGCGATCACGCGATCGAAAAGTTGCTTAAGGCCTTTATAAACGACCCGTATTATCCTGCCTTGCCGGAGGACGCGCCTAATTATATTCTGGGAGAATATGTTGCGCGGGTGAGCGGCACATCCCGATTACGCCTCCATATCGACAGCTGGATGCCAGCTCCCGGGCCACGCACATGGATGATGCAGGTCGCTATTGCGCTAAACGATAGAGACGAAACGGATGGATGCACGATTGCCGTCCCCGGATCGCATGTCCGTGGCGAATATACAGAGAGGGAATTCCCGGAGACCACGGCCCTGCCGGTATTGGCCGGTGACGTGATTGTATGGGATGGTAGGCTATGGCACGGGTCGGCCCCTCGAACTAGTCATCAGGAAGCCTGGATGTTGATAGCGACTTTGCAAAGGTGGTGGGTAAAGCCGCGCTTCGATATGACTAGGTCCTTGCCGCGGGAGATATACGAGCAACTCACTGAACGCCAACGTGCCCTGATGGGATATGCGTCTGTGCCACCGGCAACAGAAACGGAACATACAAATACGCGCCGGGGTTACAACGCCATCGAAGATCATCGAAAGGCTTTGTTTCGCTAGGATGGACATGCCGTCTAACGCGGAGAGCTGGTCTGTTTTATTTCGCGTTGACGGCGGAGATGGAATTGGTGCTGGCCACCTGATGCGATGTCTAGGTCTGGCGCAGGAATTTGTAGACCAAGGCGCCTCATGTCGATTATTAACGGCGACGGTGGCCGCGCCGGGGGTTGATAAGTGGCTGAATGAAGGTATTCCGGTATATACTATCAGCCCTTCGGATCCTGATGAGAAATCGGTGGCCGAATATGCGAAGGCTTACGCCGCCGATTGGATCGTGATCGACGGCTATCATTTTAATGATGTATATCGTGCTGGGATAAGGTCCGAGGTGCGCTCCCGGTTAATAATGTATTTCGACGGACCGCCGGCACCCGCAGCCTGTGACCTAATGATCAATCAGAACCCTGGCGCAGAGAAAAATTGCCGGCAAACGGATAAAACTCTGCTTGGCGTTGGATTTGCTTCTCTCAGGCGGGAACTAAGATACATTCGAACCGAAGCTAGCGGTGTTCCGGCTGTTCTTCTTACATTTGGCGCCGGCGATTATGACGAAATTATTTATGAAATTATGCGCCATCTATCAGAAAGTAAGTTAGCGTATAACGTTGAAGCAGTCGTTGCTACCCAACGCCTGGCCGCCCTTGAAAAGGATACGCGATTCAAAGTGACGCCGTTTATTGATCAAATTCCGCGATTCGGCCAGACAGACGTCGCTATCTGTGCGGGTGGCGTCACTAGCATCGAACTTGCGGCAGCCGGGATTCCAACGGTAATCGTTCGTCTGGCCAACAATCAGACCGGCGTCGACGCATTAGTTGATTCTGGCGCCTCGCTATTCGCAGGGACCGGTGCTGACGCGGCGGCAAACGCAGCTTCTCTGTGCCTAGAGCTGATTCACGACACCGAACGGCGGAATCGTATGTCGGATTGCGGGCGGTTCCTAGTCGATGGCTTAGGTGCAAAACGGATAATCGCTGCGATGACTGAACAGGAAATCAGACATGATTAAAATAGAAAATCGCCAGATTGGTGGTGGCGCACAGTCTTTTGTCATCGCGGAGGTCGGTGTAAACCATAACGGCGACCTTGATGTTGCAAAGAATATGGTGGATGCAATCGCTGCAGCGGGTGCCGATTGTGTGAAATTCCAAACTTTCGATGCGGAGGAATTCAATAACAGTGCTAACGAAACCTACACTTATATCTCGCAGGGCAAATCAGTGACGGAGTCGATGCTCGCCATGTTCAAGAGATTAGAGCTAGAAAAGGAGGATTTTGCGCGTCTATACGATCACGCGCGGGGTCTCGGACTGATACCCTTGTCAACTCCGACAGATAGGGTCGCGGTCGATCTGCTGGATGACCTCGGCACCGGGGCCTTCAAGATTGGATCAGACGATATTGTCTACACGCCTTTTCTTGACTATGTCGCGCGAAAGGGCAAGCCAGTCATTATTTCTACAGGAATGGCTACGATCGATGACATCGACCGAGCAGTTGCAACTATCCGCGATTCTGGAAATGATCAGATCATTATTTTGCATTGTGTTTCGCTCTATCCCACGCCTGACGAAAGCGTAAACCTTCGCAGAATGCAGCAAATAATGGGGCGTTACGGCTACCCGGTTGGGTTTTCTGATCATAGCAGCGGCGTCACGGCTGCTGCCGGAGCGGTCGCGATGGGCGCCTGCATTGTAGAAAAACATTTTACTCTAGACAAAAATATGCCCGGACCGGACCATCATTTTTCGATGAACCCGGCAGAATTGGCCCAAATGACATCGACGATCCGACAGCTGGAGCGGTGCCTCGGTAGTGGAAATCTAGATCCGACCGAGGAAGAGCTAAATATGCGCGATATTTCAAGGCGCTCTATCGTTGTCGTACGTGACCTTCCGCAAGGGCATACTATCGATACCTCGGACCTTGCATATCGCAGGCCTGGAACCGGCCTGTTGCCTTTCGAAACGCCAAAACTCGTTGGTCGCCGACTAAAACGTGCATTGCCCGCTAGGACCCTGATCTCAATGGACGATCTCGCGACGTGACAACGGATTATGACTGGCAAGGTTTTTGGGGCCGAAAGGCTAACGATGACTCGGCTCTCAGTGCCTCTGGGCGCGGTTCTACGAGTATTACGACGTTTTTGCATATTGTCGCTGACGTCTTTGATGTACTCAAACCTTTGCCGTCCGACCATGTTCTTGATCTTGGGTGTGGGCCAGGAATGTTCTCGGTGGTGATGGCACCACTGGTCGCACGCGTTCATGCCGCCGACTTGGCGCCAGAGATGGTTGCGCTGGCTGCTGCAAACCTTGAGCCATACGCGAATGCGACAGCGGATGGCGGTTCGCTTACCGACACGGGTCAACCGCTGGAATCATTCGACAAGGTCCTTGTCTATAGCGTGCTACAGTATTTGCCATCTATAGAAGATGCCGCTGTCGCCTTCAGGGAACTTGCGCGTGTGATGCGTCCGGGTGCAGTCGGCTTTCTTGCTGCCAATCCCGATCCCTATCTTCGTCACAAGAGGGTCGCCCAGATCAACGCCAATCCGAATAAGGAAGCACGCAAACATGAGAGGAGCCTTATCGAACAAATTCTGTGGATATCACGGGTGGAAGCTATTTCGATGGCCGCCGACTCAGGTCTTGAAGCGTTCGCGCGCGGAGAAAATCGGCTTACGAGCCAGCACGAATTTATGTACGGACTCGTCGTGCATAAACCAATCGCGGGGACCTGATGTTCGAAACGCGTGATTCATTCCGTAGGGCATTTCTCGATATGATCGGGAACAAAGACAATGCGTATCATCCGCTAGTCTGGATCAACGGTGAACCGGAGATCGGACCGGGCACTTATATTGGTGGTTTCTCGGAAGTGAACACCGGTAACGCACGCGTTACCATTGGGGCTGATTGTGATATTGCGTCCTTCGTTGCAATTAACGCCGCCGATTCACATCGTCGCGCGATCGGTATTTCCGATGAGTTAGAGTACTGCGATATCATAATTGGCGACAACGTTTTTATTGGATCCCACTGCGCCATACTAGGAGGCGCAGACATTGGTCATCATTCTGTCATCGGGGCCGGTACGATTGTGCGGGCACAACATATACCTCCCTTCTCACTTGTCGTCGGAAACCCGATGATTGTGAGAGAGGAGTACTATCGCGCTGAATACGAGGCGCGACATGGAGAATCTACCGGCGATGATCCCACATAACAGGCCTTTGATCACAGGCGCCGACAAGCAGGCTGTCGCCGATGTTCTGGAGTCCGGTTATATTGCGCAGGGGCCAGAAATTGCGGCGCTCGAAACTGATTTCATCGATATCTATGGCGGAGGAGCCGCCTGCGCGGTTTCCTCCGGGACCGCAGCATTATTTCTGGCGCTAAAAGGTATGAAAATCGGCGTCGGTACATCAGTGGCGGTGCCGACTTATTCATGCTCATCTCTGCTCAACGCTGTCCATATGGTTGGCGCAACACCTCTAGTAGTCGATGTTCGCAAAGATGATTTCACCATCGAAGCAGTTGCGCTTGAACAACATGCAAAAGTGGTTGATGCGGTGATCGCAGTGCATTCTTTCGGCGCGCGGGCGGATATTGCCGCCCTGCAACACCTGAATATTCCAGTTCTTGAAGATTGTTGCCAGTCGATCGGAGGCATGTTTAAGGGTCGTCCGATGGGTTCGGACGGAACTTCGGCAGTGTTTTCATTCTATGCCTCGAAGATTGTCACTGGCGGACAAGGCGGGATGATTTGGGACCGGACAGGGGCCGTGTCAGAGGCTGCGCGAGACTACCGCGAATTCGATTGTAGGGAAGAATACGTTCCGAGATTTAATTTACAGATGACTGATATGCAGGCGGCAATGGTGCGCAGCCAGTTGCGGCGCCTCAGCGATATTCGGGCGCGGCGTCAGAAGATACACGGTATTTATAGGGCCCGTTTGAATTCCAGTCTGGGTATCCAGCAAGGTCTCGAAGATAAAGACCGTCTGCCACACCGATTTGTCGTCAGGTTTCCAGACCTGGAGGCCCGCGAGGCGGCAAAACGGAAATTCGAAGTCGCTGGGATCACTGTCATTGTGCCTATAGAGCGGTATGAATTGTTACATCGTTATCTCGGACTCGATCCAGACGAATTTCAGGTGGCGGAATCTCTTGCCGATACAACCCTCTCGCTACCGCTTTATCCAGCGCTACAGGACAGCGATATTGCGCGAGTAGCCGATGTTCTTTCCGATGTTCGCAAAACCATTCTCGCCAACCCTTAATTATCCATAAATGATTCTGACCGCCCATCAACCTGTCTATCTTCCCTGGCTTGGCTTGTTTCACAAGATTGCGTTATCGGATCTCTTTATTTCATTTAACCAAGTTCAGTATCAAGATGAAGATTGGAACAACAGAAATAAGATTCTTACACCGGAGGGACCGTTGTGGCTGACTGTCCCGGCTCTAAACAAGGGCAGGCTCGACCGAAAATTTACCGATATCGAGATCAGCAATACCCTGCCCTGGCGGCGTAAGCATTGGAATACACTGCGGATGAACTACGGGAAGACGCCCTATTTTTCCCAGTATGCAGATTATTTTGAGGATATTTACAGGAGAGATTGGAATACGTTAGCCGAGTTGAATGAATCGATGCTGTCCTGGTTTCTGGAAATACTGGGTATTGAAACGCCGATCCGCCGCGCCGATGAATTTGATTTCAAGGGAAGTAAGGGCGACCTTGTGCTCGACATGTGTATCCAGATGAATGCCGATGCGTTTATTTTCGGTGCCCAGGGGGAAAAATATGCGGACTTGAACGCCTTTGAAAAACGCCACATCTACGTTGTATTTCAAGAGTACAATCACCCAGTTTATCCTCAGTTGGACGACCGTTTCGTGTCGCACCTGAGCATCGTCGACCTTTTGTTCCGCTGTGGCGATAGCAGCCTCGACATTATCATGTCGGAAAATTTGGGCCGGGAAGAAATCATGTCTGCAATAGGAGTTCGCGGATGAAAATTCTTGTTGTCGTTGCCCACCCGGATGACGAAGTACTTGGTGTCGGCGCGACACTGGCGCGCCATGTTTCAAACGGTGATGATGTCCACGTCCTTGTTGCGGGGGAGGGTCCCGCCGCGCGAGGTGGAAAAAGCGTCTCTAACGAGGCATTCGCCGCGGCGAAAGAAGCTGCCATGGAACTTGGAACGCACCCACCTGAACTCTTGGGGCTGCCGGACAACCGGCTGGATACATTGCCGCTGCTCGATGTGATTCAGTCGATCGAGGCTGTAATTGAAAGGGTTGCCCCGCGTGTCGTGTATACCCACAGTGGCGCCGACCTGAATGCCGATCATCGCATCCTGCATCAAGCTGTTGTGACAGCCTGCCGCCCGCTTCCGGATAGCCTGGTTCGGAAATTATATGCGTTTGAGACGGTATCGAGCACGGAATGGTCAACTGCTGCAATGGGGGCATCGTTCCGACCGACGCATTTCGTTGGTATCACCGCCTTCTGGTCTAAGAAATTGGCGGCACTGCATTGTTATGAGAGTGAAATGCGAGAGTTTCCCCACGCCCGATCATTCGAAGCGATAGAGGCTATCGCTCGGCTGCGTGGAAGCCAATCGGGGCTCGGGATGGCAGAAGCTTTTGAAACCCTCTTGGATATAGAGAGCTAGTTTTGGAGTCTACCGTCGTCATCATGCAGGCGCGAATGAGTTCTACTCGCTTACCCGGCAAGATTGCCCTGCCCCTCGCCGGCGAACCTATGCTCCAGCGTGTTGTGGAGCGGGCCCAAGCGATCCCGGGAGTCGATTGTGTCTGTGTCGCCGCACCTGAGGGTGTTGTCCACGATCCAATTGTCGACATGCTGGAACCTTTCAAGGATGTCGTTGTGGTGCGTGGACCGGAATATGATGTTTTACGTCGATATGCACTGGCGGCCGACGCGACCGACGCGACAACTGTTATTCGCATCACATCGGATTGTCCGTTGATTGACCCGCAAGTGAGCGGGGCTGTTCTCGCACTAGCGAACTCGACCGGTTCGTCGTTCGCCCGCACTGCGCTAGACAGCGGTTATCCGCACGGATACGACACTGAAATTTTTTCGGCAGAACTCTTGCGGATAGCCGACCGCGACGCGACGGACCCTTATGATCGAGAGCACGTTTCGCCATATTTGTGGGCGCGCTCAGAGGAATATCCCGCGGTCTTCCTAGATCGTCGGCCTGATCGCCGGTTCTGGCGAGTTACCGTAGACACGCCCGAAGATTACGCTCGGGTAAGTAGAATTTATGACCGACTGCATCCTCAAAACCCACTATTCGGTATAAAAGAGCTTGAAGCATTATGCACGGCCGAACCAGAATACCTTACGGACCTCGGCGGCGAGACCGAGGCGGAAACCTATTGAGCCCGTTTACGAAGAAAATTTTTTATGAAATACCGGGTCCTGATCTCCGCACCTTATTTTCTTCCAGTTGTGGACGAATACCGCAAGTATTTTGTCGACCACGATATCGAGCCGATGTCGAAGAAAGGCTCGAGGAAGACGAACTGGTTGAGGTGCTGAGCGACATAGATGGCGTAATCTATGGTGATGACAGATTCACTGATCATGCCATGGCGTCGGCCCCGAGACTAAAAGTCATTTCGAAATGGGGTGCCGGTATTGATTCTATCGACCGGGCAGCGGCTGCCAGTCGGCACATCCGGATCTGCCGGATTTCCAATGCGTTCACTGAACCGGTAGCCAATACGGTGCCTGGAGTTCTGAGAAAATTAGCGCCTCACACGCTTTGTTCCATAGCGCGGGATTTGAGCCGGAACGAGATGAATGGTACGTCTCAAATCAAATAAGGGGTTAAGGGATATAATGAAGAAAATTGATTTTATGTGCTAGTTTTGCTGAACTTTGTAAGTAGCTGAAATCTAAAAGTTTGTCACCATTGTTGGTCACCGTGTCGCCGTACGTCATAGTGGAAATAAGACTACCTGGGCTTAGATTTCTAAAAAAAGTCTCCTAAGTGCTGTTGTATAACGTGGGCTTTGGGTCCGAACGAAACGAATAGTATGTCTCAAATATAGCAAGAGGTTGAGCAATAGAATGAAAAAAGTGACAGTAATTGGTGGCAGCGGATTTTTGGGTAGTTATATAGCCGACGAGCTCACTAAACGAGGGTATGATGTTTTGGTGGCTGATATCAAATACTCAAATTATCTTAAGGATCCACAAAGGTTTCTTCTTTGCGATATCACAGACCCCTCAAGTTTGGAGGCGATAGTAGACGGGTCGAGTGTTGTATACAATTTTGCGGGACTTGCTGATATGGATGAGTCACACGAGTTGCCGCGGGAGACTATTGAACAAAATGTGATAGGCACCCTTAATGTTCTTGAGACCTGCAAAGACGCAGGCTTAGAGCGATTTGTTTACGCAAGCAGCGCCTATGCCCTTAGCAATAAAGGCGGTATTTACGGTATTAGTAAGTTGGCGTCTGAGAAAATCGTTGAAGAATACTCGAGGCGTTACGGTGTTCCGTTTACCATAATTCGTTATGGATCACTTTACGGAGAACGAGCCGGTGAGGATAATGGCGTTTATAAAATTCTAAAAGACGCTCTCACTACTCAGATGATCCATCATTATGGAGATGGAGAAGAAGTGCGCGAATACATTCACGCAAGTGATGCCGCTGCACTCTCCGTCGACATATTAGAAGATGATAAATTCGTGAACCAACACACAATTTTGACAGGTGTTGAGCGCATGCGTCAAAAAGACTTGTTGCGGATGATTCAAGAAGTAATGAATTGCGAAATAGAAGTTACCTACTCTGAAATAAAACGAGCTGCACACTACGAGGTCACCCCTTATTCCTATCATCCCAATACTGCTCGCAAGTTGGTTTCCAATTCTTTCATAGATCTGGGTCAGGGTTTGGTTTCGTGTATTAACCATATCGACAATGAGTTGCATAAGAAATTAGATGAAACATGATTTGCTCACACAAAATTTCGAAAATTATAAATGTCTGAATCACTAAAGGTAGCTATCATTGGAGGTGGGCGCGTCGCTATGCATCATTGTAGGATGATGGAACAATTGACGGAAGTGAATGTTGCGGCGATTTCAGACTTACGCGAAGAACGTGGTGATCCCTTGGCCAAGAAATACGGGGTACCATATTTTGATAATTACCATCAAATGCTTTCGGAAGTTCCAGATGTTGATATTGTTACGATTGCAACACCATCTGGCATGCATTTTGAGCATGCTAAAGACATTATCAGCATTTATGAAAAACACATTGTTGTCGAAAAGCCAACGTTTATGCGACCCGAACAAATGCGGGAGATTTATACGTTGGCAGAGGAGAAAGGTTGCAAAATATTTCCAGTTTACCAAAACCGATATAATAAAGCCGTTCGTTTTGTTCGTCAGGCAATTGACCAAATGGAGCTCGGGAATATTCGCATGGCTAGTGCGCGAGTTCGTTGGTGTCGTCCACAGCGATACTATGACCGCGATGCTTGGCGAGGCACATGGTCCCACGACGGCGGAGCATTGACAAATCAGGGAGTCCACTATCTGGATATACTCCGTTATCTAGGTGGGGAAATTCTGCGCGTAAACGCTATTACCGCCACCCAGGGGGTGGAAGTTGAAGTAGAAGATACTGCCGCTGCAATATTTGAATTCCGGGCGGGTGGCTTAGGTGTAATTGAAATAACCACCGCGGCACGGCCCGATGATTTTGAGGCTTCTGTCTCTATAGTTGGCTCTAAGGGGCTGGCGGTCATATCTGGGGAGGCAACTAATATTTTGACTACATTTTCACCGGACCCAGAAAAATGTGAGATCAATAGCGAAAAATTTGAAATGGTCTATGGCTTTGGTCATCGGGAAATGTACGGTGATATTGCCGGTGTTCTCAACAACCAAAATAAGCCACCGGTTTCTTTCGAGGATGGTATGGGTACGCTAACCTTACTGCATGGGATCTATCGGTCGGCAGAGCTTGGGAATTGGGTTGACCTTTCGGAGAATAATCAATCTGTTCGTTTAGGCCGCCCGGACGACAATATTTCCGCCCTCTACCATACTCCCGCACCATAAGAGTGATGTTATAACCAAAGGTGCTGATGAAATTAAAGAGTGTCTGTCATTTTAACTCACAACGCTATAAATCAGAACAAAGCCGTGGATTCCCGCAAGTGATATTCGTCGAGCTTTTTTTTTCTTTCGACTTAGGTTATATGAACGAGGATCACCCATATGAGTAGAGATACTTTCGTACTGTGGTTAATGGGTCCTACATCTGCCGGTAAAACTACTACGGGTAAGCTTTTTGCTGATAAGATGAGAGAAGAAAGTATCCCGACTATTCATTATGACGGCGACGAAATAAGAGCATTTTTTGGTAAAGATTTTGGTTTTAGAAAAGAAGATCGCCTTCGCGCGGTATCTGTTTGTGCCCATTTGGCAAATAAGGCATCTGACGCTGGGCTTAATGTCGTAATTTCGGCGCTAACTGCAAATGAAGATGCAAGAGAGTATATTAGAAAAAACGTCCCAAACCTTGTTCTCACCTATCTAAGCTGTCCTATCGATATTTGCATTAAACGTGATTCTCGCGGCCTATACAGAAAAGCTCGTGAGGGAAAAATTAACAGCAACACTCTTGTAGGTTTGGATAGTCCCTATCCACCGCCAAATAATCCCAATATTGTAATTGATACCTCAAAACATATTCCCGAGGAAAGCATTGCAATAATTAGAAACTGGCTTCGAAATAAGGAGTTCGTAATTTGATGATCTCGGACACGTATTTTCTTATTAAGTACCTTAAATTTTGAAGTAAATGACAGTTAATTACCACTCGATATGGAACAAGGTAGAAAACCTACCTTGGTGTACTCTGGTGGCCTCGGGGAGAACGGGAAGTGATGCTTTTCAAAGCCAACTTGATTCGCATCCAGATGTGTTTTTAATTCCAGGCGCGATCTACCTACATTCTTTTTGGAAGGGTTCTGACACCGCTAATATTAAGGGTGACTTAAATCCTGAGGATATAGTGGACGAGTTTATAGGACACCATATTCATAAACTTAAAACAGTCTATGATGTTTTCGAACGAAGAGACGTTCTTGGAGAAAATATGGATCAGTCTATTGATTTATCTGTTCCTGTTTTTCGTCAACATCTTGTGGGCCTACTGTCAGTAAAACCATTAAATACCCGTTACTTTTCGCAAGCTGTGTACGTTGCTTACGCGCTTGCTGCTAACCAGAATATAAATGTTAAAAAGCTTTTTTTTGACCATATTCATCATATTAAAAAAGTTCCGGATATTATTAACGATTTTCCCAATTGCAAAATAATTTGTATGACCAGAGATCCTCGTGCTGCCTATGTCTCTGGAGTAGAAAATTGGCGTCGACATCAGACCCCGGCACACAACCCTTCTTATCCGTTATACATCCTAAAACGGATTATTGACGAGCCGCAGCCGTTAGGCGACTACGGTAAATATTTCCGGATGATACGCCTTGAGGATCTTAGTGACGAAGGCGTTATGAAGGAAGTTTGTAAATGGTTGGGTATATCCTTTAGAGAAGAGGTAATGAAATCCACTTGGAATGGCTTGCGTTGGTGGGGTGATAGCTTGTCAAATATAAAACTTGAAAAGAGTATGACAGAACAAGAATTTGCTAAAACAATTCGCTCTAATCAATGGGAGGAGAAGTTGAATGTTATAGATAAATTTGTGTTAAATTATCTTCTTTACGATAGGCTTAGGCAATGTAGTTATCCGTGTAAAAATAAAACGGGTATAGTGGTGTTTTGCATTGTAGTTGCAGCCATTTTTGTTCCCACAAAATATGAGCTTCAGGATCTTTCACCGGGAAATCTCGCTAAACAATTGGTAAAGCAAAACTTTCGATGGTTATTAAGTTTGCCGTACCATTATATGCGGCGTGTCCAATACTATTTTCGGCTACTTTTGCGTCGGGTTAGGGGTAGTTATTTTGTACTACCGCTAATAGAAAAATAAGACTATAGCCCGTTCATTAACCTAATAATATGAATTCTATAGTAAAAAAAATAGCGGCGTTCTTGGACGGGCCTTCCCGTTTCCACATATTAATGCTTTTAATTCCAATGCTTGGGGTAGCCGTTTTAGAAATGGCTAGTATTGCCATGATTATACCCCTAGTGAACGAGCTTACGAACCAAAATGGAACAGGGCCAACGTTCGTTTATCTCGATTGGTTGTTTTCTGGAATACCTTTTGAGCGACGCCTATATTTCGTCGTTTCCCTGTTTTCAACCATTTTTGTAATCAAAAATATTGCCCTGTTTCTGTTGATATTGGTTATAAATAAGACCCTCCAGAGAAAACTCGCAATTTTTAATCAAAGAATGTTTGCCGCCTATCTGCATCAACCGTTGTCTTTCCATTTAAAACAAAACAGCGCAGAAATTATTCGTAATTTGCACACTAGTTCAGCACGTGCCTTTGAAAGTGTTCGCGTCATTTTGATGCTTGTGCTGGAATTCATGCTAGTTGTCGTTGCTCTAGTATTACTTTTAATAGTTGAACCTTTATTTACACTGATCGCTGCTGCAGGCCTGCTTTCATTTGGGCTATTATTCTATCGAATTGCAGGGCCAAAATTTCAGCGTTGGGGACAGGACGCTCAGACTATCGAAGGGCAGATGATAAAGATTATAAGCGAATCGTTAGGCAGTATTCGGGATATTAAACTTCTTAATATCCAAAAGTACATGGAAGGTTTATTTGCTTTACAAACAAATAACCTAGCTAAAAATCTTAGTCGAGTATCCACATCTCAGCATATACCACGATTATCAGTCGAAACATTGGTGATATTGGGGTTTGCAGGTGTAGTTGTTGGCCTGATGATCGTCAAAGGATCATTTGATGAGGCTGTCGCTTCTCTAGGATTATTCGCCATGGCTTCGCTTAGATTAATGCCTTCTATGAACCGAATTCTAAACAGCATGGCTGACTTAAAAAACCGACTAGCATCCGTTGACCTGTTGTACGATGATTTGAAAAATGCCCGTAACAACCAAAAACAAAATTATGCTGATTCTCTCGTAAAGGACTTACCTTTTGTTAAAGAAATTCGAATGGACAACTTGACTTTTTCATATTCAAAAATAGATGTGGCGGCTATCACAAACGTTAGCTTATGTATTAAGTGTGGTTGTTCAATAGGAATTGTTGGACCATCTGGTGCAGGAAAGTCAACGTTGTTAGACTTACTTTTGGGCATGTTGGAGCCGCAAGAAGGCCAAATTACAGTCGATGGAATTAACATTAAAAATAATTTAGGTTCTTGGCGAAAACACTTAGGTTATGTCCCTCAGAATGTGTTTTTAGTAGATGAACCTCTTCGCCAAAATATTGCTTTCGGCGTCATTGAAGAAAGAATTGACGAACGACGAATTGCGGTGGCTGTTAAACTGTCTAATCTAACTTCTGTGGTAGAAAAACTTGAAAACGGTCTTGAGACACGTTTGGGGCAAGGAGGTAGCCGTTTATCTGGAGGTCAACGTCAGCGGGTTGCGATTGCACGGGCCCTATATAGGGATCCAAAAGTATTGATTTTTGATGAGGCAACATCCTCCCTTGATGTTGAAACCGAAAGGGAAGTAACGGCAGCAATCGACAGATTGAAAGGGGAAAAAACAATTATTATTATTTCCCATAAATTAAGCATAGTCGGTAGATGCAATGAGGTTGTCTTCATGGAAGATGGGAAGATTGTAGATATCGGTTCCTTAGACAATTTGATTACTAACAATCTTCGTTTCCAGGAATTTGCCCATGGCGAAGGCGCCCTTTTTCTAGAAGAATAAACAATATATTCTTGAAACTTTGAATCATGAAACTTGCTGCCTCCAATATAGCTCTTCCCGCGTATGAGCATGGAAAAGAATTAGAGCAACTAAGACAGATAGGTTTGGAAGGCATTGAAATTGCACCTAGCCGTGTTTGGCGAGATACTTGGGGAGGCCTATCTGGTGCTGATGTCGAGTTATACAAACGCGAGATAGAGTCTGCTGGTTTAAAAGCGGTTGGACTACACTCACTATTTTTTGATCAACCTGATCTTGGGATATTTTGTAATGATAAGTTTCAGCAGAAAACCCTAAAGTTTATGGTTTACCTCTCTGAGGTATGCCGGGACCTAGGTGGAAAAACTTTGATTTACGGTGGTGGACGCCAACGCGGCCAAATCCCGGAAAAGGATGCATATCATCGCGCTATTGATTTTTGTGGAACATTATGTGATCGGATTAAAGCGCACGGTACATGCTATTGCTTTGAACCTCTTGGTGCGAACAAAACAGATTTTATCAATACCATAGAAGACTCACTTCGAATTGTTCGAGCGGTCAATAGCAAATCACTTCGAGTACAGTTGGATGCAGAAGCTTTGGCTTATAATAACGAAATATCCGAACAAAACTTTTTGATTGCTCAACCTTACCTAGTCCATGTTCATGCAAACGAACCGGGGTTTCAAATATTAGGAAGTACCGGCCAGGTCGATCATGCTGCGATAGGACGTTACCTTCGCGCAATAAATTACGACGGCTTTGTTTCAATTGAACAAAAGATGATAGGTATAAACAATCCGATTAAGGCGCTGACAAAAAGTGTTGCCGTTCTTTCAGAGTGTTACGTTTAGAAAAATTATTTCGAAATCAATTGTTGATATTATTTAGATCGTAAAATGTTTGAAGAACCAATAATTTGAGAGATTAAGGTCAATGAAAAATGTTTTTACGCGCCCGGATTGGGCTCCTAAGGCCGAAAAAGGTGCGCGAATTTTGATTATTGGGGCAACAGGGGGTTTGGGAAAAGCGCTTGTTTCTATGCTATTAGAAAACTCGGATTGCGTGATCGGTGCACACGGGTCGAGCCAAACGTTGTCTTTTTCTAACGCTGATATAATTTTGCTAAATCAAACTTTCAAAACCGACAAACATTGTCGTGCTGTGGTTGAAGAGTTTTCAAATAAAGCAGGTGGTCTAGATGCTTTAGTTATTTTGTCTGGGTCAATTTTATTTTCTGGGCATTGGATGGATATGACCGGAAGTGATTGGGAGCGTGAAATTGCAGTTAACTTGAACCAACCATTCTTTCTTGCGCAGTCTGCAATGGCGCAAATGAAAAAACAGATGACAGGCGGTCGCATAATTTTAACGGGGACAGAGTCAGCCCTCCACGGAGGCAGTTCAGCCTCATTTCCATATGCGGTGGCAAAGCGAGGTACAGAAGGAATGGTACAAGGGTTAGCCCGTGAAGGAGCCCCACATAACATTCTAGTTAACGGAATTCGCTTGGGGTATATAAAAAGCGGATTTCATGAACGTTGGCATGGTAGGAGTAAGAAGGACATGCGCTATCGGGCCGACTTAGTACCCTTAAAAAGAGGTGGTGATCCGGACGAGGTGGCAGCTATCATTATTTATTTACTATCAGGCTATGGCAGCTTTATCACTGGGCAGATGCTCCCGTTGACCGGAGGCGATTGGCTTTAAAAAGCTATGACCTTAGCATATTGTAAAATAACATGAAAACTAACTTTCCCGTTTACCGCTTTAGACACTAGTTTAATCAGGACAATGCATAGATGAAGCTGGATGGCTTTCTGCTATGTATGTTGTGCACTCGGGACAGTAGAAATACTGTTAGAAAAGACTTTGGAGGACGATGATTGTATTGTTTTGTATCTAAATTCCTAACCGTGTGGATTTAGCGGGTATGGTTTCAGTAAACGAAAAAACAGCGACTTTCAAAACTACCGTTATTTGCTTTGGCTGATTACAAATTCTAACGGTCAAATAAAGGAGAATCATTTGGCAACCAAAACCAGCACGGTCATTGGGGCTCTTCTCCTAGACATGACGGTCCAACCGTTTGCGGCTTACAAACCCAAATTTGTGGCACAATTTTTGGGTAAAACTCTTCTGGAGCACCAACCTAAAGCCTATCAAGTTTGCGGTACCACTGATGGTCATTCCGTTTGTGGATGTGAGAAAGAAAAGATGAGAATTGGGGGGTAAAATATTATGAAATTCAAAAATACAAGTAATATGACCTTAAAGGAAAAACTACGTCGTAATGAGCTAACAATAGGTTCCTGGATAACTTTGGGACATTCTGGAATAGCAGAGCTAATGGCGAATACCGGGGGATTTGATTGGCTCGTAATTGATATGGAACACAGTGTTATAGAACTTCGAGATGTTCAGGAGATGTTGCAAGCAATTGAACTGGGTGGAGTGGAACCCCTTATCCGTCTCACATCTAATGACGGGAATCAAATTAAAAGGGTAATGGATGCTGGTGCTCATGGTGTTGTTGTGCCTTTTATTAACTCGAAAGAAGATGCCGAAAAGGCCGTCCAATCTCTATATTACCCTCCGATGGGTTTGCGAGGGACGGGCCTTGCGCGTGCTCAAGGTTATGGAGAATCTTTTCAAGACTATAAACAATGGTTGGAAAAAAATGGCGTGATCATTGCTATGATTGAACACGGAAAAGCAATCGAAAATATTGATGAAATTTTGGCGGTTCCAGGTATAGATGGTTATATTATAGGTCCCTACGATCTCTCCGCTTCATTAGGAGTACCAGGAATTTTTGACGACCCCCAAGTTATCAAAGCTATTCAAAAAATATTAGCCCGTGGTAAAGTTGCCAAAAAGCCTGGTGGAATCCACGTTGTTGAGCCTGATTTGGTAAAATTGAAAGCATTTATAGAGGAAGGGTTTACATTTATTGGCTATGGAATGGATATAAGATTTTTAGATTATATTTGTCGTGATCATCTTGCTCAAATAAGTAAATTTAAATGACTATCGCTATTATACCGGCTCGTATGGCATCAACCCGTTTTCCAGGTAAGCCAATGGCACCAATTCATGGAATTCCAATGATTGGACATTGTTTTTATCGTAGCAAAATGAGTAATTGCCTGGATGCTGTGTACATTGCAACCTGCGATGAAGAAATTCGTGAGTATGCGCTTTCGATTGGTGCCATGTGCATAATGACTGCGAGCACCCATGAACGAGCATCCGACAGAATCGCCGAAGCTATGTTGACGATAGAAAATGAATCAGGTGTACAACATGAAACAATAGTGTTGGTGCAAGGAGACGAGCCAATGCTGCATCCGGAGATGATCGATTTAACCGTTAAAGCTTTAGAAGAAGACCCAAATTTACTTGTTGTCAACGGTATGGCAGAAATTGCAACTCTTAAAGAGTTTGAGGATCCAAATGAAATTAAAGTCGTATTTGACCGCAATTTGGACGCAATATATTTTTCACGTGAACCTATCCCATCTAAGACAAAGTGGGATGGTAAATTATCTATGTGGAAACAAGTCTGTATAATACCATTCCGTCGTAACTACCTATTAGAATTCAACGATACACTGCAGACCCCACTAGAAAAAATAGAATCTATTGACATGTTGAGGGTCATAGAAAGCGGTGGGACAGTGCGGATGGTAAAAATGCCCAACCACACAGTAAGTGTTGATACGCAAGAGGACCTGGATATGGTCAGTCAGCTCATGAAAAGTGATTCTTTGATTGGGCGCTATGACATTTAATTCAATACCGGTCTGATATTTAAAGAAAAATATCCTAAGTAGGCATTTTTGGTAAAATCTTGGGCTTTTATTTAGCAAACGCAGCTGGAAGGAGATGTTGATTGAAAGAACGAGAAGTTCTTACAGCGGACAAATTTGGAGTATGCGTACGGCTCTGCGCGAAAGATGTGGAAATTTACTTTGGTGAACAAGGCAATCGAATCTATCGTGAAAGTTATGGTTGCGGAGATAGTGGATATCAAAAGGCATTTGAGTAAAATAAATTCAGACTTTGTTTCTTGTGATGGATGCGATTGTTTAAACGCCAATCCGTATATAGAGCACGGTGGGTTAGTGTTTGTTTTTGTAAGTAAAGTCCTAGGAAATTATTTTTGGTTGTAAAAAAAATCTGCCAAAAAGCTATTTTATGAAATGGCAAAAAACACCGCAAAAAACGATATAAAAGAATTTTGGGGTTCGTTGTATTACTCTCTCTACGACGGCGTAGACCAAAAATTAACTCGAGACCAGCTCCTTGAGGCCTTAGATCAACTAGAGGACATGTTTCGATTCAGAAACCATATGGCCGTCGTCGACATGCAGTTGGATGAGTTGTTTGGTAAACGAGTTCTGGAAATTGGACCGGGATCAGGTGGCCATTCTGCCTTATTTGCAAAATATGGAGCAATTGTGACAAGCGTTGATATAACATTGATACGTGCAAGCTCAACACAAAAAAAATTTTTATTGTTGGGTAAACAAGCGGATGGTTGCCATGCAATTCAGTCTGATGCTGAGAATCTACCGTTTAGTGATAATAGTTTTGACATTGTCTACTCAAACGGGGTTTTGCACCACACCTCAAATAGTCAGAGTGCCACAGATGAAGTTTATCGAGTGCTTAAGCCAGAGGGTGAAGCCATAATTATGTTATATTGTAAAAGCTCCTGGCATTATTGGGTTAATATGGTTTTGGCAGTTGGTATATTTCAGGGAAGGATATTTTGTGACCGTAACTGGCTAGGTCGGGCAACAGAGTGGGGTGGAAAGAACGAGCAGACCGTCAAAAATCCTATAACGAGATGTTACAGTCGCGCAGGTATTAAGAAACTTTTTAAAGATTTCCAGGTTAAAAATTTAAGGAAAAGTGAGTTTTATTTTTACCTGATACCGAAAATAGGCCGTCTATACAGGCATTGGCAGATAAAAACATATGGTGTCCATCGTGGTGGGATGCTTGTCTATGGAGAACCCTGGCCGATTCAGTCCCGGTTGGAGCTATTCCTTGGCAAAATAATGGGATGGTCTTGGTTTATACGTGCGGTAAAAAAAAAACGATCTAATAGCTAATTAAACATAGCATAATTTAAAAGTTTTATTTAACGGTTCAGTTGCTATCGCCGGCGTCTAATACCTGGCAGCAACAGGATCATCTTTATGAAAGATTGATTCATAAAAATTATACCAAAAATATAAAAAACACTTACCATCGTTACTTTTATAAGCATAACAATAGGCAAGTAAATATTAAATGGCCGTATTCTTACGCAGAACTGATGACTTAGGAGATATTGATAGTTCAATTCATTGGTACTCAGTTACTGGCACCAAGATAAATCTTCCCATTGACCTTAAATTGCCAGATTTAGGGGCACTACTTGAAAAAGAGTTTGATCGAGTTCGGGATCAATGGTGGAAAATTGGTAAAAATTTAAGTCAGACAGTATCTGCTAGACTTGCCCATATGCCAACTGCGGCCTCTTACAACAGTGATTTTGGCCTGATGATGGCGTGGGTAGGTTTAACAAAGCGAGTTTGCAAAGAATCAAAACCGTGCTTGGTTGTCTGTGATGATCCATGGCTGTTTAGGGAATTAGCTAAAATTGACGGAATTTCCGTTGGCCGATTTCCACTAATCTGGCCACAAAAGGTCCGAGGATGGGCCAGGGGGTATTTGGCAAGAACAGTTCTCGCGCTAAGGTTGGTGACTACTTCGCTTTTACTGCGCTATACCCGTAAGAATATTTGTAGTGGAAATAACGCGCTTATCGTTTATGGACATCCAAAAAGTACAGCGGATTATGATGATGCGTATTTTGGCTCTTTAATGAAGCATATTCCGTCGCTTAGTCGTTTAATTCATACAGATGCGGACTTAGGGAACACCCGGCGTCTTTCCGGTAAACGAACGGCCGGACTTCATGCATGGGGGAGTATATTCATGTTTCCTTTAATTATTTTTAAGCGATGGTATCCCGCAAAAGAAGATATTACGGGAGAATATTCATGGCTAATACGACGAGCTGTAGCATTTGAAAACTCAACAGCGGCACTTGCTGCAAATTTTTGGCAAATTCATTGTCAGCGTCGCTGGATTAAGGAGAGCAAGCCTCGGATAATCCTATGGCCTTGGGAAAATCATCCTTGGGAAAGGGAATTGTGTCGTTGTGCTAAAAAGTTTGGGGTTAAGACTATTGGATATCAGCATGCAGTGATTGGTCCGCAGCAGTTTAATCCTAGTCCTGCTTCTAACCCTGATGGATTTAGTAGTATTCCCGACAGAATAATATGTTCGGGCCCCGCGTATTTTAAGCAACTTATTCGATGGGGAATGCCGAGGAGCCGCCTGACAATTGGCGGGGCATTCCGTATTTCGAGATTTTCAGGTGAGTATTTTGATCAGGACGGCCCAGTCTTCGTTGCAACTTCTGCCGACACTGAAATCACAAAAAAAATGATGGAAGCAGTCAACAAAGCCCAGAAAGAAGGGAGAAAGTATCTAGTAAAAATTCACCCTCTCTACCCAAAAATAGTTGAAGAATCTGAAAACATTGTTATCACTAACCATACCATTCCTGAGCATAAAGGTATTAGCGCAGTGTTTTATGGCACCGGTACTTCCGGCCTAGAGGGTCTACTGGCGGGATTGCCTACATTCCGCTTGAGACCTGACGACCGTATAGCTGTTAACGTGTTGCCAGAAGGGGTTGATGCGATTCCTATTAGTGTAGATCAGTTGGGTGAGGCTCTAGATAATGCGGTTAAACCCAACCCACTCAAATGGGAAGATATCTACGCATCAGTTAGATTTACCCTGTGGGAAGAGGAATTAGAACTCACATAAATAAGTTTTTGAACCCACTGATACAGCCAAAGTAGTTCGTTAGAAAGAGAAACGTAGTTATGAAAAAATTTGTTTGTAAACATCCTTGGTCGCATTTCGAAGTTAATAACCCCAACGGTGATGTTACTATGTGTTGCAATAATGATACGGTGCTTGGGAATGTAAATGAAGCGACAGTTGAAGAGGTCTGGAATGGGGAAGGTTTTCAATCTGTCCGAAAACAGATGCGTGATGAGGGAGCATTATCTATGTGTCCACATACATGTCCTGTTCTGCAAGGCGGTAAAAAATATGAAAATTTAGATTGGTTTACCGAATTAACAAAAAATAGTGACCAAAGGCAAAATGCTGAATTGAATGAAAAAGAATATACTACAGGCCAGACGGTTCTTGGTTCCACGCCTCGATGGTTTAGGTTTACATACAGTTACGCTTGCAATTTAGATTGTTACCATTGTTACCAGCGTGAAGATGCAAAAATGCGCGTCAAACTTCCAGATAACTTCATGAAAGAAGTGCCAAAATATGTAAGTAAGGCCCAAGTGATATTTCCGTTTGGCGGCGAACCATTTTATTTCAAACCGGTGGTAAACTTTCTTGAAAAACATGACGCAAAATTGGAAACGAGGTTTTATTTTATCACTAATGCAACCTTGCTTACCGATCGAATATACGACACGCTTGAACGTCTCCCCATTATTAATATGGGTGCTTCTTTGGATGCGGCTACAGAGAAAAGCTTCAACGAACTTCGTGTCCGGGGTCGCAATGCCAGTTGGGATACTGTGCTAGCAAATCTCAGACGTTTACAAGATTTGAAAGAAAGAAAAAAGTTTAGTTTTACATTAAGCATGACACTGAATTCGGTAAATTGTCATGAAATTAATTCGTTTGTAGACCTCGCTATTTCGTATGATGCAGAACCTCTCATCATGTTAGTGGCAAATCCATATCAAACCGCAGATTTCCAGAAAACGTATCTTCAATTTACCGATATTCAATTTGAGCAGATGAATGCTGCTATCAACATGGCCCTTCCGAAAGTAAAGTCACGCGGCTTCGAAGATGCCGAGGTTTACTTAAAACAATTGGCAAACGTATTAGATCGGCACCGAGAAACGGAGAATAAAGCAGCACATTTTCGAGCAAAAAAAATTGCTCGCAAAGCTTTTCACGTATTACCGGAACAACTTCAAATGCCAATTCGCAGGGTTGTTCAAAAGGCACGGACAAATCGTTTTGAGAAATATAAAACGGTCTAATTGAAACTTTCTCATAGATTTGGATAACACCTAAATGGAAGGTGCTTTACGAGCAGGAATTGCCGGCTATGGAGTGGTTGGAAAACGGCGACAAAAATTTGTAAATAGACGCAAAGATATGAAAATTGTAGCCGTTTGTGACCGCAAATTTCAGACTAGTGGAGAGTTTGAGGATGGAATTAAATATTACGATTATTACAAGCGATTATTGGACGAGAATCTGGATGCATTGTTCGTATGTATAAGTAACGATATGGCGGCTGAGATCACTATAGCCGGTTTAGAAAGAGGTTTGCATGTTTTTTGCGAAAAGCCGCCAGGGCGTAATCTAGAAGATATTGAAAAGGTAATAGCGTGTGAAAAAAAATATCCGAAATTGAAATTGAAATATGGATTTAATCACCGCTATCATAACTCTGTGCGTGATGCTCTACGTACCCTTAATTCGGGAGAACTCGGTAAAGTAATAAATCTTAGGGGAGTTTATGGAAAGTCTCAGATTGTTACATTCGGGAAACAGTCGGATTGGCGTACAAACCGCGATTTAGCGGGTGGCGGTATCCTTCTGGATCAAGGAATTCATATGGTTGACCTGTTGCGATTGTTTTCTGGCGATTTTGTAGAAGTGAAAAGTTTCATCTCTAATGGATTTTGGAACCATAATGTTGAAGATAATGCTTATGCTTTACTGCGAACCACAGACGGCGTAGTAGCTATGCTACATTCTTCTGCAACCCAATGGCGCCACCGATTTAGTTTGGAAATAACGCTTGAAAAAGGGACGTTAATTCTAAGTGGTATTCTATCGGGTACAAAGAGTTATGGTGAAGAAACTCTAACAATTTCTAGAAACATTGGGGATGATCGCGGTAACCCAAATGATGAAGTTATCAGTTATAAATATGATCCGTCTTGGGAAGACGAGATAGAAGAATTTGCTCTCGCAATAATTGGAAATTCAAAAATAAAAAATGGGTCCTCTCTAGAAGCTTTGAAAACGATGGGTCTAGTTTATCAAATTTATTGTGCTGATTCTGACTGGAAAAATGCTTGGAATTTGTCTGACAAAACATAGCAAATCATTCTATGAAAATAATTCAAAAGTTTTAAAATACGACAGGTGTGTTTTTTATAGAATATTGATTTTTGTCTAGTATAGAGCTTTACTAAAAATTTTAAACTTGCGTGTTTCAAGATCTTTTATTGGTTTGAAAAATGGTGCTGTACATAAGATATTTATTCTTCGAGAACGTTAATGGTTAAAAAGTTAACCCCTGAACCGCTAACTGAACTTGAAAAAAAAAACTGGCCATCCCATGGTGTGGTAAAGCTTAAAAAGCCATTTGTTGATCATCGTGGTAGCATTCAACCCCTTGTGGATACCCTTATGAAGAGTGCTGTTATGATAGAATCAAAAGCTGGTTCTTTACGTGCCAATCACTACCATAAGACTGATTGGCACTACTGTTATGTAGTTTCCGGTAAAATCGAGTATTTACATAGGCCGACTGGAAGTGGTCAGGAACCCGAAATATTAATAATAAAGGAAGGGAAAATGGTTTTTACACCGCCAATGGTTGACCACGGCATGCGATTTCCAGTTGATACTACTTTTCTTACACTTTCTCGAAACCCCCGTGACCAAGCTTCCTATGAGGCAGATGTGGTGCGGATCGACATGTTGGTGACGTCGGGGTTAAAAAGTTGGACACCGGAAAAAGGTGATCAGTGAACACCACTCAGTGTACCCGCCGCTTATGTTGCCGATTGTGCAAATCTACTGAATTGGAACTCGTAATTCAATTGACACCAACACCGCCAGCAAACGCTTTTGTCAGGAAAAATAGTGTTGAGGTCCAACAAGGTGTATTTCCCCTAGATATATTTTTCTGTCACAATTGCAGCCATGTTCAGTTGTTGGATGTTATTGATCCTAAAATACTTTTTTCTGAATATGTTTACGTTTCTGGAACGTCCCCTTTGTTTATTGAGCATTTTCGACGTTATGCTTCAGATGTCGTGACACAATTCACGCCTAGAGTTGGCAGCTTGGTTGTTGATATCGGGTCTAACGATGGAACTTTACTATCTTTTTTTAAAAAAGCTGGGATGTCCGTTCTAGGAATTGATCCGGCGAGGAAGATTGTTGAGGAGGCCAATCGTAATGGAATCGAAACACTTGAAGGATTTTTTAATCAATCACTTGCTGAGAAAATACTCGGATCGAAAGGTCCAGCATCGGTTATCACCGCGAATAACGTATTTGCACACGCTGACGACCTTGAGGGCATAATCCAGGGAGTAAGGTCTTTACTGGCACCAGATGGGATTTTCATTTTTGAAGTTTCCTACCTTATAGATGTAATAGAAAAGACTTTATTTGACACAATTTATCATGAGCACCTGTCCTATCATTCGGTAGGGCCTTTGCACCGCTTTTTTGCTCAAAATGGTATGAATATGTTTGGTGCCTACCGTATTCACACCCACGGTGGCAGTATTAGGGGGGTTTGTCAGCTGGCGGATGGACCATATTCAGATGATGGAACTGTTTCGGAATTGATGACTCTAGAACAAATCCACGCTTTGAATAGTGTAGAAACGTTTAGTAATTTTGCGACTGGAATAGAAGGTTTAAAGTATCAATTAAACCTTCTTCTCGAACAGCTTAAGTCTGATGGGAAGAAGATTGCTGGCTATGGTGCTCCCGCTAAGGCGACGACGTTAATGTATCATTTTAATATTGGTCGAGATATTGTTGACTTCATTGTTGATGATAGCCCTTTAAAACAAGGGCTTTATTCACCTGGTAGACATATTTCAATTGTGTCGGGTGCTGAAATTGAAAAACAATCCCCAAACTTTTTATTAATTCTTGCGTGGAACTTTGCTGAGTCAATTATTTCTAACAATCAAAATTACAAAAAGAACGGCGGGCAATTTATTATACCCCTGCCCAAAGTTGAAGTTCGTTAATTAACGATCCAATCGGAGTTAATTGGATCGACCAAATAGTTATTTTTATCAGCCCCTAACAAGTTTGATTATGACACATGTACTTAAAACAGATCTGACCGAAATTCTGTCCCGTCTTGGTGAAGAAGTCCAAAATTTTTCTGGAAAAACCGTAATTTTAACGGGTGGACGAGGATTTCTAGGCCGCTATTTTTTGGATGTATTTGCTGCTTTAAACGCTAATGTTTTAGAGGCGCCGGTCAGATTAATTGTACTAGATAATTTGATTACGGCAGGCAATTATGGGTCTGAGCCTCCGGGTTTTGACAATATGGAGTTTGTTGTTCACGATGTAATTCGACCGTTTAGTTTTGATGACAATGTAGATTACGTGATTCACGCTGCAGGGATTGCTAGCCCTTTTTATTACCGGGCATATCCTCTCGAAACCCTGGGGGTTGCGATTTCAGGGACACAAAACATGTTAGATCTCGCCAAAAAGAAAGGTGCTCAGTTCACGTTTTTTTCTTCAAGTGAAATATACGGTGATCCAGATCCAGAACATATGCCAATTGCTGAAAGTTACCGAGGGAACGTTTCTTGCCAAGGGCCCAGAGCCTGTTACGATGAGAGCAAACGAATTGGGGAAACCTTGTGTTATATATATCATACGAGAGATGGAATTAAAACTAACACCGTTCGCCCGTTTAATATTTTTGGCCCAGGAATGGAGGAAAATGATTACCGCGTGTTGCCCAATTTTGCTAGTCGGATCAATGCCGGTTTGCCATTAATCGTGTATGGTTCGGGGCTACAAACTCGAACATTTTGTTATATAACCGACGCAATGGTTGGTTTTTTTTTAGTAATACTAAAAGGTGTAACTGGGGAAGCTTATAACATCGGTTCTCCAGAGCCCGAAGTTTCCATGATAGATCTTGTCAAAACGTTACAGACAATTACCAAGCAGGAATTAA
>JAOMCN010000010.1 GCA_028345065.1 Rhodospirillales bacterium
TTCAATTTACCGGATGCTTCTAAATCAGTTGGTCTTAAATCCAAATGAAAAGGTTCTTGAAGTTGGTAGTGGGTTGGGACGTAGCATTCCTATTTTAGTTGACAAACAACTTAATGTTTATGCCGCAGATATCTCCAATGAAATGGCTAGGATCGTAAATGACAATTACCGAAAAGTAATTGAGTTAGTTGTGGTCGCCGAGGCAGAGACATTGCCATTCCAGGCTGAATATTTTGATATTGTTATCTGCTTTGCTGTATTCGATGCATTGGAACAAAAATGCGCACTCCTCGAGTTCGAACGCGTTTTAAAACCTGGTGGACAATTACTAATTACAGGGAAAAATGATTATTATTATACGGATGACAGCGCAGCCCTGATTGCGGAAATAAACGCTCGTAATAAGGGGCATCCTAATTCATTCACTGACTGCCAAGTCTTGTTGCAGAATCTATCAGCCTTCGGTTTCGCTTTATTGAGTTGGAATTGTTTTAAACGTCGCGGTGATTTTTCAAATTACAAATGTGTTGCCCCTAAACCAAGGGAGCCTTTTTATGAGTTCGCAATGATATTACAAAAACAAGGGCAACCCCAGTTGGGAAAATTGATCAACTTGAATATAGCCTCTCCCTCTAGCCGCACATTCCAAATGCTCAACGAGCCAAATGAAAAATTCTGAGGAAATAGCTGCGGCAATCCCCCCGCAATGGACATTAAGAATTGCAGGAGATAAACCAGATTTCGCATTTGGCACATATTGCTCCAAAGGCACAACACATCTCCAAGAATTAGAACAACTTTATCGCAGTCCAACTGCTGTTTATTACGCCAATATAGCCTACTTAGGTGGCAACCTGCAGTCTGCTCAGTTAGCACTGCCTGTCTCCGGGCAAAATTAGTGGTGTACTGATTACAGATATGATGACTTCTATCGATATTGATAGAGAAATAGACTATCATTTAACTGAGGCCCTACACCTAAAGGCTCTTAATTCCTCATGAGTACTGTCTATATCGTTCATGCAATTGATGCAGAAGGTCCCTTGGTTGAAGACTTAGGCGCCACATTTGAACGTTTAAATTACATATTTGACGTCTCGATAGAAGAATCACCGGAAAACCTCATCAGTCTTCAAAATGGCAACATTGATCTCGGCGACAAGACAAGGCCAATACAATCATTACTTGCTGCTCAAAACCTATCTTACCTGGGGGATTGGCGTAGTATCGATGCTATGCTTGATAAAATTTTAACCCATGAATATCGGAATATTTTGCCTGACAGCGACGGCGCAAGCTGGATTTATAATTGGTTTTGTCTCGATCATGTTGGATTTGAAGATAATCCAAGATTGCGGGATCTAGGTCATCATAAAGTATTTGATCATTACCGTTCTTTACTTACTCATGAGAAAAACCAAAGGGATGCAGTCTATTTTCATTACCATCCCTTGCCATATAACAAGAAGGCTCATTCCTGCGCCACATTTTATTTAAATTCAAATCATCTTTTTGAAATCATCGCCCGTAAAATTATTGAGCGACAATGGTTTCCTACCGTTTTCCGAGCTGGTTTCCACACTCTCCGGCCCGATAGTCACTGGTTTCTAGAACAGTGGATGCCATACGATTTTTCAAACCAGGCGACAGGTGCAGTTGTTGACCACCCTGACCTCGCTGACGGCAGACTTGGCGACTGGCGCCGCGCACCGTCAAACTGGCTGGGATATCACCCTTCTCATAATGACTACCAATCTTCAGGGCAGTGCCGCAGATGGTTATTTCGCTGTCTTAACATGCAGGGCCGACTACGTGTAATCACTCAAAATGATGTTGACCAAGCATTTATGGAGGCCCATGAACATGGCTCTTCCATTCTTGCGTTCACCAACCACGATTTCAGGCATCTAGCCCCGGATATTGCTCGTCTTAGAAATATGATTAAAATTGCGTCTCAAAAATGGACCCAAGTGCGCTTTAAGTATTCAACAGCAAAGCATGCCGCGCGCAGCCACACCAAATTCTCAAACACAGGTCCGTTAGGTTTAAATATTGCAGTGGCACACAAATCGTCATCACTGGCAAGACTGACGGCAAAAACCGTCCAAGGTATTTTTGGACCTCAGCCATTCCTTGCTATACGTGACAAACAGGGGAATTACTACTTCGATAATTTTGATTTCGATATTAGCCCACATAGTTGGCACTACTCACTGGACTGGCAGACCTTTTCCCTGGATTCACTTGACTGCATTGCAGTGGCCGCTCCAACCGAAGGTGCCGATGCAGAAATTGGTATCTACGACGTCGGTACCGGGCAAACCAGTTATTACGTTGTCAGTTAAAGTTAACGATATGGCGAAAAAAAAACGATTATTGTGTGTTGTCAACAAGCCACAGCGAGAAAATCCCGTTTTCGATCATCTTGAAGCCCACTTAGCCAGCGAGTTCGAGGGTTGGGAAATTTTAGTTCTTTGGTTGCATGGCGAACCCCGATTCTTAGTTAAGGCACTGACATTTTTTCCCACGGTTGTCATCACCTTTCCACTAACGGGCCGAGGTTTATCTTTATCTTCATACATCATCAAATATTTAACAAAATCCGCACTTCTTTGTTATCGAACTGAACAGAATATCGATTTTCGCTCTAGGCAACAGGTAAAATGGCTGGTCGGTATGGATAAATATGGTGACACACTTGTAGATTATGAGGTGTTCTGGGGAATATCAGCGGCAGAAATCATCGGCCCGGAACTTTTAAAACAGAATAAACTTAGCTCCCTCGATAAGGTTAGAGTAGTCGGCTACCCACCTTACGAATCCTATTTTTCAGGAACTTCCCATTCAATTAATCACCAAGAATTACCAAATTCGATGGCTAATCTCATTTCTGGCTATAAAAAGGATAACTCATTTCTTTTTATTACTGGCTTTCATTTGGCAGATTACAGCATGGAAGACTTTATTAACGCCGGTGACTGTTTTGACCCAGATTCTAAAACCCTGCATGATGACAAAGCTGAGGCGGTTTTGGGCACAAAAAAATCGAAAAAATTTCGGGAACTATGGATCAACAACATCTTGGTGGCCGCAAAACGCTTTTCAGACCATTTGTTTATCGTAAAAATTCATCCAATTGAGGAAGAAATATTTAAGACCTGGCGGGAACCATCTCCATACAACAGACTTGCCAATTCAAAAAATATAATCGTAATAGGAACGGAATTGTCTATTGGAAACCTTTTGCCTCATGTGAGTAGATTTTTCCATTACGGTTCTACAGCTATATCGGAAGCCTACTTAAAAAAAATCCCCAGTATTTTTGTAACTTCTCAAGAACTGTATTCTGGAGGTAAAGATAGCACGTCTAACTGGTTCTATTCGGATAATGGTTCGCCCAACGATGATGACATTGATATCATTAATTTATGTGATTTTATTGAGCGACGCATTGAACCAAAAACTCAGCCAGACCATTCCGATCAAGTAAAAAATCTTCTCTTTGGTCTTTTTAATATTACAGAAGCCAATCTTTTGGGCACAAAGCCCTACGAACCCTCAAAGGAAATTGCAAAATTACTAGAGAACATAGTCAATGAACCCTCCCGCCAAATAAGCTCTAAAGACAAATTTTTACATTCGGCCTTAGTTAAAGCCCACGTAATGGAGGATGAGTTATATAGTGAACTTGAAAAAGCTGTATCCGGCAAAAACAATGACCACGTTTACTTATTATCTCAAATTTTAGTTCGATGCGGTCTAATTTGTGAACAACGTTTAAAAGCTGACATAATTATAAAAGCTATATCGTTCCTTATCGAAAGCAGGGCTAATTTTCAGGCTGACCATATCATGATGCAGCTACTCATGATTCCTAATATGAAAGCCACCTTTTTTACCCGATGGAAACGCATACAACCTTTACTCACCAGGAATTTATTTCTCGGTCTCGGCAAAAGATTACAAAGGTTATCCGACATACAATTTGATCCTATGTTTACGGAGAACTCTGAAACCGAGTGGATGCAAATTATTAATTTGGAAGCG
Organism: Rhodospirillales bacterium; assembly: GCA_028345065.1. Taxonomy (GTDB): domain Bacteria; phylum Pseudomonadota; class Alphaproteobacteria; order Rhodospirillales; family UBA2165. The sequence continues at coordinate 4,048 of JAOMCN010000010.1, forward strand.
GTAAAGATTAATACTCTATCTGGCGAGAGCGATCTTATTCTTCGAATATTGAAGTTCATGTCACCACTTCTGAATGACTCTAATTTTATGGAAGGGGATAGCAGTTTCGGCAAAGTCGAAAGAGAAAGTTGTTATGCTCCACTGGTTGATTATATCGCTTTAAAACGGATGTTTCTTGGAATTGATTCCTCAACCGATAATCTGACTTTATTTGATAGTGTTGACACTCAAATTACGCGAACTTTGAACCTCACAGACGAGATTTGTTCGACTAGCGAGGTCCAGAAGTAATGCGGAATATATAGAGCAAACTAACAGGCACGTTCTTGCTATACGTGATAAACAGGGGAATTACTACTTCGATAATTTTGATTTAGATATTAGCCCACATAGTTGGCACTACTCACTGGACTGGCAGACCTTTTCCCTGGATTCACTTGACTGCATTGCAGTGGCCGCTCCAACCGAAGGTGCCGATGCAGAAATTGGTATCTACGACGTCGGTACCGGGCAAACCAGTTATTACGTTGTCAGTTAAAGTTAACGATATGGCGAAAAAAAAACGATTATTGTGTGTTGTCAACAAGCCACAGCGAGAAAATCCCGTTTTCGATCATCTTGAAGCCCACTTAGCCAGCGAGTTCGAGGGTTGGGAAATTTTAGTTCTTTGGTTGCATGGCGAACCCCGATTCTTAGTTAAGGCACTGACATTTTTTCCCACGGTTGTCATCACCTTTCCACTAACGGGCCGAGGTTTATCTTTATCTTCATACATCATCAAATATTTAACAAAATCCGCACTTCTTTGTTATCGAACTGAACAGAATATCGATTTTCGCTCTAGGCAACAGGTAAAATGGCTGGTCGGTATGGATAAATATGGTGACACACTTGTAGATTATGAGGTGTTCTGGGGAATATCAGCGGCAGAAATCATCGGCCCGGAACTTTTAAAACAGAATAAACTTAGCTCCCTCGATAAGGTTAGAGTAGTCGGCTACCCACCTTACGAATCCTATTTTTCAGGAACTTCCCATTCAATTAATCACCAAGAATTACCAAATTCGATGGCTAATCTCATTTCTGGCTATAAAAAGGATAACTCATTTCTTTTTATTACTGGCTTTCATTTGGCAGATTACAGCATGGAAGACTTTATTAACGCCGGTGACTGTTTTGACCCAGATTCTAAAACCCTGCATGATGACAAAGCTGAGGCGGTTTTGGGCACAAAAAAATCGAAAAAATTTCGGGAACTATGGATCAACAACATCTTGGTGGCCGCAAAACGCTTTTCAGACCATTTGTTTATCGTAAAAATTCATCCAATTGAGGAAGAAATATTTAAGACCTGGCGGGAACCATCTCCATACAACAGACTTGCCAATTCAAAAAATATAATCGTAATAGGAACGGAATTGTCTATTGGAAACCTTTTGCCTCATGTGAGTAGATTTTTCCATTACGGTTCTACAGCTATATCGGAAGCCTACTTAAAAAAAATCCCCAGTATTTTTGTAACTTCTCAAGAACTGTATTCTGGAGGTAAAGATAGCACGTCTAACTGGTTCTATTCGGATAATGGTTCGCCCAACGATGATGACATTGATATCATTAATTTATGTGATTTTATTGAGCGACGCATTGAACCAAAAACTCAGCCAGACCATTCCGATCAAGTAAAAAATCTTCTCTTTGGTCTTTTTAATATTACAGAAGCCAATCTTTTGGGCACAAAGCCCTACGAACCCTCAAAGGAAATTGCAAAATTACTAGAGAACATAGTCAATGAACCCTCCCGCCAAATAAGCTCTAAAGACAAATTTTTACATTCGGCCTTAGTTAAAGCCCACGTAATGGAGGATGAGTTATATAGTGAACTTGAAAAAGCTGTATCCGGCAAAAACAATGACCACGTTTACTTATTATCTCAAATTTTAGTTCGATGCGGTCTAATTTGTGAACAACGTTTAAAAGCTGACATAATTATAAAAGCTATATCGTTCCTTATCGAAAGCAGGGCTAATTTTCAGGCTGACCATATCATGATGCAGCTACTCATGATTCCTAATATGAAAGCCACCTTTTTTACCCGATGGAAACGCATACAACCTTTACTCACCAGGAATTTATTTCTCGGTCTCGGCAAAAGATTACAAAGGTTATCCGACATACAATTTGATCCTATGTTTACGGAGAACTCTGAAACCGAGTGGATGCAAATTATTAATTTGGAAGCGGTAAAGATTAATACTCTATCTGGCGAGAGCGATCTTATTCTTCGAATATTGAAGTTCATGTCACCACTTCTAAATGACTCTAATTTTATGGAAGGGGATAGCAGTTTCGGCAAAGTCGAAAGAGAAAGTTGTTATGCTCCACTGGTTGATTATATCGCTTTAAAACGGATGTTTCTTGGAATTGATTCCTCAACCGATAATCTGACTTTATTTGATAGTGTTGACACTCAAATTACGCGAACTTTGAACCTCACAGACGAGATTTGTTCGACTAGCGAGGTAGACAACTAACGAAGAATTTTGAAATTAGTTAACAGGCAATTGTACTGCATACAAATTTGTAAATATGTTTAGTGTTAGTTACTCTAAAATGGTTACTTAGAAATAGAAGAGAAAATGAAGAAAACAATTTATTTAGCCGATCTCATGCATTCTAACTTTGGTTTGGCTTATACCACGACCCCTCTTGGTGTGGGCAAAATCGGAACGCATATTCTGCACAAATTCGGCGGTGACAATGTCGAAGTAAGACTTTTTAGAGCGTTTGAAGATATTGAAGAAGCTGTTAAAGAAAAGCAGCCTGATCTAGTCGGCCTCTCCAGTTATGCTTGGAACGAGAATTTAACCGCTGCTACATTTTACTACCTCAAAAAGACTTGTCCTGACGCCGTTTTGGTGACCGGTGGTGCCAATATTTCTGTCTTCGGCTGGGAGCATAATTACCTCCATAAAGACAAAGACAAAATGACTACAATGTTTTCCAAATCGCTCGATGCGGAAACCTTGAAGATTATGCCCAATGTCGATTATCTCGTGCATGGGCACGGAGAGTATCCCGTCGCGAATATTGTCGAACGACTGTTGGGCAGTGCTTCAAACGCTGATGTGAAAGGCCAGTCCATCGACGGTTGTACCGGCTTTTTTGGGGGCAAGATGACCATTGGCGCTACGCCGCCGTTTCCGCTGGACTTGGACGAATTTCCTTCCCCTTATACGACCGGCCTACTGGATGAAATGATCCAAAAATACCGCTTACCAGCTCAACTAGAGACCAACCGCGGCTGTCCCTATCAATGCAGTTTTTGCACTACCGGGGGCGCCTATAACAAGATCGCAAAACATAGTACAGATTATTTCATGGAAGAGCTTCACTGGGCCAAGGATAATCTAGAGAACCGAATGTTGCGACTATCGGATTCGAACTTTGGGCTTTTCGACAGGGATGTCGAAACCGCTGAGCGCATAAAAAAAATGCAGATCAATACTGGTTATCCAGGGGCCGTGCGGGTCTATTACTCGACCATCCGGGCCAACGAACGAACTTTGAAGATCACCAAACTTCTCAACCGTTACCAACCATTCACGATTAGTCTGCAGAGCAATACACCACTCGTGCTGAAAAATATCCAGCGAGGCAACAACCCCAAAATCGAAGAATTAAAAAAGATGGTCGACTTTGCCCACACAAATGGTCTTAGCGTGGCAACGGATTTGATCACCGGCATGCCCGGCGAAACATATGAATCTTTTAAGGAAACCACGGCGAAAGTCATCCGCGCCGGTTTCGATAGCATCTACGTGAACCAACTTTTTCTTCTGAAAGGATCCGATCTCTATACTAGACATGCTCGGGAAAAATATAACTACCGAACGATGTTCGCGATGATGGCCTACAGTGTGACCAAAGTGGACGGACAATATGTAGTTGAAGGCGAGGAATACCCGGTCGGAGAACGCGGAAAATCCGCTGAAGATTTTTGGAAATTCTACAAGTTCTCAATTTTTATTTATATAATTTACGGCGGCGGCTACTTTAAAGAATTGATTATGCATTTTGATAACTACGGAGTCTCATTCCTTGATGCCTATGAACTAATTCTTGCGCAACCAAGTGAGTATCCCAACTACAATTGCGTCTTGGATGAGGCCACCTATAATGCTAAGGAACACAAGATTTTCGACACCATGGATGAGCTGTCGCAAAAGGTCAGAAATGTAATCAAATCAAATGATGACAACAAAAACGGTAGCATTTTCCAAGGCATGAATATTTTTTCTCACATCATCCACAAGATGGGTGATATTCTGAAACATGAGAACAGACGTAAAATTATCGACGAATTCGTCAAAGCAAGTTACGTCATTGCCGGTCAAAACGGTGCGTTCGATAAGGAATTTAGAGATATAACTGAAGAACTGTCCGGGCTTACGATGGACGTTATGGTATCACCGTTGGGTGCCAAGGAACCCACAATTATGAAAGAAACTAATTTCGATATTATCGCCTGGATGCAGAATGGCTATCGGGAAAAGTTAACCGAATACCGTCTGCCCCAAAAAGGTCAAGTGTATCTGACCTTAAGAAACTTTAGTGAACACCAACACCTCGTCGATAACTCCGAAGGGTTAAGCGATAATGATGTGTACCGTCGCTACTACGCCCAAATTAACTCATCAAATATGCGCAGATGGTTTACCAAAACGGAAAATTGGTCGACAGAAGTGGAACAGGGACCGACAGCGTTGACACGTTTAGTAGATCAAACCCAGCCTCAAGCTACGGAGATGGGGTTGCTTAGGTAATTCGGTAATGGTCCCTTTGACCGAAGTCGGCCTGGAACAACTTCTTTCCGCTTTGAACCCAAGTAGGCTCAATTGTAAATTGTCTAACATAAGGCTATAAAATTCCTGTTCACTCAGCCGGTTCATCCCCTGAACTACTGCTGTAGAACCAGGGTTTGTAATTGAAAGTTACAGATTGAGAAATTATTGCTCATACTTTGACAAAAATTATGTGGTCCGGGCTTTAACTCTGTTAGATTCGTTACGGCGATTTGGCGGAAAATTTAAACTATATGCGTTGTGTCTTGATGAACAGAGCCTCTTTGTCATCCAAGCACTAGGTAAAGACAACGTTGTTCCCATTCAAATTTCTGAATTGGAAATCTATGACCCTGAACTAGCTGCAACCAAAGCTACCAGGAGCCTAATCGAATACTATTTCACTATAACGCCGTGCTGGCCGTTATATCTTTTCGATACATTCGAGAAAATTGACCAAATTACTTACTTGGATGCTGACCTCTATTTTTTTTCCGATCCGGAAACAGTTTTTTCTGAGATCGATAAAGCTTCTATCGCTCTTAGCCCCCATAACTTCTCGCCCGATCACGCCGAGGATATTGTGTACGGTAAATATAATATGGGTTGGGTAACCTGGCGGCGAGATGAAAATGGTTTAGCAGCCCTGAAATGGTACCGAGAAAGCTGTATAGAATGGTGCTATGATCGATTAGAAGGTGACAGGTTTGCCGATCAAAAATATCTTGAAAAAATTGCCGGCTTTCCCGGAGCTGAAGAGATAAAGCATATTGGTGTTAATATCAGTGAATGGAGCTGCAACAACTATGAATTTACCCTCGATAACAACGATACACCCTTGGTCGATGGGAAACCCTTAGTCTGCTATCATTTCCAGAGATTTTGGATGACGGATGACAAAAGTGTAAACACTGTCATTCCAGAGCGCCACAAGAATCCGGGTTCTGTTCTAATGAGGCATGTGTTTGAGCCTTATTCTGACCGTCTTGACTACTTCCTCGACTTGGTACGAAAGATTTACCCCGAAGCCAGCTTAGAACAAATAAAAAGAGGCAACCCATTCCCTGGCTCACGGCTGGAAAAGAGTCTCGAATATGCAAAGACTTCAAACAGTAAAAATTCAGCATGGAGTGCGGCTAGCGTTTTGGAAGCGCGAGTAGGCCAATGGAACATGATGCAGTCGAGTTTACAATCAGATGCCCCGATTGGTAGAACAGCTGGAGATCACCAAGTTTATACAACTTTTGGTTACGTGCTGGGGCTCGCAGCGCAGGGTAAATCCAAGATCTCAATCTTGGATTGGGGCGGCGCGTTCGGTCATTTCCTCCTTTATGGAAAACGTCTGTTCCCGAAGTTAAGCATTGACTATACCTGCAAAGAATTACCGCTCCTGGCCGAGCAAGGAAAATTGGCAAATAGAGAAGCTAAATTTGTAGATAATGACGAGGCAGCGTTCTCACGATGCTACGATCTCGTCTTCGCAAACAGTTCTCTACAATATAGTGATGACTGGATCGAGACACTTACAGGCTTGGTTAGTGTTACAAGTACTTGGCTACTTATTAGCCGTATTCATTTAGTTTCTGATATAGTAACCCAAAATTATTCTGATACGGCTTATGAAAGCGAGGTTCAAGTCTGGGCGATAAACAGGAATGATTTTCTTGAGGCTTCTCGAAGGTGTGGCTTGGTAAAACGGCACGAGATGTACACATTTGAAAATCTACCGAGCCCCTTTGGAGAATTGGAAGGTCGCTCCTTTCTTTTTGAGAAATTGAACTGATTGAGGATGATTGGAAACAGCTCTCGCGGAATGGTTACATATCCCAAACGCAACAATTCAAAAAACCAGAGGAATTTCCAAGCTAAAACCTTGCAAACAAGTTATAACCCGATATTCGGGTGCCCATTTCTTGGGCTTGCTGACACTCTTGAGTTCCCAAGCGAGTAATTCAAATCATGATTGATCGTGGAATAGTTATTGGAACCAGTATCTCTCCGCATGAGAGATTAGAAATTCAGAGTATTGCGATAGAAAGCTGGTTATCTCATGGGTTTAAAGTTATTTCTGTAAATTGCAGTGAAGAAACGCAGATATTAAAAAACAATTATCCTGCCATAACCGTTATAGAACATGATAGAACAGGACAATTACTCGCGCGCAAACCCGTAATATTTATCAATGACATCCTCCACTATCTTCGGCAATCCAATGGGAAAATTCTAGGCATTATCAATTCCGATATTTTTATTCATCAAACTCCTGACTTACCGGACAAAATACTTGAACTGTGCAAAGGTAAGTTGGTCTTTGGACCAAGGATGGAAGTACCGACCTTCAATGCCTTAAATGGCCAACATGATCCGTTTGGTTTTGATTATTTCTTCTTTGATCATTCCTTAGTGCCAGTATGGCCCGAAACAAAATTTTGTTTGGGCATGCCTTTTTGGGATCATTGGTTTCCCCTTGCGGCACTCCTAGCAAAAAAGAACATCACGAAAATGATTTGCAACCAGTTTCGCCATATTCCTCACCCAGTTTCTCGGGATGATAGCTTTTTTAGTTTTAACGACTATTTTGCAAGCCTTACAATTGCACAATTTAAAAACAACCAAATTGGATTTGGTAAGGAGTTCGATCATAGTTCATACGAATTTTTGCGAAATTCGGTAATTGAATGTGAAAATCAATTAGTTTCAGAAAACGTTAAAATGAAACGTTATGAAGAACTTGCAATTTTTTTTGATAAACTCTCCAAATACGTTATCAAATTCATCAATGACAGATCGGAAACTATTAATTTATGAAGTACTACTATTACAGATATGGGGCATTTCCTTCAGGCTCGGATACGATAATTTTACTACCTCCCCTATCAAATTGAAACGACACATGAATTAATTCCTTAAGTCGCTCTCGAACTTTGGACTGATCTTCGGGCCTAACTATAAATACTATAAATCCGCCGCCCCCAGCGCCTAACAACTTGCCACCTAGAGCACCAGCCTCGCAGCCCGCTGCGTAAATTTCATCAATCGCGGGAGTAGTAACACCATCTGCGAGTTTACGTTTTAAGTGCCAAGCCTCGTTAATTAACGCACCTAAATCAGCAATAGGATTTTTTTTGTTTTGCAAGATTTTTACAGCTTCATGACACATTTGTTGGATGGCGCGTAATTCTGTATTTTTTTTCTTAAAATTATCAATTTTTTTTTGTGCAATAAGAGGTGCAGACCTTGAAAATCCAGTAAAAAATAGCATCAAAGATGACGCGAGAGAAGTTTCATTTTCGATACTCAAATTTAATGGTGAAACTTGAAAATGACCATTTCTATGAAAATCTATTCTATTCAATCCACCATATGATGCCCAAATCTGGTCTTGGCTTCCCACGGCTTCCTTAATTACATCTTGTTCAATGTGGATAGCCTCTTTCGCCAGTTCATCCTTAGAATAGATACGTCCTCGTAGTACATTTAAAGCATTGAGAAGCCCAACGGAAAATGATGAACTACTTCCGAGCCCTGAGCGAGCAGGCAAATCCGCGTTATAAATAATTTCCATACCTTGTTCGATATTCATCTTATTAAGAATTGCTCGCACTGCTGGATGCCGGATCTCATCAACCTCATTAATTAGTTCAATGTTAGACCACACGATGCGGTGCTTATGCTCAAAAAATGGGGGTAGGTACCGGACACTTATATAACAATATTTATCGATAGCCGCCCCGATTACGGAACCACCATTAATTCTGTACCAATCCGGATAGTCGGTCCCACCTCCAAATAGAGACATGCGAAAGGGAGTTTTACTAATAATCATTTTTTTGCGGCCTCCCAACGACGAATGAAAGGCTGAAAAAACACATCTGCGCGGTTATAGTCTTCGGGAGTGCCTATATCCAGAAAATCAAACTTTCCACTAATAGCATTAAGTCCACCTAATGGAATTTGTTGAAATACGTCTCTCTCTAATGATCCAGATTTGACCCCTTTTACTCGTTGGATTAGTTTTCCATTTACCGCATAAATACCCGCATTTATCAAATTTGAAGAGTTAACAGAAGGTTTCTCCTCAAATGATGTAACTATTCCATCCTCAGTGATTTTGACCGATCCGTAGTGTCTCGAGTTTGCAATTCTTGTGCAAATGATTGTTGCATCACTGGCACTAGATTTATGTAGATCTATCAATTTGCATAAATCTGCATCTACAAAACTATCTCCATTCATTACCAATGCCAAAGTACCTTGAATATAATCTGAAGCTTTTGCCAATCCGCCGGCGGTACCCAGGGGCTCCGGTTCCACTGAACAGACAATTTCAATTCCATCTTTTTGATTAGATTTTAAATATTCCTCTACGTCACTAGCCAAGTATCCCAAGGCCAAAATTATACGTCGTACCCCAAATGATAATAGCCACTTAAGGATAAACTCTATATATGGCTCTCCACAAATTGGCGCTAATAATTTGGGTTTACCATTCAAAACCGGTGATAACCGGGTACCTAGCCCACCTGCTAAAATTATCACATCAATATTTTGCAAACAGTAGGTTTGCATTTGTCTAACCATGAAAAATACTCAGGAACCTTATAGGTTCCCATAAACGCTATTGCGTATCATCTTGTAGCCTTTAATCAGTTCGACAATACCATCATCAAGGGTATAGGCCGGCTTAAAACCCGTGGCCTCAATCTTTTCGTTGGACACTATATAGTCACGCTTATCAGGATCTTCACCTATTGGAGCCTCCATAAAGACAAAGTTTGGAAGATGAGATTGAATTTTCTCGCATAACTCCCATTTGGAGAGATTAGCATTAGATAGTCCGATATTATATGCTTCTCCCTTCATTAGTTCAAAATTATAGATTGCGTGTTGAAAAGCTCTAGCAACATCACGTACATGAATATAATTCCGTTTGAATTGACTTTCGAATAAAACGACGGCGCGGTCTTTGACTGCCCTGTACACAAAATCGTTTACAAGTAGATCAACCCGCATTCTTGGTGCCATCCCAAAAACTGTGGCGAGACGCAAACTAATCCCACTCTGGTGTGACAAAACAAATTTCTCCGCATCCACTTTTGTCCGTGCATAAAGGGTGATTGGGTTGAGAGGCGAATTTTCGGTGCAATATTTTCCAGATGTTCCTATACCATAACCGGAATTAGTTATCGGCATGATGATTTTCTGATCATGCGCTAACTTTCCCACTAACATTTGGACCGCATCCCGATTGAGGGTCTTAGCTCCCGTAGGATCCTTATCACATATTGGTGCACCGACAAGGGCTGCCAACGGGATTACAACATCAGCGGATTTAAGATACTCATCGATCAGCCTTTCATCACGCGCATCACCGCAAACGAGATCAAATTTATGACTAGAACACACTTGGCCTAAGCTATTTTGTTCGTAGAGAAAGTTGTCAAGAACCGTCACTTTATGTCCATCTTGTATTAATGTAGGCACCAGAATTGAACCAAGATACCCCGCACCACCAGTTATGAAGATGTTCAAGTTATCAACCATAACAGTCCAATCTCCTAATTGCCGACTTCATCCATGATCTTACGAAACCGCTCAATTTGAGGTCTCAAATCAAAGGGGTGATTACCAACAAAAAACCCATTGTCGTGAGCTATATTACCATTTGTCATTTCACCTACGAGTTCATAATCGAAATGTTTAATAACGTCGTGCCTAGGAAAACAACCACCAGTAATCATCCTATATCCAATTCCCTCTTTTTTTAGTGCACTAAAAACCTTATTGCGACTAATGTTGTTTTTGGGATTAAGAATAAGGGTAAAACAAAAACAAGATGATTTTCCATTTTCCCGCTGAATAATAAATCTATCATCGTCCCTAAACTGACTACGGAAATATGAAAGATTTTTTCGTCGAACTTCTGTCATGGAAGACAGTTTTTTTAATTGTTCAATACCAATCGCTGCATTTATCTCCTGAGGTCGCACATTGTAGCCAGGGAGTATAAAGCGGTAAGCCTCGTAAAAGTCATCATCACGCCTCTTATATAGATTTATCTCATCTTTCAAGTCACGGGTCCATCCGTGAGCGCGGATAGATCTAGCTATAGCATTTAACTCGTCATCATCTGTTGTCAGAACCCCCCCTTCGATAGTCGATATGTGATGCGAAAAAAAAGTGCTAAAGGTACCAATATCACCAAACGAACCGGTCTTCTCGCCATTCAATTCAGCATCCATGGACTCGCAATTATCTTCGAAAAATATCAATTTATTTTGGTTGGCAAATTGCCTAATCTTATCTAGAGCTGCAGGGTTACCTAAAATACTTACACCCACTATCATACGCGTCTTCGCGTTAAGTGCGTCATCCAACTGGCCTACATCGATGTTTAGAGTACCGAGATTTACGTCAACGAATCGGAGTTTAAGGCCGTATTGCTGGAGTGGAAAATATGTTGTGCTCCAAGCAATTGCCGGAACTATTATTTCATCCCCACGCTGTAATGGATTTTTAGAACGATAAAACAAACTCGCGATACCAACAAGATTCGCAGACGAGCCAGAATTAACCATAACAGCATGCTTTCGCTTAAAATATTGGGCAAACTCTGCCTCGAATTCGGCTACTTTAGGTCCCATTGTAAGGCGACCAGATTCAACTACCTCGTGAATGGCTGCCTTCTCTTCGGGGCCCCACGTATCTGCTGCAAGATCATAGTACATGGGTTCGATTTTTCTCATTACTCACCCGAAATAATTGACTAAATGACCTATTGCACTGCGTCCCATTTCTAGCACTGATTCCTCTGACGATCCCGCCGTATGCGGTGTACAATAAATGTTGGGAAGATTTAAAAACTCTTCATCACTAGAGGGTTCAACGTCAAACACATCTACAGCAGCGCCCGCAATTTTTCCTTCTAACAACGCCATTTTAAGAGCTTGCTGATCAACAATACCACCACGCGCCACGTTGATTAAATAACTATGTTTTTTCATCGCGTTTAATGCTTCTTTGTTGACCATTTGTTTTGTCGATTCGTCTAGTGTCGTGTGTATAGATATAATATCGGCCGTGCTAAAAATTTGCTCTTTAGTCGCCTCTTTAACGCCCGCTGACTGGTAATACCTTGATTGATCAAAAATATCATTAACTAGGATATTACAGCCGAAAGGCTGTAACATTTTAATAACTTCCTTACCAATATTGCCAACTCCAATTATTCCAATTGTTTGACCACTTAAATCGCGTCCACCTATTTTAGACCAATCTGAATCGTGGCGAAGTCTACGTTCTGAAAAAAATATATTGCGACTCAGACCGACCATGAAACACAATGTCATTTCAGCGACCCCGCGACTATTAACGCCACCGGTCCAACCCACATTTATTTCTCGTCTTTTGCATTCGTTCAGATCTAAATTATCCAACCCCACGCCATATTTTGCGATTATTTTCAAATTTGGACATGCTTCTAGAATATGATCTGTTATTGGCTCAAGGCCGACTACAATTCCGTCGGCATTCCGAAAAAATTGAATAAGTCCATTCTCATCAAATACTTGACGTTTTTCGTTAAAAACTGTTTTTGGGAAAACGTTAGTAATCTCTTCCCTGAGTACTGGATGAGATGAGAAACTTTTGGACGTGACCTTTATTATAGGAGAGGCCATTAAGCTTCAAGTTCCGATTATCGACAAAGCAGCCTCAACAATATTTGGAGTATCAATTCCATAAAGTTCGTGTAACTGGTCTCGATCGCCATTTACAACATCAAAACCGTCACCGATTCCGAGGCGTTTCAATGGTTTTGAGACGTTTTGATCACTTAAAGTCTCGAGCACCGCACTACCGAAACCACCATCCAAAATTTGTTCCTCTATTGTCACTACCGCTGGATAACTCGATATTATACTTATCAAGCCAGCCGCATTGATTTTTTTTATGCGGAATAGGTCTATCACCCCAGCAGAAACTTTTAACTTTTCCAGCGATTCTTTTGCCAATAGAGCTTTATGAACTAAGTAACCACATCCAACGATGACAACGTCAACCCCCTCCACCAAATGAACAAAACCTTGTTCTACCTCATTGGTAAAATTACCACGGTATAAATGTCTCTGAGGCTGGCGCTCAAGCCGAATATACCGAAATGCTGGTTTGTTTATAGCCGCCCTTGTAATTGCGATCGCAGAATTTTCATCCGAGGGGCTTAAAACCTCAATACCATTTAAAGCTCTCATACAGGCTACATCTTCGGTTGTGAAATGCGTCATTGTAGCATGGTCATACCCGAGACCCACGCCCACCGCAATTAGTGTCACCGGTAAATTCATACTAGCCAGCACACTCTTTATTTGTTCATAACAACGCGCAGTAATAAACGGCGCCATAGCATACAAAAACACCTTCTTACCAGAGAGCGCAAGGCCTGACGCCAAGTCTACCATATTCTGCTCGGAAATACCTGCATGTATAAATTGACCTGGAAGGTATTTACGAAATTTATCAAGTGCAGCTGCTCCTAAGTCCGCACTAATAAAGATTATATTCTTATCTTCTTTCGCGGCGTTATAAATAGTATCAATTACAGCATCCCGCATGAGCTTTGGTTTGCTCGTGTTATTCACCTTGGTATCCATTTAGGTTTCCGCCATAGTTTTAAGTCCGAGCTCACCTAATGCTACCTTCATCTGCTCCTCATCCGGTATTCGGTTGTGCCATTCGGGTCGGCCTTCCATAAAGGAAATACCCTTGCCCTTAACCGTGTTCGCGATAATGGCCAGAGGCTTGCCGCTAGTCGTACCAATTAAAGATAACGCATCTAAAAGTTCTTCAAAGGAATGACCATTTACCGTTATTGCCTTCCATCCGAAACTTTGCCACTTTCCTTCCAAATCTCCTAAATCCAAAAGCTCCTTAGTTCTCCCAAGGATGCAGAGGTCATTACGATCTACAATGGCTACCAAGTTGTCTAAGTTGTGATGGGCCGCAAACATTGCAGACTCCCAGATAGATCCCTCGTAACATTCCCCATCACCAAGGACTACAAACGTTCGATAATCTTCGTTGTTTTGTTTTGCCGCAAACGCAAACCCCGAACCCATACCAACTCCATGACCCAGAGACCCAGATATCCCTTCGATCCCAGGAATTTTATAATCCGCATACATTCCGAGAAGTCCACCTGGCTGGGTATAACGCTTAAGTTCTCTCTTATCGAAATAATCAAGATCCGCCAAAACGGGATATTGAACGGCAGCAGCGTGGCCCTTGCTGACTATTATACGGTCTCGATTAGGGGCATCTGGTCGCCCCCTAGTTAACCTAGCAACCCCTCCATAATAGAGTGCTACAATTATCTCTACACAAGAATAGGATGATGGAATATGACCCTTACGTTGCCTCATGACCATATTCCAGCATTCTTGGCGCAACCACAGTGCCTTATCCTCAAGGTGATTAATATTCATGCTGCTTTATTCCGTTCTTGATAACGAAAATTATGAAACTGAGCCTTGTTCCAATAATTTGCGTTTCAGAGGTACCGAAACCATACGCGAAATATGATCAACAACTTCCTGGCCAAATTTTCTATTCACCATGTCCAAATAAGGCTGATGACTAAAATATTTGCCAAAGGCTTGATCCCTAAATTCTAGGATTTCTGCCGCACTACAATATTTGTTACTTAAAGGTTTAGTATTATAACCGTGTTGAGAATAATCCATCCACGTCTCAGGCAACTCTGCATCATCTTTTACTGCCATTTTATATAAGCCCGAACCCGGGTAAGCCATAGCAGAATAAAAATTTGCAAACTCACAATTGAGTTCAAGGGATAGATCCAACGTCTCCTGCATTCTAGAAATATTATCGTCAGGTAGTCCAAAGATATAATTTCCTATTGTGTAAATACCGGCATTTTGGATTCGTCTTACAACATCAATAATATCATCATTACCATATTTTTTCAGCGCGCCGTCTCTCACATAATCACTCCCGCTTTCGATACCAAGACACAACCAATTAACACCAGCAGCCTTTAGATGCTCCAAAAATTCATCCTGCACGGTATCCACACGAGCATATGCCCAAATGTTGACATTATAATCTCGGTTTTTTAGTAAATCACAAAGGCTTAAAACATGGGATTTGTTGAGTACGAACATTTCATCAACGAATTTGATATTCTTAATGCCGTAGTTATTAACCAGATAATCAATTTCTGTAATAACGCAATCGGGACTCCAAGTGCGGTAAGACGACTTTCCAAACGGGGCATTTATACAACAAAAACTGCATTTGTAAGGACAACCCAAGCTTGTATGGATTGAAGCATAAGGTGAGCGTTCGTCAATATGATCAAAACAATGCCAATTATGAGCACGGTATTTTTCCATAGGCAGCAAATCCCAAGCTATGCCCGGCATTGCCGTGTCAAGATCACCAATGAGAGGTTCGGCAATTTTTGGTCCGACTACCTGGTCACCATTACGCCACCAAAGACTTGGAATTCCTGAAAAATCATTATGGCCTTCAAGAAGGGCCTTCAGTACTTTATATATGGTTACCGGTCCTTCCATATCTACTACGAAATCAACTGCTTCTGTATTCATAGTTTGCGCAGGCAGTGCTGCTGGATGGGTCCCGGTCATCATTATCTTTGCACTAACGCCAGCATCTTTAATTTTACGGGCAATATCACCTGCGGCTGTCATATTTTGAGTTGAAGCGGAGGGTTGCAAGCCATAAACAACAATCACAATTAGCTTAGCCTCAAAATCTTCAGAAGCAATTCGAGCAACTTCGTTTGCACTAGCCATCATTGCAGGTGCATCGTAGATGTACGCACTATGCCCTTTTTGGCGCAAAAACGTTGCAAAAAGACCCGCAAATACAGGAGGTTCGATCGCCGAAAACTCATCACCCAAACCTTGGTAAATTTGCTTCCTATCACCAGGATTAATAAACAGAACATCTAAGCTTTCAGCCATTTTCGTTTCTACATTATGTTGTTTTTGAAGTCAATTTTCCGAATTTCATATATTTTATTATTTTATCTTAATCAAAGTTGACGAAGAATAAACATAACAGCTTTAATTTGTAAAATTTTAGACAATTTGGTCCTCCCTAGGCCCAAATAAACGAATGAGATTGGTTACATCTTCCTCGGCGTAACCTCGAGAAGATATTTGCCTAAACATTTCGGCAGCAGTTGCGGCCATCGGAAGAGGCGTGTTCGTTTCTCGTCCTAATTCACGGGCACTATCAACATCTTTTAACATTGTATATACGTGCCCTAATAATGGCTCCACTTCACGCTTAGAAAATCTTGGTCCAAATACTTGAAGTGGGAGTGAGTCGCCAAAGCCTCCGGCCAAAGCTTCGTGCAATTTGGTTGCATCTATACCGGATCGTTCTGCTAAGCTTATAGCTTCAGCTATTGTAACTAGGTTTGACGCTACTATGACTTGGTTGCAAAGCTTGGTTACCTGACCTGCACCAGTATGACCCATGTGAGTCATGCGGTTGCATAAATTGCTCACTATCGGGCGAACCCTTTCAATTGCCTCAGTTTTTCCGCCAGCCAGAATTGCAAGGCTTCCCTCTTCGGCACCTTTAACGCCACCTGATACCGGCGCATCGACCCAACCCATTCCACATTCGGATTCCAGGCGAACTGAAAATTCACGCGTAAGAACTGGCGAAATACTAGAAAAATCTACTAGAATCTTATTCTCAATGCCCGTTTTCACGACACCATTATCATCAAACACAACTTGCTCCACTGCATTCGCATCGGTAAGGCACATAAAGACAAATTCAGACTCGATGGTGACGGCAGCCGGACTGTCCAATGCTATTGCACCATTTTCCAATAATGGAAAGATCTTTTCGGCGCTTCGATTCCAGATATAAATAGTGTAACCCGCATTAAGCAGTCTCAAAGTCATAGGACTTCCCATGAGACCAATGCCCAAAAAACCAAGCTTGGGCTTGGGCTTGGGCTTAGTCGTTAGCTTAGCCTTAAGCATCGTTTAATCTTCTCTCTACCACTGGACGTTTCCCATGTGTGTCACCGCACCCATGTTTGCTGGACCAACATTCGACGCATACTTTTGCAGAGCACCAGCCAAACCAGAAACTACGGGTGGGGACCAATTTTTGCGCCGTGCTTTTAACTCATTTTTTGTCAAATTAACATTAATAGTGCCAGCCATCGCATCGATACGAATGATATCCCCATCTTCAATCAACCCTATTGGTCCACCGACTGCCGCTTCCGGGCACGCATACCCAACGCACATACCTCGGGTAGCGCCAGAAAATCTTCCATCAGTTAAAAGCGCCACCTTCTCGCCCATACCTTGGCCATAAATAAGTGCAGTTACTCCAAGCATTTCTCGCATACCCGGGCCACCCTTGGGTCCTTCATTGCGGATTACTATGACTGAGCCCGTTTTATATTTCTTTTTACGGATAATATCCATGCACGCTTCTTCACTTTCAAATACGATCGCAGGACCCTCATGTTCGAGTTTCTTTAACCCTGCAATTTTTAATAAAGCACCGTCTGGACAAAGGTTACCTTTCAAAATAATGAGCCCTCCAGTTTGTGATAAAGCATTTTCAATTTTTTTGACTACTTTTCCATCTGGTCCCAATACGTCCGACAAAGCTCCAGAAAGGTGTCGACCATCAACTGTAAGGCAGTCTCCGTGAATAAGGTCTGCCCCTAAAAGTTCCTTTAAGATAACTGGAACTCCACCGATATCATAGACATCCTTCGCATGATAAACACCGCCTGGGCGCAAATTTGCAATCAAAGGTGTCCTTTGAAAAACCTCAGCAATATTATCTAGTGTAAAGCTTATTCCTGCCTCATGTGCGATGGCAGGTAAGTGCAAAGCAGCATTTGTGGAACCACCAGTTGCAGCTACCACTGCCGCCGAATTTTCAAGGCTCTTCACGGTTACCAGTTCCCTTGGTAGAGGACCATCGTTATTGATAGCTTCCATCAAGATCTCACCGGCAGTGCCAGCGGTCGTATTTCGTTCGTCATATACATTAGGGATCATAGAAGATCCAAGAGGTGCAAGGCCCAATGCCTCAGAAACCATTCCCATAGTATTCGCTGTAAATTGCCCCGCACAGGCACCAGTCGTCGGCAAGCACACCCTTTCAAGCTCATCTAATTCTTCAAGTGTCATTTCATTATTCATAAAAGCCCCTACGGCTTCAAATGCATCCAACACGCTGACGTCCTTACCACGCCATGTGCCAGGTAAGGCGCTGCCACCAAACAGAAACACCGAGGGTACATTGCAACGCACCATACCCATCATCAGACCCGGCAAATTCTTGTCACAGCCCCCTATCCCAATGATGCCATCATATGCGTGCCCTCTGACTACGAGTTCAACACTGTCGGCAATCAACTCCCGGGATACGAGAGAAAACTTCATACCTTCATGGTTCATGGATATGCCATCTGAAACGGTTATCGTAGTAAATTCCCTGGGTGTTCCCCCACCCGCTAATACACCCCTTTTTGCCGCTAATGACTGGGAGGCAAGGTTCATATTGCATGGTGTCATTTCACCTGCAGTGGTCACTACGCCCACAAATGGCTTAGACATTGCTTCATCATCGATACCCATGGCGCGCATAAATGCCCGATGGGGAACACGGTCCAAACCATCCGTAGTAATTCGGGAACGTAACTTCCTTTTTACATTCATGACAATTGGCTCTCCATTATTTGAACATATGTGTACCTGAAATATTTGGGGCCGTAAAAAATCAATGACCTATGAAAAAACCCTCGATAATATGTAACTTAGGTTGTTTGAATTTTCCAAAGTTTGTAAGTATTTTTATTAAATGTTATTCAAATTTACATTAGAGATCTGAGGGTGTTTTTTGAATATTAGGAGTATTAATATGCCAGACCAGAATATACAGCCACCTTCTTACAATAATAAACGTTTTAAGGTAAGCGACTATAACTTTGAAATGTTCGTTGGACCGCGTGCTGGTGACAAAGTAAAAGATTTTACATTTACAGATCTCAATAACGGCAGTGATGTAAAACTTTCAGATTTTGAGGGTAATTGGCTAGTAATTGAGACTGGTTCGTCAACCTGTTCAATGTACACCAAGAATATCCCAGATATGAAAAAAATAGTTTCTGAATTTTCTGATGTCCAATTTGTTATGGTTTACGTTCGTGAGGCGCATCCAGGGGAGAGATTGGGACCTCACCAGTCTATGGGGGAAAAGAAGAAAGCCGCCCAATTAGTTGCCCCTCGTTATGGAGAACATCGCCGTGTTTTAGTTGATAACCTTGAAGGCGATTTTCACCGAGCTTTTGGTGCGATGCCCAATATTATATATATTATCCGCCCGGATGGTAAAATCCATTATCGGTGCAATTGGGCTGCACCAAGCCTAATCCGTAACGCTTTATCTGAAAGGGATAAATTCCATACCCTAGAGAATGCTGACACAATGACACTCCGAGCCAGCCGGAAAAAATTACACATGATTCGAACCATGTGGACGGGCGGGCTTCTAGCTCTCTACGATTTCTTCCGAGGCATGCCTTTGACTATAGCTAAACACTATAAGATTGACACCTACTATAATAAACATGGACGTTTCATTAATGACCCGGAAGACAAACCCAGTGCGCAGGAGTTGGCCGAGATCATTAATGAAGCCGAAGCTAGGGCAAAAGCAGAAGCCTAAGCAGGGAAAGTCATAAGCCTAGTTATCAGGGGAAAGGTGCTCGCACCCAAAGAAAGAATTTAACGCCGCCTTCGGCGTTTATAATCCATCGCCGGTTTAACTCAAAAAAAGGATCTATTTATCTGTTATGACTTCCTTTGAAAATTTGACAAGTTATAAGTGAAAAATTTCATTCAAGAAACTGGCCTTTGGGTCGAAGTCAGGACAAACTCTGATGAATTTTTATTCAAAAACCTGCCTGCCCTATTCCTCGATAGAGACGGAACCATTGTTGAGGAAGTACTTTATCTCCACAAACCAGAAGAAATGAAGCTTCATCTGGATGCCGCACAAACAATAATAAAAGCAAATGCTATGGGTATTCCGGTGATAATCGTCACAAATCAGTCTGGAATTGGAAGGGGGTATTATGGTTGGCCTGACTTTTGCGCTGTTCAGGATGCTATGCTCGAAGAGTTGAGTTCTTTAGGGGCAAGAATAGATGCCGTCTTTGCGTGTCCTTACCATAATGATGGACAAGGACCTCACATTTATAAAAACCATCCTGACAGGAAGCCCAATCCGGGAATGCTTCTCAAAGCAGAAAATTTAATGTCCATTAATCTCCCTAAATCTTGGATTGTGGGAGACAGATCCACTGATCTAGGAGCAGGCCATGCTGCCAAATGCGAGGGTGGTGTTCATCTGAAGACAGGCCACGGCTCAGAGCCTGGCGAAAGCGAGGACGCAGAAAAATATAAATCAGAAAGTTTTAATGTTCAGCACTGCCAATCCATCGGCGAACTACCTGATGTCATTCCCTTCTTTAAACTCTGACAATGATAATTAAACGGGGTGTTTCTTACTTCCTGTTACAATGATACCGCTAATTGTTTACCACTAGAACCCGTCCATACAATTTAAACCTTATACTCAATTTCTGTAACCCTTATTTCTACATCACCAACGTTAGTTGCATTGTGCTCAACAGGCGCAGAATAGCCCGCAGCGTAACCATCTTTATAGTCAATAACTTTAATATTACCGTCTCTATTCTCCAATTTTAGTTTCCCATTTGATTGCTGCAGGGTTACATAATCATGGGTATGTTGGTGCCAACCAGTTTCAGTACCAGGAGGAAAACGCCAAAAGGTTATCATTGTTTTTTGATCTTCAAATAAGACAACTCTCTCTGCTTTCTCTGTTCCCTGTCTCTTCTCTTTCTCTTTAAGTAATACAGACATGAATAGTCTCCTAATTGAACACTTTTCGGCAAGTAATTTGGGCTTTGATTTGTTATCGCAAATCCAACAAAACGATCATGGGCTTTTTGCGGGCTTTGGCATTAAGTCTAAACGCATCAAAAGTGTGATAAAAGTTTCTAATTTTTGTTCCTTATAGGCATTCATATCGACGTTACAATAATCATACATGCCTTTACCTGATTTTAGGCCAAGATTTCCCCTATCCATTTTCTCTTCCACGATGTTTGGTGTTTTATAACGAATTCCCAACTCGCCGCTTAGATAGCGATTAGCGTAATAAAGGATATCGAGACCACCCCAGTCTACAAATTCTATAGGACCCATAGTTGCAAAGCGGATACCAAGCCCAGAAGTCACTGCTCGATCTATATCTTCAGCAGAAGCAACCCCCTCCTCAACCATTCGACAGGCCTCACTCATAATTAATGATTGGAGCCTTGGAACAATATAGCCCGGTGATGGTTTACATTGGACCGGCACCTTACCTATACCTTCCAGCAGAGCAATTAATCCGTCGATTATTTCCTGTTTGGTCTCTTCAGACGGACTTACTTCAACCAATGGGATTAAAAAAGCAGGATTTAAGAAATGGGCGTTTAAGAAATGACTTGGTTTTGATGTAAAAGTGGCCAGTTTTGTGGACAAAATCGTCGATGTGGTCGACGCTATCACGGTATCTGAACCTGCAAATAAACTTGCCCGGTAAAGGGCGTCTTTTTTTGATTTCAACGTCTCAGGCACACATTCAAATATATAATCTGCCTCGATTAACCTTTCTTTTGAATGCTGTAACGGAATTAGTTCTATGTGGTTCAAGGTATTTTGAATTTCGTTTTCTTGCACCACGTTAAGTAAATTCAACAATCTTAAATTCTCCTCTATTTCAGCCTTTGCCTCTCTAAGTAGATTAACCGACCCATCTGCTGAACGTTCCTTAAAATCGATAATCGAGACCTCGTACCCTCCGTACGCAAAAACTTGGGCAATTCCGCGGCCCATTCTGCCTGCACCCAAAGCCACAATTTTAGTCATGACTGAAACCTTCAGTTAACCGCAATTTTAATTTATTCCTGCTGAGTTCTTTTAAACCTAATTTTTCAAAGGTGCGGTCCGATGCAAACAAATCCTCAACAGTGATAGCCGAGGCTATCGCCAAGAGGCCCTGAGTGATCGGCAAATCAAGTCCAATCCATTTTGCTAAGGACAACATAAAAGAAAGGCCCAGGGCGGTATCTTCCCGCATGTATCGATGACTTCTAAGATCAATACTTTCTCTCCAATCACCACTATCTGTAAGTTTTTCGTGAGAGGAGTTACCGTACATCCATTCCTCATCATTATCACTATAATGATTTGCTAATTGAAAATGCGGTTCGCCATAACCTAGCGCTTCGCGTAATCTGATACGCTCTTTATCCAGCGCATCCGTTACTTTCCGGATAGAAGGTTGGGTCCCCTCGTTGTGGATATCCCAAGCATCAAAATGTTCCAACGGTCCAGCATTCATAATTATTAATGGGGGGTGAATAATTGGCCCGGCATTCATCAATGCACCATCTAGGGCATCTTGGAGTGGCTCAATCGAAGAATAGGCTTCAGAAATGGTTGTTAGTGCGCGGTTTGTATCGTTTGCTGGAAACACACCTGTCGGTAAACGCGTAGCATAAACACTAATCCGGACGTGTTCCTCCGATTGTTTTCTAGCAAGGTAAGGCAGTGTTCCAGTTTCAGCAAATGCCACTTTGACAGATCTGCCAGCTTCCATTAACGCCCGAGCAAATATATAGGTACCAAATGTTGCAGGGGGAATGAAAACAACTTGGTCATCCTGAAGATACGGTGCAATGAGTTGTGATAGAGGTCCATGGGTCGTGCAAGGTACTGGGATTACTATAAGTTCGGCGCCTTCCAGGGCCTCAACAATATTTGTCGTAAGGGTATCAATGGGGACACCCCGGGTCCCCTGCCAGTCTGTTAGGATAATTTCTCCAGAAGACAAAACTGCTGAGAAAGCGTCAGCGTTCTGTCGCCAAAGCCGTACTGAATGACCTTTGCTTGATAAATCAACGGCTGAAGCATATCCACCATTTCCACCCCCTATCACCGCGATTTCCATCACTAACTCTTTCAAACATGTAATTTAGAAATTAATTTTACAACACATCACATTTGGCGCTATACCCACAACCTAATTTAACAAGTCAAATAATTGATATATGATTTTAAGACTTAACCTTGGGTTATAAAATTTGTGCAAATGAATTTCGATAATTCCAACTGGCTTGGACGGGATATCCAGAACTCAGAACGATGGATCCATAATCTTTCGCCAAACGACGTTGGCGAGATAGAAAGTGCGTTATCAACTTCCAAATCCCAAAATTTGACGCTGGCGCAAATGACCGCGGCTAACTTTCCACTGCCCAATTTCTCAAAATCTTTAGACAATATGTTGGAAGAGCTTGAGAACGGTTTAGGCCTTTATCTTTTAAGAGGGTTCCCTGCTAATAATTATAATAAGGATGACCTGCGCAGGATATTCTGGGGTATAGGACTTCATTGTGGTACGGCGGTATCTCAAAGTAAGCGCGGTGATGTATTGGGTGACGTACGCAACATCGGAACACCCCATGACGGCCCAAATTTTAGGGGTTACACAAGCAACAGTGAGCTTACCTATCATTGCGACGCTGCAGACGTGACAGGACTTTTTTGCCTTCATCCAGCAAAAATAGGAGGGCTCAGCAGAATTGTAAGCCTTTCAAATATCCATAACCAAATACAGATCGAACGCCCTGACTTGTTGTCAATATTGTATCAACCCTTTTATTGGGGACGACAAGGTAATGAATTACCTGGACAAAACCCATATTATACTCAGCCAATTTTTTCGATTTGTGAGGGTAAATTCGCTGGCCGCTATACCCGAACACACATACGAACGGCAGAACTTGGAGGAGTAACGCCGCCGTTGACCGACCTGCAGCAACAAGCCCTAGCCTTAATAGACGAGATATGCGAGAGACCTGAGTTTCAACTAACTATGATGTTCAAGGCGGGTGACATGCAGTTTCTAAATAATCACGTTACTTTACACACCAGAACGGCATTTGAAGATTATGAAATGCCTAATCTTAAGCGTCATTTATTGCGCCTTTGGTTTTCCCCACCAAATAGTCGAACTCTGGATATGGGATTTGAGCCGTTCTTTCGGAAAATCAAAGCCGGCACTGTCAGAGGAGGTTTTCCCGGACACGATCATGAATTTCATTTTCAGACAGATTAAATCGGTATGTTTTGCGAGCCAACAAATAGCAACCTTGTTCATTCACTCTATAAGCGCAACATTTGTCGGACATCAACCAAAAAATCCATCGCCACTTCTGCGAACGTAGGCTTTTCTTTCAAATTTTTTATCTAATTCACCGTTCATCGCATTTCTCATCCACTCTGCCACAAAATGAAAAGTAGCTTGGCCAGCTAAAGCAACCGGAGCAAATATTGGATGGAATTCGTCCTCAAAAATCCACATTTCCTTTGGTCCGGGCAAAGCCTTAAATACCGCCTCCGCATCCTCCAGAGGATTCAATGGATCAAATTCACCTGTTGCCATCAGAACGGGACACATGACATTTTTGGCGTGATTTTTTAACGTAAAACCAACACTCATCTCATCAAACAAGCCCTCGTCCTCCATCCCGGCCATAGCCATAAATACCTGCTTAAATCTTATCGGGGCCTCATCAAAAATCGTCAACCTATCCCAATAGTAACAAGCTATTGCTCCGGCAACTGCGGCAAAGCGGGGCTCCGCCGCCGCTGCTCGCATCGACCAAAATGTACCAAAACTTCGCCCGCAAACTCCGATCCGGTTTGGATCCACTTCTGATCGGGAAACAAGAAATTCAAAAGCAGCCTTCGCAGCTGTAACATGGTTATCTGGATTGACATAAATACCACGTTCCAGCATTTCACCCTGGCCAGGGCCGTCAATGGCCAATACATGTATCCCCCGTTGAACAAACTCATTCTCCAAGGGGTTGGGGTAGTTTTCTTTTGTATTATCCATACCAGGAATAAAAACCACAGCAGGTGCTCGACCTTCAACCACAGCCTTGTGGAAAACACCGGGAACATTGGAAATCTCAGATGGAATGCTGACCAACTCAATCGGATATTCATTTATTTCGTAAAGTCTCTCTGCACACTGCCGACAACTTTCATACAACTCCCAACGCCAATCGGAGATGATGGGAATCGTAAAATGTTGCGCCTCACGATATTTTTCTGAAGCAATTCGATAAAGCCCCCGGGCACTGACAATGTCTCCACGCTTATCGGCTTCCTTGGCTAAACACTCTGCATGTTCCGCTTCGCGGGCGAGATGTTTAGAAACCATGCGTATACTCTTAGCCTGGATGGGCATGTTGCGGCCATCCATCTCAAAATGAACTGCCCTGCCCGTAGTCTTGAGAATGTAATCATAAATCCACTGCTGGCCATCTCTGCCTCTTGCAGGTCTTTTCATAATTCAACCCCTCTACGCTCCGTTGGTATTCCAAAATTTTTGAATTTTTAGACAAGGAAGCATTCCATTGACTTTAGATCAATATTTTATCAAAGAGCTAGGGACGGCAATAGGACCTGAAGGAATTTAGGATATGCTAGTTGGTGACGTGAGTACTTTCAACAAGAGCGCTAATCTCCTCCATCGAAAACCTATGCAGCTTTAGGTCCTTCAATAGTTTAATTTCTATTACCGTTTCAAGCGCTAGGTATCGGTCAATCATTGCGGATACAAAGTCAGCCATATTCCCCGTTTGTCCGGGTACAGCCAAGATATTACTTATAAGTTCTCTACGTATTAAGGGAGGAAAGTTAAGAAGCTCCAGTGCAAGAAGCTTTTTCACAGTAACCGGAATTTTCTCGCTACTATATATGCTATCGATACAAAAACTGTAGATTCCAAAATCAAGCCTACCAGCTACCTCCTGAGTAAACCCTTTAAACTCATCCATAAATGATCGCTCTGATATCTCCCGTACCATCAACTTCCTAACCACAACCAAAAAATCACGATAACGTAACCTGGCGGGGTTAAGCTTGTTACCTAATTCTGCTTCCAAGTCCCGTATTTCGGCAGCGCGGAAACGTGATGATATTAACGATTGCGCTGCATTCCGAACATCTCCCGCCAGCGTCTGCTCTCCTATCAAATAAAATAGGCGCTCATATTTGTCACGCTGTGCAACATCCATTATTGGTATAGTTTGACTGAGTGGTAATAACGCAGCCTCGGCAACCAACCCATCTCTAGAATAGATTGCTGCCATCGCCGCCGCGTCCGGCATAAAATTTTCTTCACGAAGGTCATCCGTGATAATAAATCTAGATCCCGATGCCACCGTCAGATAACGACCAAGTTTTGCGCAAGTCAAAAAGTGATCGGCTAGATTGCCGCCCACATTTTCTCCATTGGTTAGAAAAATATCTTCGTTGGTAGCTGGTTGGGTCATGCCGTTCTGACGAGCCTAGCTTGCATATAGAGATTAAGCATATACTACCAAGAAAAACAATTCTACACCCCCAGAGGAATTAACAATGGGTCAAGAAAACACCATCAACAATCAAAGTAAAATAGTTTGGCAGTAGGGTTGCTAATTTTCGCAAAAAACACTAGGCGATGTAGCTAAATAAAAAACTCTTACAGGCTTCAATTATTTTAATTTGAGTAATTCAGGTTACCAACCAAGACGTAAATTAATCTCTTTTGCTACATCGTTGGCCGAGTTAAATTGAACTGACTTCCAGTGTTTTAATTCATTTTGTAGTGGTCGTGCTGCATCCATTGCATAGAGCTCTGCGTGGAACCTGAGATGTTTGACGCTCGAAAATTCGGTAGGAGTATAAATGTAAACTCCCCCGGGTGCAGCGCAGGCTTCACTCAGCATGGTTATTGAATCGCCAGTAACAACGAGTATGTCAGAATATGAGAGTATTCCCAAATAAGGGTTTTCGTCGCCATTATTCCAACGATTGAAATAAACAGTTTCACGGCCAAGTTTGCCCAACTTCTCAAATAGCGTATCCGCAGCTTTACCTGTCCGTCTGCTGGTTGTGACTATTATTGACCCACCCGAGGTGCTGTTATGGTCAGCAATCAATTGGGCTAATTCCTCGACCTGTTTGGTTCCAAATGGCATACGTTTGGTAGCACCTCCGACAATAAGACCAACTATTGGCCTTGGTAGTTGGCTAAATTCTTGTTGCCACCTAGATCTGGCCTCAGAAAGAACCACATCGGTTATTGGATTTGGCGCGCCAGTAATACTCCAAATATTACGTCCCTCAATTTGATCGTGCTTGGGGACAGCGATAAGATCGAGTTCCGCTACCAAACCATCTCCTGGAAACATAATCTGACAAATGAATGACCGACCTTCTGATTTGCGTTTGATGTGCAAAGCGACTGATGCCGCCCGTCGGCCCGCTGAGATTACTAAATCCGGCCACGGGGGTAAAATGTACTTCTTCGCATTTGAGGTTATAGTCCGCAAGGATCCCCCGAGTAATAAATTTGGCAATCGACCAAAAGCGGAAAGTTCCAGCTTTTTGATTTGGTATTTGACTTTAATTGCATCCGCAACGCCAACGGCTTGATTGCCCGTGCCAGGCCTCTCATCCTTCAAAACCCAAACTAAAGGCCCATCGGTTCTTGATTGAGCTTTAAGCATAAAATCTAAAGGCAAATGCCACCCAACTGCTAATCACTATTCTAACCTAAGCCCCGTAGTGAGATGTTCCTAGTCTGAGAATAATATTTTGTTTAACGATAAGAAGCATCTAATTCAGCATTAAACGTACCCAAGTAATTTTTGAAGAGCTTCCATCGACCAACCGAACTCGTATAAATAGGTTCACGAACCTGCCACTTTGATGCTGTACGAACCCCGCCAGGTGACGAAAAAAAATTCAGACATTCCTCGTCCCAGTCAAGCCCAATAAAGTCAATAATTTCTCGGCTCTTTCCTTCTAGGTTATTTACCAAGTCCTCGTATTGTAATTTCAGAATTGGTAAAGGTAATACTTTATGCCAATGAGCCATTATCCGACGATACATATTGAAGTAAACGCCAATATGGCGGAGGTCACAACTCCAAGGCTGCATATTGGAAAAATTTTGAAAATAACATGACATTGCAATATCTCGAGGCTCGCGTTGACAATCAATGATCTTGGCCCGTGGATAAAGAAGGGCAATTAAACCAAGGTAGAGATAGTTAAGCGGCATCTTATCAATAATTCTTCGTGCACCGGAAAGATCTTTCAACATCTCTAGATCTGAATTTGCAAGTTCAATACTTTCAATCCTACTTAAATTAGTAATCAACTCTGGAAACTCACACTTTTTATTCGCTTCTCTTTCTAAATTTTGTACGATTTTTGGTATCGCGTTGCGTTCCCCCGCTCCATAAATTTCTCGGTGGCTCGCTGCTATCTTCTCGACCAGTGTAGTTCCGGAGCGAGGCATGCCGACAACAAAAATCGGCTGTTCCGTCCCTATACCAAAGTTAGTACGGTCTTTAAAAAAAACTTCAGTATAAACGTTCATGGCTCTTTCGACTAACTCCTGATGAGCAATCGGATCGAAAGTGTATCCTTTGGTAGCTAATAATTTTTTTCGCAGGTTATTACCTGCTGCACAAAATGTAATCGCCGGCATTGGTAGTTTACGTTTTTCTGCCTGCCACGCTAAAGCAAAGTTAATTTTTACTATTTTGTCAGACGAAATTGTCGAGGAATTTAATAGTTCTTGTAATATCTGCAGCTGTTCTGGGCTCAAGAATCTTTTCCCTGATGTCGCAATAGCGTAATAGGCGTCAACATTATCCGGATCAATCCCTAGAGTCCGTTCAAAGCATCTCAGCGCCTGGTCCATTTCTCCTAATTCCGAATAACAAACACCTAAATTGAAAATAGATTCCGTTGACTCAGGATTAAATTCGATCACTTTTTCGAAAAGGAGGATTGCCTCATTATATTTCAATTTAGCTGAATAAATTGATGCTAAGTTTACCATAGTTTGGCTGTTTCGGGGATCTAATTTGAGTGCTTTCTTGAAGCTTACTTCCGCTTCATCCAACTTGCCAGATGCCGATTGTGTTACTCCAAGTCCATGCAGAGCCTTGGCTAAGTTTGGCTGCAACTTCAACGCTAAACGGCTCCATTCTTCCGCTTCGTTAAATCTATCAAGCGCCGTCAGTAAAGATGAAAGATTGCAATAGATCATAACATTTCCCGGTTTGAGAGCTATGGACCTCTTACAAGCGTTAATTGCGTCGGAAATCTGCCCGAGACCTGCTAGGGCTTCACCTAGGATTCCCCAAGCCTCGGCATCATTTGGGCTAATTTCTAGAGCCTTGCGGGAAGATGCTGCGGCTTCTACCCAATGGCCAATTTTTATATAAATGATAGCAAGATTGTTATGGAACACCGCTTGTTTATTATCATTAGCTATTGCTTGCTGAATGAGTTTAATAGCGTGCGGAGTGTGTCCTAACTGGTGAGAAATAACACCTGATAGGTGAAGTGCGTCAACATGGTTTGGATCAATCCTTAAAACACGTTTGTAATATTTTTCTGCCTTAGTAATCGCACCTTTTTGGTGGTGCTCCATAGCCCTATCCAGAAACTCACGAACTGGCTCTTGTGGAAGGTTTGATCTTGGAGCAATTTGACCCATTTGACTAGTTAGTTTCGGTGTTTTGGAGCGCGCTAATACCATCAGTTCGCAGTATTGTGAGGACACTGTAATACTCGGGTACCGAATATAATCTTGCTATGATCTGTGTTATATTTAGAAAATTAATCATGCCCTTACGTAAAGCAAAATTCGCCTCTCCTGATCTATTTTCAGTCTGTAAGATCTTACCAAGCGACATATAATAAATTGTGTTATCAGGTTGAAGAACTATAGCGGAATCAATCAACTTAATTGCACCAATTGGATCTCCTTTTAAAAAAAGAATTATTCCCAAGCGATGACGGGCTGGGGCGCAGGTGGGGTCAAATTTCAATAATTTTTTATAAATTATTTTTGCTTGTTGCGTCTGGCCCGCTTTTTGATATTTAGCACCTATCGCTAGTAGTTCGCCTTGCATCGTAAGAGGAAAATTAGGAGTGTGCTGAGCCATCAGCAACTTGCATAAATAAACTGCGAAATTAATATCGACCAAACTATAAACTAAATTATTATTGTAGATCATGTAGTCCGACGTCGAAGCTCATCTTATTAGTTTTTCATTATTTCATAGAGAGACCTTACAAATGGTAAATACTGAAAAGGATTTTGAGAGAAGAGAACTAGGAGTAGCTGTGGCTAAGTGCCTTATTGATATAAAGGCAATCAACTTCCGACCACAAGATCCTTACAAGCTGACATCCGGTTGGGCCAGCCCCGTGTATATTGACTGCCGCAAGGTTATCGCTCATTTGAAGCAACGCCGTACAATAATCAAAATGGCGGTCGATCTTATAACACGAGAAGTTTCTAATCCGATCGACATGGTAGCAGGTGGTGAAACCGCCGGAATACCTTATGCTGCCTGGATCTCTGAATCGCTTTCAAAACCCATGCTTTATGTCCGGAAAAAACCAAAGGGCTTTGCCCGCATGGCTCAGATTGAAGGTGACATGCCTCAGAGTAGCAGTGTTTTGCTTGTAGAGGACTTAGCAACGGATGGTGGAAGCAAAATTACATTTATAGATGCGTTAAGAAAGGCTGGCGGCATG
Source organism: Rhodospirillales bacterium (assembly GCA_028345065.1). GTDB lineage: Bacteria > Pseudomonadota > Alphaproteobacteria > Rhodospirillales > UBA2165. The sequence goes on from JAOMCN010000010.1 coordinate 34,685, forward strand.
GTAACAGATGTATTTGTCGTTTTTTATTATAGTGCCTTTCCAGGAGCTGAAGCCAATATGGCCAAAGCCGGCGTCAAAATGCATTACCTTTGCGACTGGTGGGACGTAATAGAAGTCGCTGAATCCGGAGGATATTTTACTACAAAAGAAATTGATGACGTAAAAGTATTCTTGGACGATCCATTGGGTTGGTCTGCCACCCATGGCGGCAAGTAAATATTAAGGTTAGGTTCCCTTTCCATCACCATGGGTAGCAGTAAAGTCTGCGATAGCTCGCTTTAGCTCCGCAAGTTCTTTACAGCTAGATGGGCAGAGCCTTTCCAGTTTGGCCAGGTTTTCATTTGCCCCCGATAAATTTCCAAGTTTTAAAAAAAGCTCACCTTGATACTCGAGGGCACCTTTGTGATCAGGGTTAATTGCAAATACTTGTTTATAAGACGACGCAGCCAAATCCAATTTGCCGGTCTTACGATAAGAGAAGCCAATATAGTTGTGGGCATCCGCGTTCTTCGGTTCTTGGGCAACTACTTTCTTTAATAAGCGTATAGCTATTTCAAATCGACCTGAGTAAACCGCAGACTTACCATTTGCAAAATGCTTTTTTGCTGAATTCGAAGTAGTATCGTCTTCGTTACCCATGGAAAGAACATGAGTCACGTCAAACATCAAAAAAGTAATAAGCACTGTAAATATGGCCAACAATTTCATTACATTTTCCCTAGGTGTTCCATTTGGTGGGCACCTGCCCTTAAACAAATAAAAAAAATCTCAATTAATTAGTCCTTATTTATCTAAAGCACTCGAAATTGAAATCAACTGTTTTATTCTAATAAAGGGAGTTTAAGTCTTATAATAATGGCTAAACTAAGACGTGACTTTTGAATTGAGATTCAATTGCCGAACTGGACCGGCCTAGCTACACTGAGTCATGAACAATTTTCGAACCCTTTTATTATCACTGATACTCGCCTTGGTCAGCAACGGAGCCCAGGCAAATATTACCCTGACAATTGGAATGACACAATTTCCGTCAACTTTCCATCCAAACATAGATTCCATGCTCGCAAAAACTTACATTTTATCGGCGACACGACGCCCATTTACTGTTCACGATCCAAATTGGAAACTAATATGCATGCTTTGTACTCAGCTGCCCACAATTGAAAACGGGCTTGCTGTGCTCGAACAAACGCCGGACGGCAAGAAAGGGATTGCTGTAACATACACCATCCACCCCAAGGCTAGATGGGGTGACGGAACGCCAGTAACCAGCCGGGATGTGATATTTACTTGGCAGGTGGGTCGCCATCCAAAGACCGGCGTGAGCGGATTCGAACTCTACCGTCGTATCTATAAGATTGATGTTGTAAAGGACAAAACATTCACCCTTCATTTTGATAAGGTATTTTTTGACTACAACTCCATAGGAGGTTTTGAACTAATACCAGCCCACTTGGATAAAAATATTTTTGAAGCCAACCCCGTCGAGTACAAATATCGCACAACATTCGATATAGACACCACCAATAAAGGACTTTACTTCGGTCCATACCGAATTTCCAAAGTTAAATCTGGGTCATATGTGGTGCTGGTGCCTAACGAAACTTGGTGGGGTAAAAAACCCAATTTCAAGCGTATCGTGTTGAAAGTAATAAGTAATACGGCTGCCCTTGAGGCTAACTTGTTATCGGGCGGCGTAGACATGATATCCGGTGACCTTGGCATCACTATTGATCAGGCACTCGCATTTGAAAAACGCCACGGGAAGAAATTCAATATAGTTTATAAATCTGGTTTAATTTATGAGCATCTGGATCTTAATCTCGACAACCCAATTTTAAAGGATAAACGGGTACGCCGAGCACTAATCCTCGCAATTGATCGAGAAGCAATCTCTAATAATTTATTTGAAGGTAAACAGCCTGTCGCGCACACCAACATCAATCCTCTCGATTGGATTCACTGGGAGGGTGTGCACAAATACAAATACCAACCGGGGAAAGCAGCAATGCTTCTAGACTCGGCTGGTTGGTCGACGAAAAAGAATGGTGTCCGTTTCAACGTCGCAGGCAAAAGATTGATTCTTGAAATGATGACTACTGCCGGGAACCGCACCCGAGAACTTGTGGAACAAGTTTTACAAAGCCAGTGGAAAAAGCTTGGCATAGATGTGCGTATCCGGAACGAACCAGCACGGGTATTTTTTGGTCAAACAGTAACCCAACGAAAATTTGAAGCTTTTGCGATGTTTGCATGGATATCCGCACCCGAGAGCGTTCCGCGCTCAATATTGCACTCTAAACACATACCTACCAAAACTAATAACTGGGCAGGACAAAATTATACTGGCTTCAGTAACCCTGAAATGGACAAATTGATAGAAGAGATTGAAGTAGAGTTAAATAGAGAAAAAAGAAGCAATTTGTGGAGGAGGTTCCAAGAAATATATGCAACAGAGTTACCAGTAATTCCCCTCTACTTTAGAGCGAACGCCTATATAATGCCCCATTGGCTCACGGGGGTTACCCCAACCGGCCACATGGGGACGACTACCCTCTGGATCGAGAATTGGGCGAACAGATAGTAATTAAATACGACACAAAATAAACATACTTCTTCTCTAACGTGACTAAAAATCCAACACGTAATAGCAGTAGCTAAGTGCAAAAAGAAAAGTCCACTCAAAAAACAAAAAAAATTGATCCAAAGAAAGTAATTTCTGCGGACAATCTGTTGCAACTCGTTATAGAGATTTGCAACGAGCTTCATCCTAGCCATAATTTTGGAAACTCAATATCTTTGGATAGTGCGATGGATACCGAACTCGGGTTAGATAGTCTTTCCAGAATGGAACTTGTTCATCGAATTGAAAACAACTTTGAAGTGACCCTGAATGATAGAGCATTAACGTTAACGGAAACGCCACGAGATTTGCTTCGGGAACTAGAAGGGGTAGCAAGTCGCAAAAATATCCAGCTAAATATTAACCTAGATGAAGCCGAAAAATATAAAACGACCATAACAGATCTTAATCCGCATACAGCCAAAACCCTCAACGAGGTTCTCGCCTGGCAATCGAAGCATAATGCTCTCATACCACACATACATATATTAGGAGAAAATGAAAATATTGAGGTGATTACCTACGCTGATCTTTTCAATGAAGCCCGGGAACTTGCCACAGGCCTTCTCGTAAACGATTTGTTGCCTGATGAAACGGTACTTCTAATGCTTCCGACAAGTCGGGAATATTTTGTCAGTTTTTTCGGCGTGCTTCTAGCAGGCGGTGTGCCAGTACCTATTTATCCACCTGCACGGCCCAAACTACTTAAAGACCACCTTGACCGCCAATCGAAGATTGCAAACAACGCCGAGGCGGTCATGATGATCACGATTGAGGAAGCAATACCCGCCTCTAATTCTATGGCTAATCAGGTTCAGAGTATTCGTCGGATAACAACATGCGCAAATCTCCTTAAAGATGCTTCACAAGGGGCGTTACCAATACCTTCGCCGAAAGATACTGCATTTATACAATATACCTCCGGTAGTACCGGTGATCCAAAGGGTGTTGTACTCAGCCATGAAAACTTGATTGCGAACATTCGCGCCATGGGCAATTTCCTTCAGGTGGGTCCTAATGACGTATTTGTAAGTTGGCTACCCCTATACCATGATATGGGTTTAATTGGGGCGTGGCTTGGGAGCCTCACCTTTAGCATGCCGCTAGTGATTATGAGCCCATTGAGCTTTCTTGGCCGGCCGCAACGTTGGCTTCAAGCAATTGATAGATACAAGGGCACAATTTCCGGAGCACCCAACTTCGCCTATGAAGCATGCTTGGCTCGCGTTCGGGAGCAGGATATTGAGGGCCTAGATCTCTCGAGCTGGCGTGTGGCGTTTAATGGGGCCGAACCTGTACAACCCAAGACCATTGAAAAATTCTGTGATAAGTTCGGTGCTTACGGCTTTGATTGTAATTCGATGATGCCGGTTTATGGGCTTGCCGAAAACTCGGTTGGGCTCGCTTTCCCAACCCCTAGTGCCGGACCAAAAATTGACCGGATAGATAAATTTATCATTAATAAAACCAAACGAGCGGTCCCCATAATTACAGATGCCGCAGAAAATAGCGTTCTCCATGTTCCATCCTGCGGACAGCCTTTACCCGGACATCAAATTAGGGTGGTTGATGGTACCGGTGAAGAAGTGCCGGAACGGTACCAAGGGCAAATTCAATTTAAAGGTCCGTCTTCCACTTCTGGGTATTTTAGAAACAAAAGTATGACGGCAAAATTATTCGACGGAGATTGGCGTAATTCTGGCGATCTCGGTTACCTTGCCAACGGTGAATTATACATATTAGGCCGTGAGAAAGACATGATAATTCGAGGAGGAAGAAATATTTATCCCGCAGAGCTGGAAACTGCGATAGGAGAATTAGATGGGATTCTGTCCGGCAATGTCGCTGTTTTCGCAAGCCCCGATCCAGAGACCGGCGTTGACCGGCTAATAGTTATGGCAGAATCTCGTCTACAAACAGAAGAGCGGGTTTCAAAACTAAAAAAATCCATATTGGCTCTTTCTTCAGAACTGACGGGCACGGCACCTGATGAGATTGTGGTGGCACCCCCCCGTTCAGTTCCTAAAACCTCCAGTGGCAAAGTCCGTAGGCACGCCGCCCAAATATTATACGAGATGGGCTTTACTGGCCAATCAACAACTACTGCAAAATGGCAATTATTGCTGCTACTCATGAAAGTTGGTATCCGCAAGTGTCGGAATTATTATCGTACAGTGGTAAGCTGGACCTACGCGACTTATGCTTGGGTCACAATCATACTCATAGCCCCCCCTCTATGGCTAGTTGTTACTTTGTCTCCATCAATTGGTATGCGTTGGGCGTTTTTAAGAATGGCTCTAACAACCTTGCGATACCTGACGGGTATCCGCCTCAAAGTGGAGGGGAAAGACAATCTCAATTTAAGAAAACCTGTCATAATTGTTGCTAACCACGCCAGTTATATCGATGGAGGGATATTGATTTGTTCCCTTAGTGAACAACTTCGTTTCGTTGCAAAGGCAGAGCTCCGGGAAAATTTCTTTTCTCGATTATTTTTGACCAGGTTAAATACTCTTTTCGTAGAACGGTTTGACGCTAAGCAAAGCATACAAGATTCAAATCGCATAGCTGAGAACCTTATGGATGGTAAGAATATTGTCTATTTTCCTGAAGGCACGTTTACCCGAATGCCGGGTCTCCTTCCTTTTCATATGGGAGCTTTTACGACGTCTGTCGATACCGGTGTGCCGATTATCCCCATCGTATTGCGTGGTACACGCTCAATACTTCGGGATGGCTCGAGATTACTAAGACCAGGTTCCGTTCATGTAAAAGTGTTGGAGCCCATAAATTATAAAGCAGGCGCCCCTTCCGATCGATGGAAAGATTCACTAGCAATTCGAGATAAAATTAGGAAAATAATACTCACCAATTGTGCTGAACCCGATTTATCACATGAAATGGTATTTCCAGTATTACCCAACAAAAAAGCCTAACAATGGATGAGGCCCCACTCCTATCAATCAAAAATTTACGAATAGCGTTTCCAATCCAAGTTGCAGACGGTTACTCGGATTTATTTGTTGTAAATGATGTTTCGTTAAATCTTGGTGCTAGAGAGATAATGGCGGTGGTCGGAGAAAGTGGTTCCGGTAAAACTACAATGGCACTTGCAACACTTGGATTAATTCCATCTCCTGGATGTATCAAAAATGGAAAAATATTATTTAACGGTTTGGATCTATTAACATTAGACAAAAAAACCACTCGCCATTATAGAGGAAACCGCATTTCGATTATATTTCAGGACCCCACAACAGCACTAAATCCTACCTTAACAGTGGGCGACCAAATATTGGAAGCTTACATATTACACAATCAAAACTCCTACATAAAAGTTCAAGAACTGGTTATCGACCTTTTAGTGAAAGTTGGAATCAACGATCCTAAGCGTATTTTTGACAGTTACCCGCACCAGTTATCTGGCGGCTTACGACAACGGGCGATTATTGCTATGGCGTTAATTTGTAAACCTGAACTACTAATTGCTGACGAACCCACTACCTCTTTAGATACCACAATTCAGGCACAAATCCTCGATCTTCTGTTGGACCTACAAGAACAGTTTGGCATGTCAATCTTATTCATTAGTCATAACTTAGCCTTAGTATCCCAATTTGCACACAAAGTGGCCGTAATGTACGCGGGAAAAATTATGGAAATTTTACCGGCAAAAGATATCGTCAACAAGAGCGTTCATCCATATACCAAGGGCCTTTTAGGATTATTGCCGTCAATTGAAACCCGAGGTCAGGTTCTCCCGTCCCTGCCAGGTTCCCTCAGCGAAGAAGATGTTCTTAGCCTTGGGTGTCCGTTTGCCAATCGATGCCCTTCAGTGAAAGAAATCTGTCATGTCGAATGTCCATCCCTCTCTTCACCAACCACGCGGCATCAATTTGCATGCCATGCTGTCCCGACAATAAATGAGTTATTGTGATATTTGTTTACTCGAACTTTGATATCCTTCGATCAAGCTGTTCCCAAGATGGGGGAAGAAAGCAAATGAATGACACCAATCTCCCTATTGTTGTTGTTTCAAACATTGTCAAGCGATTCTACAATCGAAAACCTGGGACGATTGGACGCAACAGTTGGGTCATAGAAGCCCTCAAAGGCGTTTCATTGCAAATTCGGCGAGGCGAAATAGTGTCAGTGGTTGGAGAATCTGGCTGTGGCAAGTCAACACTTGCTAAATCCATCGCCTTACTTCTAAGGCCTGATACTGGGACGATTTCCATAAATGGAACTGCTACAAACTCATTGTCTCGAAACGATCTGAGATCTCTCGGGCAAAAGATACACTTAATATTCCAAGACCCCTACTCGTCACTTAATCCACGTCTCAGTGCAGGTGATATAATTATGGAACCACTAATAATACAAAAAGTAGGTTCACGCGGTGATCGTATCAATTCGGTAGTTCATGCTTTGAGCGATGTTGGTTTGCGACCATCTGACTTTAACAAATATCCTCATCAATTCAGTGGAGGTCAGCGCCAACGGATTGCCATCGCCCGCGCTTTGGTCTCTAATCCTGACCTGATCATAGCTGACGAACCCCTTTCTGCTCTTGACGTCTCTATACAAAGCCAAATCATCAATCTGCTAATGGACCTTAAAAAGAAGAGGAATTTGACATATTTATTCATTAGCCACGACTTATCGGTCGTCTCGCATGTAGCTGATAAAGTAATTGTCATGTACAAAGGGCATATAATCGAATCTGGTCCCGCCGAATCGGTTTTTCGCACGCCCCTACACCCATATACCAATTTATTAATCTCCTCGACACCTGAATTGGGCAAGAATAAACGCAAGTTGTGTGCTCAACGGGTGGTAGATATTGAACTTGGGAACGACAAAAATTTTGCATGCTTATTTTACAAACACTGTCATAAAGCCTCGGAAATCTGCCATTTTCAGACACCGTCGCCCGACTCTGAAAGTTTTCTGACTGACGAGCATTGGGCTAAGTGTCACTTTCCAGGACACGTTCAACCCAAAATGCAGAATTCCTCATAACAGCTTGATTCGCAACTATGATTGCAAGTTCTTGATTAAATGCTGTATATTTTTTGTATGATTGTGCAATAACGGCTAAATTTGTTAAAGCCTTCTAACTATCGTTATTAGAGGATAGTACATGGCGGACGACCCAAAGGTGAAGTTCGATAACAAACGCGAAATGGATGCTGCTGCATTTTCTCAGGCAGCGTATGTGCTTGACCAGGCTCGACAAAACCTTGGTGAGATAGAGGCATGTGAAAAAGCGCTAACCTACAATCAGTTATTATGGTCGATAATTCAAGCGGATGTTGCGGAAGGCAATAATGAGTTGCCGGATGAATTGAAGGCAAATTTAATGAGCTTGAGTATATTTGTAGATAAACAAACCACGAAGGCCTTGGCCAAACCTTCGGAAGAGATATTGGACAGCCTGATCAACATTAACCTAAACATTGCTGAGGGGCTAATGGAAGGCCAATAGTGTTAGAAATACAGCCCAGACAATTCTTATAGCTTGCTGGCGCTGAGGTGATATGGGCCCGTCCTTTTAAGGCGGGTTTTTTGTTTGCCCATAAAGAGGTGAACCCATTATATCATTGCTGATTTATGTTCCTAAATTGGAATACCAGCGGAATGACCCAGTACCTAGTGGACCGAATATTCCAGTCAGTTGTAGTACTAGCAATTATGTCCTTTGTCATATATTGGCTCATGGGTCTAATGCCTGGCGACCCTATTGACTTGATGATAAGCGCTGATCCGAAGCTAACTCCTGCGGACGCTGCACGCCTGAGAAAATTATTTGGACTGGATATACCCCTTCTTGAACGTTATTGGAATTGGCTTATTTCGGCAATCTCGGGAAACTTCGGTTTCTCTCGCCTCCACGCAAAACCTGTACTAAACGTCATTTGGCCAGCCCTGTGGAATACTACTTTAATACTCGGTCTAAGTTTTTCATTTTCTATATTGATCTCTATTCCAGCCGGGATCATAGCAGCCATCCGGCAGTATTCCCGGACAGACTATATTATCAATATTACCGCATTTATAGCGATTTCAATTCCATCCTTTTGGCTATCAATAATTTTAATTACGATATTTTCGGTAGTGCTCGGAATATTTCCAGCTGGAGGAATGGAAACAATTGGCATCGACACCACATGGGATAAATCAAAATACTTGGTACTACCAGTTGCAACGCTGACGCTTCTTAGCCTCGGCACGCAATTACGTTTTACCCGATCTGAAATGATCCAAACACTACGACAAGACTTTATACTAACCGCTAGAGCAAAAGGGGCGAGTGAGTTTCGGGTGGTATTTAAGCACGCACTCCGTAACGCTATGATACCCGTTACAACAATTATTGCGCTTGAATTTGGTTATTTGTTTTCTGGGGCGCTCACCATTGAAATCGTATTTGCTTATCCTGGAATGGGAAAATTAATCTTCGATGCCATTATTGGAAATGACTTTAACCTAGCAATGATAGCACTGTTACTAGCCACCTGTATGACCCTAACCGGAAATTTTCTTGCAGATTTAGCCTATGCTTGGCTCGACCCAAGGATCTCCTACTAATGATCAAATCGCAATCACCTGACAGATCCTTGTCAACCTGGACATTGGCCTATCGTAAGTTTTTTCGGCACAAGCTAGCTGTCTGCAGCGTAATTTTTATATTTGTCTTAGCAGTTGTAACGGTTTGCGCTCCATTAATCGAGTTCGCATTAGGTGTAGATTCGAGGGAGGTCAACCTCCTCACCCGATTTGCTAAACCTTCGGGAGATGCATGGCTCGGGCGAGATGAACTTGGCAGAGATGTTTTATTACGCCTTCTGTTTGGCGGACAGGTATCCATTCTGGTCGGATTTGTTACAGCAATTTGCGCCGCAATTATCGGAACGATAATAGGTCTAATCGCGGGCTATTATGGTGGGTGGATAGATGCGTTTCTTATGCGATCAACAGATAGTGTTATTGCCCTTCCCCTTCTGCCCTTACTCATCGTGCTTGCAGGTCTTGATCTAAACAAGTTAGGCTTGCCCACAACCCTAATCGAGTCAGATACTATAAGTCTATATCGAATTATTTTTATTGTTTCATTGGTAAGCTGGACAACCGTTGCACGGTTAGTTAGAGGTGCAACCTTAACCATTAAGGAACGTGATTTTGTCTTAGCCGCCTTGTCCCAGGGAGCTAGTTCCACAAGAATTATGAGAGTGCATATTTTGCCAAACCTGGCTTCTCCGATCATCGTTGCCACGACTCTATCTGTTGGTAATATCATCCTGGTGGAATCTATTTTGAGCTTTCTTGGGCTCGGGGTTCAGCCCCCAATTCCAAGCTGGGGAAACTTACTAACCAATGCCCATGAACTTATATATACCGCCCAATGGCTCGCCTTTTATCCAGGCCTTGCAATCATCCTGACGGTGGTTGCCTTCAACTTTTTAGGAGACGGACTGCAGGAAGCATTGGATCCGAAGGGCGAAATTTAAAGGCTTGGATTAGGAAACAAGACAAAAATTTATCTATAGTAATGAAATATTTTCTGGTAGCAGATTAATGAAATAACCATGAAAAAACAAAAGATTATTCCTGTTATACTTTCTGGTGGAATTGGTAGTCGGCTTTGGCCTTTGTCGCACGACCTCTATCCAAAACAACTCCAATCCCTGGTTTCGGATAAAAGTCTACTCCAAGAAACTGTTATTAGGTCTTCAGGCAAGATTTTCGATGCCCCTCTTGTTATCTGCAATGAAGAGCATCGCTTTATTGTGGCTGAACATTTTCGGGAGATAAACGTTGTCCCGAAAGCGATTGTTCTTGAACCAATTGGCCGAAATACTGCCCCTGCAGCAGCAGCTGCTGCAATCTTCTCCGAGCAGATTATTGAGGACGCGCTTTTGCTCGTTTTACCTTCTGATCACGTCATTAAAGATCCCGACGCGTTTCTTGAAGTCATCTTAACTGCTAAAAATGCGGCGACGCGGGGGCTTCTTGTGACCTTAGGCACGCCTGCATTAAAACCTGAAACCGGTTACGGATATATCAAACCTGGAAATGAGATAACCAAATCACCCGGCTGTTATAAAGTTTCCACTTTTTTTGAGAAACCAGATGAGGCACTAGCTACCAAGTTTTTTAATTCCGGCGATTACTTTTGGAATAGTGGCATATTCATGTTCTCAGCCAAATCGTACCTGAATGAATTAAATAAATTCTACCCAGAGATAACTCAATTAAGCCGTACAGCTGTGGAAAAAACTTTGAGTGACTTGAATTTTGTACGTCTAGATAGTAACTCGTTTGAGAAAACCCCTGCGATTTCTATCGATCATGCCGTAATGGAGAAATCTGAGAAAGTAGCCATGGTACCTGCGCATATGGGTTGGAGCGATGTCGGTTCATGGGATACACTTTGGGCAATTTCAAACCAAGACACATATGGTAACGTCATGTTGGGAGATGTGATTACGGAGCAGGTTCAAGGCTCCTACATCCGTTCCGAAAATAAATGCGTAGCGGCGTTAGGCCTTAAGAATGTCATCGTAGTATCAACAGACGATGCCGTCCTCGTCGCTGGTAAAGACCATGCCCAACAAGTCAAGGGTCTAGTGGAGAAATTAAATGCACGAGGCTCCAAACCGAAAATCTCTCGTTCCAAAATTCATCGACCATGGGGCTGGTATCAGTCTTTGGAATTTGGCGAGAAATTCCAAGTTAAACTCATCAATCTAACGCCAGGCGCCAAGATCAGCCTACAGCGCCATCAACACCGTGCGGAACATTGGGTAGTAGTGGCAGGAATAGCCACGGTCACAAGGGAAAATCAAGTGCTTGAGCTCCGAGAGAACCAATCCACCTTTATATCCGCAGGCGAAATACATCGACTTGAGAACAAGGCTGATGTTCCCCTACAAGTTATAGAAGTTCAATCGGGCGAATACCTAGGAGAAGACGACATCGAACGATTAGACGACCAATATGGTCGGGTTTAAAATAGAATAAACATTAACTTGGAGAAGCAAATGTCTAGCATCCCTAACTCCATGGCTGCCCGCGATGTTGCCAGTTATTTGCATCCTTATACAAACCTAAAATCCCATATCCAAACTGGTCCTCTAATTATCACTAGCGGTAAAGGGGTTGAGGTATTTGATGAGGAAGGAAAAACGTATATTGAAGCTCTCTCCGGACTGTGGTGTACGTCTCTGGGTTTCAACAATGAGCGGTTGGTAGCAGCAGCTACAAAAGCGCTAAATAATTTACCTTTTTATCACGGGTTCGGTGGCAGATCCCATCCGCCTGGGATTGAACTAGCTGAGAAACTTTTAGGGATTTCTCCTGCCCCTATGTCTAAGGTATTCTTCGCCAACTCTGGTTCGGAGGCCAACGATACGGCGATCAAAATTATATGGTATGTAAATAATGCCCTTGGGCGGCCTGAAAAAAAGAAAATTATCTCCCGTCAAAAAGCTTATCATGGGGTAACCATTGCTACGGCAAGTATGACTGGGTTACCCAATAATCATATTGATTTTGATCTCCCTATCGATAGGGTGATCCATACAACATGCCCTCACTTTTACCGATTTGGTTTGGAAGGTGAAAGCGAAGAGGAATTTGCAACTCGCTGTGCTTCCGATCTTCGCAAACTCATTGAACAGGAAGATCCAAACACTATTGCCGCTTTTTTCGCCGAACCAGTCATGGGAGCGGGTGGTGTAATTCCACCTCCCAAGACATACTTCGAAAAAATCCAGCCAATACTCCAAGAATTTGATATTCTTTTTGTTGTTGACGAAGTGATTTGCGGATTTGGCCGTACCGGTAACATGTTTGGAACGGAGACTTTCGATCTTAAGCCAGACATGATTACCGTTGCAAAGGCTTTATCATCGGGATATCTGCCCATTTCAGCTCTGTTGATTAACGAGGATCTTTTCCAAATTATGGTTCTCGAAAGTGAAAAAATAGGAATTTTTGGTCATGGTTTTACCTATGGTGGACACCCCGTTCCATGTTCGGTCGCGCTAGAAACCCTAAAAATTTATGAAGAAATTGATATCATCGCACAAGTTAAAAAGGTATCACCTATCCTACAATCTGGACTTGAGAGGTTTTCTGACCACAGTTTGGTCGGAGAAGTCAGAGGTGTTGGCCTTCTGGGCGCATTAGAGCTGGTTAAAGATAAAAAAAATAAAGATCCATTTGATCTAGCGCAAGGCGTCGGGCAATACCTCGCGAAAAGATGCCAAGAACATGGTCTCATCACTCGGGCGTTAGGCGATACCCTCGCATTTTCTCCACCCTTGATAATTAATAAAAATGAGATCTCACGGATGTTAAAAATTGTAGAAATTTCTTTAGACGAAACCGCCGCCTGGATTAACCAAATTTCGCCACCCATATAATTCGGGCAAAAAAGGCTTGGCAATTGACGCTGTTTCGCCAATTTGTACAATGCAATACTTTCTAAAGGTTATTAACTATTAAGACATTTAATCAATTAGGTTGCTATGAACTACGAAGAGTTTTTTTCTGAGCAGGTAGATGCTCTTCAAAAAGAGGGTCGCTACAGGGTCTTTGCGGATTTAGAACGTAAAGCCGGTAGATTTCCATCAGCCAAGAACTATCAGTCGGGTGGTGCGACTGATATCACAGTTTGGTGCTCAAACGATTATTTGGCTATGGGACAAAACCCTGTTGTAATTGATGCTATGCACGAAGCCTTGGATAGAAGTGGCGCCGGAGCAGGTGGCACCCGCAATATTGCCGGAACAAACCACTTCCATATTTTGCTCGAACACGAGTTAGCCGATTTGCACAATAAAAAGGCTGGTTTAATTTTCACTTCCGGTTATGTGGCCAACCTGACTACACTCAGCACAATTGGTCGAATGCTACCTAATTGTGTAATTGTCTCTGACGAAATGAACCATAATTCCATGATAGCTGGCATCCAGCACTCTCGCTCGGAAAAGAAAATATTTAAACACAACGACTTACAAGATCTCGAGGCAAAGCTTAAAGAAATAGGGACCAACCGACCAATTCTTATTGCCTTTGAATCCGTGTATTCAATGGATGGAGATATTGCCCCTATCAAACAGATTCTTGACCTTGCCGACAAATACAAGGCCCTTACGTTTATCGATGAAGTGCACGCCGTGGGCCTTTATGGAGAACGGGGAGCGGGAGTAGCCGAACGCGAGGGATTGATGGATCGTATTGATATTATTCAAGGTACTTTGGCTAAGGGCTTTGGTGTAGTTGGTGGTTATATAGCGGGTTCGGAGGCTCTCTGTGATTTTATCCGATCATATGGTGATGGATTTATATTTTCTACTTCGCTTCCACCGGCGATTGCTGCGGGCGCTCTAGCAAGCGTACGCTACGTCAAAGAGCACAACGAGTTGCGGGTTCAACACCAGGAAAGAGCAGCGACACTCAAGAGGCGGTTTATAGATTCTAGGATTCCAGTAATGCCATCCATTACACACATTGTGCCCGTTTTAGTGGGGAACCCCGTACTTTGTAAGCAAGCTAGTGATGAACTTCTCTTCAATCATGGTATTTATGTACAACCGATCAATTATCCCACAGTTCCCAGAGGGACCGAGCGACTACGCTTTACACCAACACCCCTCCATAATGATCAACTTATGGATAAATTAATCTCTGCAATGAAGGAAGTGTGGGGTCAACTCGGACTAAAGGTTGCAGCGTAGGAATTGTCTCCAGTGTCTGATATAAGTTTTTGCAACGGTATATAAACCGGCAGTTACGAATTGAGTAATGACCGCAAAAGCTGGAGAGTGCCTTCAGCAAATCGCAACATATTGCTTTCCCTATTGTCGCTTCCCGTCTTCAAGATTGCACTCTTGTTTTCTGGGCCTACCGCGGCCATGGCCGTATGCCCGGCCGGATCACCATAGGAATTTCCTATCGGTCCACTCGCCCCCGTCTCACAAAGCCCCCAC
>JAOMCN010000100.1 GCA_028345065.1 Rhodospirillales bacterium
GAAATGGCTTATTCCAATATGAGAGATTAAAGAACTCTGAAGTTTCACTGGCATTCGGTACTGATATTGCCGGTGGTACTTCCCTCTCTCCATTTGCCACTATGAAGTGCGCCTATGAGATTTCTCAGCTTCAAGGGTATTCGATTTCACCTGAGGAAGCGTTTTATACCGCTACCCTGGGTGGTGCTAAGGCCATGCACTTGGATGATAGGATCGGTCGTATAGCAACCGGTTATGAGGCTGATTTAGTAGTAATTGATCTCAAATCTACTCCTATGATCGAAAATAGAACCAATCGAGCCGACAATCTTGGCGATCTGCTATTCGCACAAATCGTATTAGCTGATGATCGGGCAATTAGAGCAACTTACGCGGCAGGAAACCTGGTCTACGATAGAAAAGTATTACTGGATAATCCAATTAAAGAGTAATCCTTATCCGTTTAAAAAATACGCACAATATCCCGACCGGTCCCATATTCCCTTATCATGTCCAGGGCTTTCCAACGGCTGAATGCTAAATATTTGATGCTCATGTATGAGGATAAATTATAAATCTCTTAGGCAGCGTCGTTTGGAGAGTTGACTAATGGAGCAACGTACTGTGGTTCCGTATCCCAGGGGAAAAAAACCCAATGATTTTGCGGGACTTCATGGACGAACGTATCCACATATTCGAGACCTTCCGTCTTTGCGTAAACCGTAGCGACGTGGCATTTAGGTAGAAATTCCCGTGCAGTCTTAATTGTAGTGCCTGTATCCACCAGGTCATCAATCATCAGCCAGCCTTCGCCTTCATCTTTAACGGCTTCCGCAGGCTTTTTAATGACGTTAACGTCTCCGATGTATTGTTCGTCGTACGTGGCTATACAAAGCGTGTCGATGTGGCGGATATCCATTTCCCGTGCAATGATGGCAGCAGGCACTAGCCCCCCCCGGGTAACGGCAATTATACCTTTCCAGGCACTGAGGCCAATCAGCTTCTTGACGAGTGTTTTGGCATCACGATGCACTTCAAACCAGTTAACATGATGATCTACTACATCCGTACGGAGTTCGTTCATTTGTTCCTCGTTTCCATGTTTTGTTTTCTCCGTCTCCGCACGGCCGGCCATTATAACAAACGTAATATGAACATTGTCAAAGTGGAGGGCAAGGCCGTCTTTTCTATATTACCAGCTTAATGATGGACCTCTGTTTCCAGGCGCTCGACATCGCCCTTTAATTGATCCCGGTAGAAATTCTTAATGAAACCAGAGAGGTCGTTATTGGAAATTGAATTTCTGATCGAGTGCATCAGATCCTGATAGTAGGTGAGGTTATGGCGCGTAAGGAGCATAGGACCCAACATCTCATTAGCCTTAAATAAATGATGGAGGTAGGCGCGGCTATAGTTGTTGCAGACGGGACATTTGCAGTTGTCGTACAGTTGCCGCGGATCTTCGGCATGTCGAGCGTTGCGGATGTTAATTTCTCCACGCGGTGTAAAACCTTTCCCAGTTCGACCGGAACGGGTTGGCATTACGCAGTCAAACATATCAATCCCCCTTATTACACCCTCTACGATATCCGAAGGGGTACCGACCCCCATTAGATAGCGGGGTTTATTCCGGGGTAAATGAGGAATTGTGAAGTCAAGTGTCGTTAGCATCTCATCTTGTCTTTCCCCCACCGCTAACCCGCCAATCGCGTAGCCCTCAAAGCCTATTTTTTTTAGGTCATTAGCTGATTCTTCACGTAGGTCTTTAAAGACGTTGCCTTGGACAATTCCGAATATTCCATAACCTGGGCGATTTATGAACGCCTCCTTAGATCGGGCAGCCCAACGTGATGATAGTCGCATAGAAACTGCCATATCTTTCTTGTGTTGACTGTGTTTGGGGCATTCGTCGAGAACCATGGTGATATCGGCGCCAAGGAGGTGTTGGATTTCAACCGATCTCTGAGGTGTAAGGTGGTACTTTTTCCCGTCGATGTGGGACTGAAAAGTTACACCGTCTTCGGATAGTTCACGCAGTTTGGCTAAGGACATCACCTGGAAACCACCGGAGTCCGTCAGAATTGGTCGTTTCCAGTTCATAAATTTATGAAGTCCCCCTAATTTAGCAACCTGCTCAGCGCCAGGGCGCAACATCAAATGATATGTATTGCCGAGCAAAATATCAGAGCCTGTCGCTTTGACGTCTTCTGGTGTCATAGCTTTAACTGTCCCGGCGGTGCCGACCGGCATAAAGGCAGGTGTCCGGATGTCTCCGTGTGCCGTGTGCAAAACACCTGTCCGCGCATTTCCATCTACGTTCGTAATTTTAAATTCAAATTTACTCATTCGTCTTACCTTTTTCCAAAAGGCACGCGTCTCCATATGAAAAAAAACGGTATTGCTGATTAATTGCGTGGGTGTAGGCACTTTTAATTCGATTGAGACCCGAAAATGCGGCGACTAACATGAATAGGGTAGATCTTGGTAAGTGGAAGTTGGTTATCATTTTATCAGCAATTTTAAAAATGTAGCCCGGCGTAATAAAAATATCCGTTTCGCCGGCGAAGGATTGAAGAACTCCGCTTGAATTGGCAGCCGTCTCCAAAATGCGGAGAGA
>JAOMCN010000101.1 GCA_028345065.1 Rhodospirillales bacterium
TACGACCCCAAGGGCGCTCCCGCCGTAAACAAATGCGGCTGCAAGTTCAAACGGTTCTTTTTGATTAAGCGCGAATAAACCGCCGCCAAAAACCATGACCGCAAATACTGTCGAAAAAAGTCGGCTTAAGGTATCTCCTTCGACAATCGCCAGTTCATATTCCAAAAAAGGTAGTGACAGCTGGATACCATCGCTAATCTGCCAGACACTCCAAAGAACTAATAATGGCAAAAGCAAAACGATTGTTTTTCTCACACCTGAGGAGACGAACGGCAATACTAAGCCTCCAAAGATTAAGAGGACACCTGGTGGAAAGGTGTCAATCGTCATAATACGTGTCCTTCCGTTTCAAGAAAAAACCAAGAAGTTTGGCAAACACGATCATTGCAAAACAGGTCAGGAGCCCATACCAGGAATAGAAACCAAATGACCCATCAATCCCAAATGCAGAGTGGGTATGAATTATCAGATCCGAAAGGACTAACGCCGCTAAAATCGAAAGTCCCACACGCCATAAAATTTTGATGCTTGTGGGTTTAAGTAACCAATGCACTTGGGGATCATCTTTCATTAGACTACCTAAAAATTAACTACTAATTTTGCTAGACCTAGAGGAAGATCAGCTAAGAAAAATAAAATAACAGTGCCACCTGCAGTAATTGTTAGTGCTATTACAATTGGAAGTGGGGCTTCTCCATGATCATTGTTGACTTGATCTATGTCGTCTCTGTTATCTACTGCCTTAAAAAACGAGCAATAAATTATGGGAACGAAATAGCCAGCATTCAAAAGCGTACTTAATATTATAACTGCAATAGCGAAGATTTGTTCAGACTGAATGGCTCCCATAAGAATGTACCATTTGCTGATGAATCCAACTGTAGGAGGTATTCCAATCATAGATAAGGAAGCTATAGAAAAGGCGCCCATCGTCCAGGGCATTTTTCTGCCTATCCCATTGAGTTGACTGATTTCGGTCTTATGAGCTGCCGTATAAATTGAACCAGCTGCGAAAAATAGTGTAATTTTTCCTACGGCATGCGCTGCGATATGCAACACAGCCCCTATAATTGACAAGGGTGCAAGAATTGCTGCTGCCATAACCACATAAGAAAGCTGACTGATAGTGGAATAAGCAAGACGGCGTTTTAAATTATCCTGGCGTAGTGCCACTAGTGAAGCGGCGATTATCGTAAAACCTGCAATATAAAGTAGCCAATTTATGGTTATAGCTTCAGACAGAAAGTCGTAACCAAAAATGTACACAATTACTTTTACAACAGTAAAAACACCAGCTTTTACCACCGCTACTGCATGCAAAAGCGCGCTGACTGGAGTTGGCGCAACCATTGCGGCAGGTAACCACCGATGGACCGGCATTAAGGCCGCCTTGCCGATACCGTACATGTAAAGCAATAAAAGAATAGCGACGGCGCCGTCACTCATTTTTCCATTTAAGATACCACCAGCTTCAAAAGTTAAGGTTCCAGTTGTTTGCCAGGTCCAGATAATTGCTAACAGCTGTAACCCTATTGACGTAGATAGCAGTATCCCTAAATAAGTGCGTCCAGACTTTATTGCGTCT
This sequence comes from Rhodospirillales bacterium, assembly GCA_028345065.1. Classification (GTDB taxonomy): domain Bacteria; phylum Pseudomonadota; class Alphaproteobacteria; order Rhodospirillales; family UBA2165. Next base: position 1,586 of record JAOMCN010000101.1, read on the forward strand.
GGCTTTCCGGAGTGAGTAACCAATGGAAAAGTAGACAATGTTAGGACTTCATAGCTGAAGAACAACGTGAGCATATTGCCTGCAAAAGCAACACCTATGGCCCCAGTAAGTGCGATTGCAAAGAAAAAATAGAATCGAGTTTGGTTTTTTTCGTTATTTCCCCGCATGTACCCAATAGAATAGATGGAATTTACAATCCATAATCCAGATGCCACGAGACCGAACAACATTCCTAGAGGTTCAACCGTGAAAGTAATACTGAGATTAGGGAAAATTTCTAAAAGGGTAACACTTGGCCTCGCTCCGGATAAAACATCATCCACGAGTGTGCACACGATCAAAAACATGGTGGACGCTGTCACAAGCGTAACAGTTTCACGCAAGTTCTGAGACCTGCCTGCGAAAAGGATTAAAATTGATCCCAGAAATGGCACTAGAATTGCCCAGATGACACTTTCTTCAGGTGTTATGGTTTTCCTCCAATCAAAGCTTGAGAGATTGCTTCAGCAACTGAAACAGTAAGATCGGTATCAATTCCAAAATAGATATTGGCACAAACCAATGCCCAAATAGGAATAAGCATAGCTAGGGGAGATTCAGAAATTTTTTGTGCGCCATCTTTCCTTGGTTTCAAATACGTGACTTCAACGATTTTCCAAATATAGATAACTGCCAATAAAGAACTGAATAGGATTAAGACGGCCACCGGCCACCAGCCATTTTCCAAAGCCGCCACGATTAGATACCATTTACTCACAAATCCTACCGTTAAGGGGACACCGATGAGGCTGAAACCCCCAATTAGAAAGGCAGCCATCGAAAATGGCATAGCTTTTCCAAGACCCGCCATATCCTGGATGTTTACGGATTTAATTCGATAATAGATACTTGCTAAAGCTAGAAATAGCGCGGCCTTCATAAGTGCATGATTAAACAAATGAATTAAGGTTGCCGTTAGTCCATTAACAGTAAACATGCTGATGCCAATTACCATATAACC
>JAOMCN010000103.1 GCA_028345065.1 Rhodospirillales bacterium
TTGCTTTTGTGGTTTTTGTGGCTTTTCGGAAGTATTGTCGAACATACTCCAATTATGGGACTAAATGAGGTGTAGCTCAAGAAAACTAAATACACCTTACCGATTCTAATTCTTAAGCAATCAGGTATTTTCCCGATGCATTAACAATCGGTATAGGGGTGGAAATCCTTATAGAAGTAATAGTCGTAACAATCCATTTGGTAACGGAATAAAATTTGGTGGGGAGTAGCAAGCCTCGATAAAGCCTCGGCAATTGAATGCAACATTCCCAGCAAAATCTTTTCTTTCCACCGATGGTTTAGCAATACATTTTAAGCCGGGACATAAAGACTTACACATGCTTTAACGCTATACTTAATCTATGAGCAGGTGTTTTGGTGAAGAAGTTGGGATAATTTGACATGAGACTTATTAAGCGAACCTTTTTTGCTTTTGTTTTATTGTTAGCGGGTTGGCTGTTGAATTTCATTTTTGACACCCAATTTGTTCTTGGTGTTGTTTCCGGTTGGCTGATGAAAGAAGGATATGACAGCCTCGCAAGATATTTAATGAACTTGATATAAAGTGGAACGTAGTAATCTAAGAGGTGGGGATGACCAGTGAAGAATATGAAGTTCAAATCAAAATCCTTGAGGCAGAAAACAAAAGATTAAAAGATAGGATCATTGAGTTAGAAACAGCAATTAAAGTATTTGGTAAGGCCATAGGAGAAGACGTTTGAATGATGACATAACTTTTCTAGGTGGTTTGCAACGTCAGACCATGGAAGCCTAGAGAATATCTACTTCTGACCTATAATATTCAGTCGGTCTCTTTCATTTAACTAAAGGTTTTGTAGCAATTTTTATTTCATAGTTTTTCGGTGTGCCATTAGCAGGTGCCAAAGAACAGCTAACTAACAAATACGTATTTCATTCGAGGCTACTCTCTTTTTCTTTTTTTTATGATATGCTGAGCGCCCTAAAACCTTATCAATTTCGATAACCAGTTAGTTTTGAAAGGGAAAGATGCGGGTTTTTCATTATGCCAGGGACCGTTGGATAGAAAGGATTACTAATGATGGATTCTTGAAGCTCACAGGAGTAGAAGCGGTTCCTGGTGTCCAACCTTCGCTATTACCCGGTCTTGTTTGGCTCACTAAGTCAGAGCAAGTGCCTCATACGTGTTCCTATCCTCCAGAGGGAATGATCCAATATGTCTTTGATAGTGATAATCCCAAAATTCAACATTGGCCTCTGGTTAAAAAAAAAATAATGGCGGGGGTAACAGGTTACGTTCTAAACAAATATAAGGTATCTAAAAAATGGAATGTTCATCCGGATAGGTTGGCTCCCGCTTCTGCAATGGCAGAGGGATTGGATAAATATGCCGTGGAGGCAGGTGATGATCCAGATGACTTCTATGTAAGCCTTAAAAGGTTGTCACCCACCGATTGCTTGGAGATGAACGAAACACCTGAACGGATACAAGCCCAAGCAAGAGGTGACATGGTTCAAGTCGAGGATAAAATAACGGGAGAAATATACGTTACATATAGGCCTATAGTAGCTGGCGGAGATGTGAAAAGTTAAGATGATCAACCCTTAGTGTTTTTAGATTTTTATAGGGCGGATACTAAATAGTTTATGGATAGGGGAAAATTCCTTACTCGCTAGGATGGGGTGTATAGCGAAAGCGGTGTTTTGGAGGATTGTCTTGTTAGTAGGTTGTCATCTCAGTTCGTCACAATCGTTTTAAATTGGGGTTTGGTAATAACCAGATACAAAGTTGTGGACATGTTCAAGCTAAGTCGTTGACCCTATTTTGCTGTATTGCGGTTAGGGGAGAAGGTGATTTTGAGCTTTTGACGGATTTAACACGCTGGACACAACCTAGGAATCCCAATTATGATGAATATCTCTATTACTTTAGATCAATTTATGAATTGAAAAGTTGGCTGGCGTGTTCATGAAAAGATTAAAAGTCATGCTTCTCGTATTTTGGATTGGCTGCATTTTTGCTGCCAACGTTGCAAGGTCTGCGGATGTGACGTTAGACATAAGCTATTACTATTACGAAGAACCGAACTTCATGGATGATACTTCCGATCCTGTTTTATATTCCGCAGGGTCAAGAAAGTGGGACGTCTCCGAGGATCCTGACGATGCATGGCAATTTCTTTATACTACGGAAGTAACTCGAGGTTGGGTCAATTACAGTGGTTCTGGTACCCTTGACAAAGATTACTATAAGTTTAGGGGTGAGACCTATGCTGGTTACCAACTGGATAATTTTACACCAATAATTGGCTTGGGGTATAGATGGTTATATGACGATAGCGGTGGGGAGACATCCTCGACGGGTGCGTTAGGTTACGACCGTCAGTCACAGTACCTGTACATCCCAGTTGGAGGTATATTCAATATTGATAAAGATATAAAAATAA
>JAOMCN010000102.1 GCA_028345065.1 Rhodospirillales bacterium
GTTCCGTCTAGTGGATCTAAAACCCATACTGGTTCATCTCCATCAAATCGTTCAATGATATTTTTGTTTTGATCATATTCTTCTTCTCCAATCACTTTGCTTTCCGGTATTAGAGATGTCAGTTCCTTCGCCAGACGGATTTCACTATGGATATCAGCGGCGGTAACAATTTCTCCCATTCCTTTTTCGCTTATTTCGTTTTTCTGAAGATGTTTAAAACGACTCAGAATCTCATCTTTGGCTATTGTTATTATAATTTTTGAGACCGCTTCAAGATTCGGAATTGAGTACAGTGAATTAGGAACCATTTATTTTCTAGTTTCTCTAGTTTATTAATTTGTCAAAGTGAGCTATATGGCTCTCAATGAATTGATTTATTTTATTAGTTAATAAGATAAAGTTAATTAGAATATATTAATTAGATTATATAAGAAATGGATGCACCGTATTAATTGATAAGATAGACTTCTATATAGTTTCGAAATTCTCTAATAATGCAAAATAGAAGGTAAGACAGTGATGCGTAAGTACATAAATATTGATCTTGCAGAGCAAAAGGCAACTAAGGAAGAAATTGATGGTGAGGATGTAATTGTTGTTGGACGCCATCTAATCGCGAAAACCTTGTTAGAAAGAAGAGTAGCGGAAATAGATTCACTATCTCCAGAGAACCCCTTAATTTTCTCCGCGGGGCCGTTTGCTGGTTCGAATTTTTCTAACGCAAATCGATTGAGTATAGGCTGCAAAAGTCCCCTGACCGGAGGTATTAAGGAGGCTAATTCAGGTGGTACGTTTGCCTTTGCTATGGGTCAGCTTGAAATTTCGGGCATTACGCTCAACGGCGCATCTAAGGATTGGGTAGTTATTTATATCACCAAAGATGGTGATATAAATTATGAAGATGCCTCACCCTATTTAGGCAAGGGTAACTTTGAGGCGACCGGGATGTTGTTTGAAAAATATGGTGACAAAGTAAGTATTGGAATTTGTGGCCCGGTTGGTGAATATGGTGGGCTAATATCTGGTATCAGTTTTACCGATCCTGAGCAACGTCCAACCCGAATAGCCGCGCGCGGTGGGGTCGGCGCGGTCATGGGTAGCAAAAAAGTTAAGGCGATTATTCTTGACCGGAACAAAATGCCTTCTTTCCATGACCGTAAAAAGGTTATGGGTGCGGTCCGTGAGTATGGGCGACGGCTAGATGACGACGCTGCTATAGAATCTTTCCGGAAATATGGTACGGCTATGGTTGCTGATTTTACAAATAAAATTGGCGGTCTTCCTACCAGGAATTTTAGCGATGGTACACTTGTGGATACTGATGAAGGGCCAATGAAGCTCGGGGGGAATTATATCCGAGATTTAAATCTTAGCCGAGGCGGTGAAACCACTCATGCATGCATGCCAGGTTGTTTAATTCAGTGCAGCAATGTTTACGCTGATAAAGACGGAAACGAGATGTGTTCCCCCATGGAGTATGAAACATTGGGTTTGATGGGCAGTAACTGTGGACTGGAGGATCCAGATGACGTGGCACTATTAAACAATGTTGCCAATGACTTGGGCGTTGATACTATTGAAGTAGGAGCCATGTTGGGTGTCTTGATGGAGGCAGGCGAAGGGGAATTTGGCAATCGAGATTTTATGTCCGATGCGCTGGAGGATATACGTCGAGGAACCGAACGCGGTAAATTTCTGGCACAAGGAACGGCCCGCGTTGGCGAGCATTATGAGGTCAAACGTGTCCCCACTGTAAAAAAACAAGGTATAAGCGCCTACGACCCCCGCGTAATCGAGGTCACGGGGATCTCGATGATGGTAACGGCCCAGGGTGCTGATCATACCACAGGTAACATCCCGGCATTTCAATGTGATGGTAAAACCACGGAAGAACTCGTTGAAGCTAGTCTGGAGATCCAGACCATTTGTGCGGCTGCGGATTCTTTGGGTCTGTGTCTGTTTGGACGGACAGTGACCAATGAGAGTATTGATTTTGTGGTCGATGCCTTAAATCAAGCACATGGCACAAACTTTGACGAAAGTAAATTTATGGAAATTGGCCGTGAGGCGTTAGAAATGGAGTGGCAGTTCAATAAAGATGCAGGCTTCACCGACGATGATGATGAAATGCCGGATTTCTTTTTTAATGAAGCTTTAGCACCAAGCGGGAAAAAACATCGCCATACTAGCGCTGGGGTCAATAAACATCTACGAACCTTGATTAATGCTTAATGCTTCTGGGTCTGTGAGGAAGCCCGAGTTAGGGATGTTAAAATTGTAGAATGACCATTTGTGGTTGTCTATTTTGTTTCATAAATCCAGCTATTCACCCCTTTTGTCTTGGCGTAGCCGGAAGCAGTTGAGCTTGGAACGACCCTGTAAACATTTTTAGTCTTAAAAGTGTATGATTTAGCTCTGTTCCATTCTCATAATTTTATTAATTTGATGGCCCTTCCGTAGCCTTTAGTCGATTTTGTTAATGTGTTTTCATGGGATGTCTCAAAAGTCAC
>JAOMCN010000104.1 GCA_028345065.1 Rhodospirillales bacterium
TGATATTCGGACAAGATTTTTTAGTCTACTTTTCTGTTGCAAGTGTTATATTTGCAGGATGGTTTTTGAATAAGACGCGTTGGGGGATGCTGGTGCGTGCCGTGGGAGAAAATCATGATGCCGCCTATGCCATCGGCTATTCGGTCAAGTTGGTTCGAATGATGGCCGTTCTATTTGGGGGAACTCTTGCAGGATTGGGTGGGGCCTATCTCTCTTTAGCTTACACCCCCTTCTGGGTAGAGAATATGACCGCAGGTCGTGGTTGGATTGCACTTGCGTTAGTGGTATTTGCATCCTGGAAACCCTTCAGGGCCTTTATAGGAGCCTATCTATTTGGAGGTATCACAATTATACAACTGCATGGGCAGGGCATTGGGGTAGATATCCCCGCCCCCATTATGTCTATGTTTCCTTACTTGGCGACGGTGATTGTGCTCGTATTGATTTCAAAAGATGCATCGCGGTCGCTGCTTAACGCTCCTGCCTGCCTTGGCAAGAGTTTTCACCCTTCTAGTTAGGGTTGGTATTAAATGGAGGTAAATATGAAGAAACTGAACTATCTTGTAAGGCTGTCTCTGGCAGCGGTCATTTTTTCTGGGTTAGCACTAGTAACCCCGGTTAAATCTGAAGATCTGAAAGTAGGTTTTATATATGTCGGACCTACCGGTGATCACGGCTGGACTTACGAGCATGACCAAGCTCGGAAAGAAGTTATAAAAGCCCTGGGCAGTAAGGTTAAGACTTCTTATGTAGAAAGCGTGCCAGAAGGTGCCGACGCGGCGCGCGTTATAACAAAAATGGCTTCAAGTGGGCACGGTCTAATTTTTACGACATCATTTGGGTATATGAACCCGACCATCAAGGTAGCAAAGAAGTTTCCTAAAGTAAGTTTTGAGCATGCAACTGGTTATAAGCGTTCAAAGAATGTTAACACCTATTCGGGTCGATTTTATGAGGGACGCCACGTTGTTGGTCTGATTGCCGGTAAAATGACCAAATCGAATGTTTTGGGTTATGTCGCATCCTTTCCAATTCCTGAAGTGATACGTGGTATTAACGCAACATTCCTTGCAGCACGCTCAGTAAATCCAAAGATAAAGATCAAGATCATCTGGGTGTTTACATGGTTTGATCCGGGTAAAGAAGCGGACGCCGCTAAAACCCTTATTGACCAGGGAGCCGATATTATTTTACAGCATACGGATTCCCCTGCACCAATGCAGGTTGCAGAGAAACGTGGTAAATGGGCTATTGGTCAGGCATCAAATATGCAGGCATTTGGTCCAAAGGCTCATTTGACCTCAATTATCGACGACTGGGCTCCGTATTATATCCAACGTACAAAAGAAGTATTAAATGGTACTTGGAAGGGAAACCAAGATACCTGGGGTGGGTTTAAATCGGGTATGGTAAAATTGGCGCCCTATAGCAAGGCAATCCCTTCAGACGTAGTCGCGATGGCAGAGAAGGCCCGAAAAGGCATCATCGACGGTAGTGTTCATGCTTTTCAAGGTCCCATTAAGGATCAATCGGGTAAAATTGTTATCAAAGCAGGCGAACGTGCCAATGATGGAATGCTGGCTGGTATGAACTTCTACGTTGAGGGTGTAGACGGTAAAATTCCGAAGTAAATATATTGTTAGGGCGGTAGCGGTGAGTAGTGCCGTGCCGCCCTCTCTTATTTTTTTATAGCTGATGATGTCCACTCCCACTGATAAGGAGCGGCCTCTGGTCTTGCTTGGCCGTGTCCTGACGTTTAATCGGGATCCCTCCGGTTTTTCGGATGAAAAATCATTTAACTATTGGGAAAAGGGATTTGTCGTAATTAAAAATGGCCTTATTTCGGATGCTGGAGAGCTAACAAAAATTCCGGACGAGGCAACGGTAGTGGACTACGGCGAGCACTTGATCTGTGCTGGTTTCATCGACGCTCATGTGCACTACCCACAAATCGATGTTATTGCCTCTTATGGTACGCAACTCCTGGAATGGCTTGATAAATATACGTTCCCAGAGGAGGCACGATTTTCAAATAAAGAAGTTGCTGACAAAGCGGCAGCTTTTTTTCTTGATGAGCTCTTAAAGAACGGCTTCACCACTGCTGCCGTTTATTGCACTAGTCATCCCGTCTCCGTCGATGCTTTTTTTGAGGAAAGTAGTAGACGTAACTTACGCGTGGTAGCAGGCAAAGTTCTTATGGATCGCAATGCTCCGATTAGCGTTCGCGATACGGCCAAGACCGGCTACGATCAATCCAAGGCCCTGATAGACAAGTGGCATGGCCGGGGTCGAAACCTATACGCTGTCACACCCCGCTTTGCGCCGACCTCATCACCCGAGCAGTTGGAACTCGCTGGAGCGCTTTACGAAAGTACAGACGGCGTCTTTATTCAATCACATGTTTCTGAAAATCT
>JAOMCN010000105.1 GCA_028345065.1 Rhodospirillales bacterium
CTTGCTTTTTGCGAGTTCTTCGACTTCTTCTCCAGGTATGGTTTGAGAGGTGGCGTCCATGTCTGGCACTCTTAGCTATAACGAATGCGGGGATCAAGCCACGCATAGAAAATATCAACAATCAAATTGGTGAACACAAATATTGTCACCACAACCATGACCAATGCCTGCGTCATGGTGAAGTCATGATGATCCACAGATTCAACGAATAATTTACCTAACCCATTCAAGTTAAACACCTGCTCAGTAACTACCAATCCACCCATGAGAAAGGCGAACTCTATACCGATGACTGTGACTACTGGTAGCATTGCATTTTTCAAGGCGTGCCGGTTGATAATCACTTTTTCCAGCAATCCCTTTGCCCGGGCAGTGCGGACATAATCTTCGCGCAGAACTTCAAGAAGGGTCGAACGGGTCATACGTGTTGCGACCGCTGAATAACGGTAGCCCGTTGCGATTGCCGGCCATAGCAACTGGCTGAGATTATGCATGGGGTCCTCCCATATCGGTACAAATTGAATGGGTGGCATCCACGGGGTTCCGGAAAAATATTGCGTGGTGATCAGAAGTCCAAGAATTATGATAATACCCAGCCAAAATGAAGGTATGGCGATCCCGGCGATGCTGAAAGCGCGGACAAAGTAATCTATCCAAGTATTTTGTTTGATGGCGGAGATTGTACCTAGAGGAATAGCGATAATGATGGAGGCAACCGTCGCCATGATTGCCACCTGCAGCGATAGGTGAAAGCGGAGACCGATTTCGTAGCTGATAGGTTGCCCTGTCCACATGGATATCCCTAAATCAAACCTGATAAACCCCCAAATGAAATCGACAAACTGCAGCCAGAGGGATTTGTCGATGCCCATCTGGACACGGCAGGTATTAAGAGTTTCTTCGTCGACCAGGCCACCTTCGCCAGCTAGGCGCATATCGCATATGTCACCCGGGATTAACCGTAGCAGAAGGAATACGAGGACTGCCGCCCCAAACAGGGTTGGTATCACGAGCAAAAGGCGCTTGGCGATATATTGATACATAGGGAGCTCGACTGTTTGTTTTTACGTCGTCGCGATTAGAACCAACGACAGCCGTCGGGGTGGTGGAAATTGTACTGCGTTCCCCCTTCCGCTCTTAACGGGTGAGGGAACGCAGTACCAGTACTCAAACGCTATTCGTCAAGCCAGACATTGGCGAGATCGAGATTGAGATAGTGGCTGGGCGACACTTTCCAGCCTTTGACCTTTGAGTGGTGTGGAATAATCCGGTACCACCAGAGGGTTGGAAAGGCCCAGGCTTTCTCGGCGAGAACACGTGTTTCGTAAGCACGCATGATCTTGCGCCGTTCGACTGGATCGCCGGAGCGGTTCATTTTGTCGAACATCTTGTCCAGCTCCCGATCGACATACTGGCCGTTGCTGGACCCACTGACGTCGGAGGACAAGTATTTGGAAACGTCCAGTAGCGGGTTCACAATCGACTGGCAGTTGAAGTCCATCGAAACATCGAAGTCCTTCTTTTTTCGGAGGGTCGCGTAGAACGGTCCCGACGGCTGCACCCTCTGCTTGACCTTGAGCCCAATCTGACGCCATTGATCAATCAGCCAGGTACCCACGATCTTATAGGGCTGATCGACGCCGCGATTATGGAACTCAAACTCAAAGCCTTCGGGAACACCGGCTTCCTTCAGCAGGCGTTTCGCCTCAGCACGCGATTGTTTGATGTCAGCCCCCCATCCAGGAAGTTTCTGCAACTCTTCTTTAGTTGCTGCCAACGGGTGACTGGGAAAGACAACGCCGCCAACCGTTTTTACGATAGCGATTTTGGACAAGTAACGTGAACCGGCCCATCGGTCAATGGCCAGCGACAACGCTCGACGGACGCGGGCGTCGTCGAATGGTTTGCGCTTGGAGTTGGGGGTGACCATCAGGACACAGTTCCAATCGCTTTCCTGAACAGTGAGTTTATCACCGAGGGCTTTCTTCAGGTCATCCCGACTTTTCGGTGGAAAACCCCGGAACTGAATGAATGCGCGGCCTCCGCGGATAGCCTGAACATTGATCGACTGCTTTTTGGCAAAAATGGCTTCTGTACCGTCCAGATAGGGCTGTCCCTTACGGTAATAATTGGGGTTGCGTTTGCCCTTAATAAAGGCACCGGGCTGCCATTCGCCGAACATAAACGGACCCGAACCCATTACGTTCTTTTCGTAATAGTGCTGGTCTTTGTCCAGAAGTTTTTTTGCGTAAATAAAATTGTAGGGCATGGCCACTGCCGGTATGAACGCGCCCGAAGGATATTTAAGATCGAAAACAACGGTCGTATCGTCTGGTGCAGAAATACTGTCGACCATAAGGAAATAGGCCTTACGTGCACTCAAAACGCCTTTTGGCGGGTTAACGATCCGGTC
>JAOMCN010000106.1 GCA_028345065.1 Rhodospirillales bacterium
GAATTTGGAGCGATGAAGATCGATAATGTGGGCACCTGGCTTATATTAGCTGGTTTTTTAGTCAATGCCGGAGCTCCACCGCTGACCGCCTGGCTGCCAGATGCTTATCCAGAAGCCTCCTTCAGTGGAACAGTTTTTTTATCTGCCTTTACGACAAAGACTGCCGTCTACGTTTTAATGATAGGATTTCCGGGAACTGAAATACTTATCTACATCGGTCTCTACATGATCTTTTACGGGATCATTTATGCATTATTAGAAAACGATATGCGGCGCATTCTTTCATACTCCATTATTAACCAAGTCGGTTTTATGGTTACCGGAATAGGTATCGGATCTGAAATGGCGTTAAACGGCGCGGCCGCACATGCGTTCACCCATATCATCTATAAAGCACTGCTATTAATGTCTGCTGGATCGGTTTACTTTATGACCTCCGGAAAAAGGAAATGCACAGATTTGGGAGGGCTTTTTCAGAGCATGCCTATCACTTGTATTTGTGGCATTGTGGGAGCATTGGCAATTTCATCATTTCCACTGACATCCGGTTTTATCTCCAAATCAATGATTGCCCAAGCCGCCGTGGATGAGCAGCTTTTCCTTATTTGGATGTGCTTAGCCGCGGCCTCAGCCGGCGTGTTTTTGCATGCAGGCATAAAATTTCCGTGGTTTGTATTTTTTCAAAAAGATTCGGGATTACGGCCAAAAGACCCACCATGGAATATGAAGGCAGCAATGATATTTTTTTCCTGCATATGTATCGGTCTTGGTATTATGCCGGAACCTTTTTATGACCTTTTACCATTTTCTAGCAATTATGAACCATACACCGTCCCACATGTAATTAATCAGCTCCAACTATTGTTGTTTGCAGGTCTTTCTTTCTTTCTTGCTCTTCCCCTAATGAAACGAACACTAACGATAAGTTTAGACTGGGATTGGTTTTATCGTCATATCGGCCGCATCTCCTATCAGGTAATGACGCGTGAAATGCTTAGCATAAGGCAGAACTTACTTAATCTCTCTAGTTACTTAATTAAACTTTTTATTCGTTTGACACACTACTATTCAGGAACCGAGGGAGCAGTTGCAAGGGACGCGTCACTTGGCACTTCCGTGGCCATTGTGGTTACAGCGTTAGCAGTTCTAATCGTTTTTATTTATCAGTTTTAACTTTAGGTGGGGTCCACCCTTTAACCTCTACAGCACGCCCTTTATGTGATCTCATAACCTTTGGTTTAACTACTTGGTCAACTGCCGGAGCATTCTGTGACTTGGAAAAAGATGAAATCATTTCACTTAAACGTATTTCAGCACGGCGTCCCCGATCCAAAGCTGTTAAATAACATGGTGTTTTGCGACAAAATTTAGCGAGATGTTCAACTGAATGGTGGCCAAAACGCTTCCAAACGCTATCAGCAAATATGGTTGCTTCTTCGTTAATGGTGTTTTTACCTTCAAATTTAGGGCGACCTAGTGACCAAGCCCGAAAAACAGATGGCTCGATCGGCCCAACTTCTTCTGCGATAAAAATAGCAGGGATCAGTTTCTTGCCTTGATAAGCAGTGGCATAATAAGCCTGAGCTAAAAACATTAAGTAATGAAGTTTTATAGGCTGTAAATACTCATTGTCATTCAATGCACGGTCGCAAAACCAGAATGCTAACTCAAAAGCTGAATCAACGGCGGCCGGCATGGCTACGGATCTCCTATTTCGAGGTGATATTAGATAGATCCAGTATAAACTTCATCAGGTTCGAGCATCAAGTCCAACTCCCTAAATTTAGTTTATTTTTACCGCTCTTTAACCAACTGACCCCATTATATCTGGGGGATATACCTACTAAAGTTGATCAATTCTATGAAACCCAATCCATTGTCGGCAGATGATGCCTCCGATAGTGCAAAACAGTTGGTGACGGAAGCGGAATCCTTATTTTCCGTTGGTAACGTGTCTGCATCTGAACAGCTTTGCCGCCGGGCATTGAAAAAGGATAAACTAAACGCTGATGCAATTGGGCTTTTGGCGTTGGTTTCATACCAAGCTGATAATATTATCCAAGCAAAGCGGCTATTGGCTCAAGCTATTGAAATAACACCAGGAAACGCCGTCCTTCATTATAGATTAGCTAATATTCACCAGGACCAAGGTAATCTTGACGAGGCGATTTCTTGTTACCGCGAGGCTTTACGCCAATCACCAATTTTCCTTGCAGCTCTCGTAAATCTAGGAAACTCTTTTTTGCAAAACCAAGATTACAAGCAAGCAATAAATGTTTCCTTAAAGGCGTTGGATCTGTCTCCAAATTGCCTGGAAGCAATGTGCAATTTGGGACAATCATACCTTAGGTCTGGTCGTCTTTCCCATGCCCACAAT
>JAOMCN010000107.1 GCA_028345065.1 Rhodospirillales bacterium
TCACTATCCGACGAGGGATTCGTTGACGATTCCGAAGAAGAGGAATCAACCCAAGCCCCTGAAGAAAAAGAAGCGGAAAAAGCTAAACAGGAACCAACGGAAGAGGGTGAGGAGGACTCGGAAGAGCAAACCGAACCGCTAACGCCCTCGCTTGTAGGTCAGGAACTCTTCTACTGAAATAGTAAATGCCACGCTTTCGGAACAAATAAGGTGATAGATGATCTACCATATGTACTACCCCTTCTCATGGGTCTTGTGAAAAACCAATGAACACCAAAGGGTTAGCTGATGTTTACCTTAAGAAATGGTGCCTCGGGAGAGACTCGAACTCTCACTTCCGTAAAGAAACCGGATTTTGAATCCGGCGCGTCTACCAATTCCGCCACCGAGGCAAAGAATTTAGGATTGTGATCATAACTGTGCCGAAATATCGGTCAACCACCTATGGTAATGACATAACCGTGTTTGCCAAAGCCTGCCCAAGTAGATAGTTATTTCCTTAATAGAACTCCCCATAATTGAGTTGGCGATGCTACGGCGCATTTACGGATGGACTTTTGAACTTGCTGCTCACAAGCATGCATTGTTGGCTCTTGCGTTCGTGTCATTTTTGGAAAGCTCTATATTTCCAATTCCACCCGATATCATGTTGATCCCCATGGTCTTGGCAACACGAGATCGGGCTTGGATGATCGCAAGTGTGTGCACGGCGGCGTCGGTTTTAGGCGGTATGGCCGGTTATGGAATTGGTGCGTTGCTTTTTGATCAGATAGGAGAGCCCGTTTTAAATTTCTACCAATACAATTCGAAATTTGAGGAATTCCAACAGGCCTACACAAATTGGGGTGCTTGGGCTGTGTTTATTGCCGGTGTGACGCCATTTCCGTACAAAGTTATTACAATTCTAAGCGGGGCTACACACCTCGATTTCGGTATTTTTTCTTTCTCTTCTTTAATTGCCAGGGGGCTTAGGTTTTTCGTTGTAACGGCTCTTCTTTGGTACTTAGGTGAATCAATACGGGAATTTATCGAGCGCCGTTTGGGGTTTTTATTTTTAATCTTTGTTGTTTTATTATTATGTGGATATTTGTTTGTAAAATTTATGCTTTGACGACCGTGGACTAACTCTTATGAGCTACTTGCTTCGATTTCATCTCTTGACCTCGGTTATGTTGGCGAGTGCCGGTGCTCTAGGGATCGCGTTGATTGCTCAATACGGCTATCAATTGAACCCGTGTGAACTTTGTAGCTATCAGCGCATCCCATATGGGAGTATTATCCTATTTGGTGGGCTTGCCCTGGTGTTTGGAGGATGGAATAGAGCGGCTGTCGGTTATCTGTTTGGTGTAATATTTCTCGTTGGCGCCGCACTGGCATTCTATCATACGGGTGTGGAACAGCATTGGTGGCAGTCCGCCACCTCCTGTGGTGGACTTCAACCAATGCCAAGAAGCCTCGCTGAATTAAAGGTTGGGCTAACTCAATCCATGTCGAAACAATGCGACGATATAGACTGGACCTTGTTTGGTTTGTCTATGTCTGTTTACAATATCGTCGCCTCTTTAGTGTTATCAACGGCTTGTATTTTAAGTGCGCGATTAAAAGATTATGGTGTTAAATGAACCAGAATAAAAAGTCCTTCGGAAGGCTCCCCGGTGACCTTTCAAAAGAAGAGTTGATAGCCCGCATTATACGGGTGGATCAAGCCGGTGAATACGGGGCAAAACGTATTTACGAGGGGCAGTTGTCAGTTTTGAGTGGTACCGAGGATGAAAACGTGCTCAGAGAGATGGCGGATACGGAAGTAGTTCATTTGGATACTTTCAATAAAATTATGGTGGAGAGGAGGGTACGTCCGACTGTTCTCGCACCCTTATGGCATTTTGCAGGATTTGCGCTAGGTGCTGGTACGGCACTGATGGGCCGTGAAGCGGCTATGGCGTGTACGGTTGCTGTGGAAGAAGTAATTGAAGAACATTATGGTAATCAGGCTGCCGTGCTTGCCTTTGAAGAAGAACCAGAATTATTAGCTACGATAGAAAAATTCCGAGAAGAGGAAATTGATCATAAAGAGACGGCTTTAGGTGAGGGAGCTGAGCAGGCGCCGGGTTATCCAGTATTAGCTTCGGTTGTAAAATCTGGCTCGCGTCTCGCTATTTGGCTGTCCGAGCGGATCTGAACACGGCGACTAATAGTTTTGCGACCGTTGCCCCCTTTTTTTAAAGGACTTATCTGGATGGTGGGCGCAGTTGCGTCATTTATGATAATGGCGATCTGCGCTAGAGAACTATCCGATACCATGAATACATTTCAAATTCTATTTCTTAGAAGCTTGGTTGGATTTGCAATCATTATTTTGATGGTAATAAAAGG
>JAOMCN010000108.1 GCA_028345065.1 Rhodospirillales bacterium
GATGCTATTTTGATTGGCCTTGGTGTTAGTCATAGACGTAGGAGTAACCTCTTCGCTACCGGCTAGCGCTTTATCCAGTGATAGGGGCAATCAATAGCCCACTCACGAAAGGGGGACATATCAATTGTGTCTCCCTTTTTGTTATTTACAGGTTTATGGCTTTTCTTTTATTCTTAACAAGAAATCGTTAAATTTAATCATATCATTTTTAAAACTAACTGTATGCATAAAGAGGTAAAATATGACTATGATCGCTGTTGGTGAACAGGCCCCGTCATTTGAGATGGTTAACCAGGACGGTGAAACTGTTTCTCTTAAAGATTACGCTGGGAAGTTTGTTTTAATGTGGTGGTATCCTAAGGCGGATACGCCAGGTTGAACCATCGAAGGCAACGGGTTCCGTGATAGAATCCAGGACTTCAAAGAAAAAAATTGTGTGGTTGTAGGTGTCAGTTTTGATTCTACAACTGATAATAAGGCTTTTAAAGACAAGTTTGATTTCCCTTACGACTTGTTAAGCGACGGTGATAAGGGGGCATCTATCCAATTTGGCGCATCAGACGGTTCCCCGGGTAATGCGAGCCGAGTATCTGTTTTGATTGGGCCGGAGGGTGAGATCATTAGAGCCTACGAAAAAGTGACCCCCGCAGACCACGCTGAACAAGTGCTAGCCGATCTAGCTCTTGTCTAAATAGATCTATTCGCGTGCCTTATCAGCTCTATTACTGGCCCCACATCCAGGGTAGGGGCGAAGTTATCCGCCTTGCCCTGGAAGAAGCCGGGGTTGACTATACCGATGTCGCGCGCGGGCAAAATTCGGAAGATGAATCCCGGAACGTTATCCTTAATGTATTGCAGGATAAAACACTTTCACGAGTCCCATTTGCGCCCCCATTTTTGGTTGATGACGGCATCATGATTGCTCAAGCTGCAAATATCCTCCTTTATCTATCGGACAAAATTGGTCTTGCGCCGCTGGATGAACCTGGACGTATTTTTGCTCACCAAATTCAATTGACTGTCACCGACTTTTTGATGGAGGTTCATGACACTCACCACCCAATTTCGAATGCCATGTATTACGAAGATCAAGTCGAGGAAGCCAAGAAGCGCTCAGCTAATTTTATAGAAAATCGCATTCCCAAACACATGGCTTATTACCAAAATATCCTCAGCAACAACCCAACCAAATCCAAATGGCTGATTGGTGACACTCTTACTTATCCAGATCTTTCCATATTTCAAATTATCGAGGGACTTCGTTATGCTTTTCCCAATGCATTTTCTGAAGTTGAAAAACACTACCCGAAAATAATCGCGCTACGTGATGCTGTCTCCATACAACCGAATACTGCGAAGTACCTTGCATCGAATCGCCGGATTCCTTTTAATAATATGGGCGTTTTTCGTCATTATCCTGAGTTGGATAAATAGCTAAGAGTACACCTTCAATCCCGTTCGATTTGAACTAAGATTAATGCAAAAAGGCTAGGTTCTTCTCTTTCGTTAGGGAATGCTAGCTAAGGGATCTTTATTCACCGTCTGAATTCCATCTTTTATTAGTTAATTCTTTGGGGGTGAATGGTCCATGAGGAAGTGTGAGCGTTCGCCAAAAATACGAAAAGGAATTCGGGAATAGGTCTATAGGAAACGTATCTTCTTCTAATTTGTCCCTCGGAACCTTAATAACCCATAACTGAGGATGCTTTTCGACAAGATAATCCATTTTATTTTTGCGTGATTTGATTGGCGTTTCGCCTCCATCAATTACCACGCCAATTAATTGCCCTTCTATCCAAAAGGCTACATCGATTTCAGCAAAACTAGGTTTGTTGTCCATAAAGTCAGGAGGCAATAGTATGCGGGCTTGAGGTAAAGGAAGCCACGCAGAATATATCCAATCCTTGTAGATAAATACTTCATCCTCAACATTCTCCGGCTCTAATTCATTTTTGTGTTTTTCAATATGGGAATGCAAAAAGTCGAAATAACTGTCCAAAAACAACCGAATTAGTCTTGAAAATTGATTGGTGCGATTAATAACGCGCTCCCGACTGATTTGGAAAAGTTCCTCTGTGGATTGAACATTTAACATCTGCCGGGGGGATATTTCTAACCAGCCTGAACTGCTAAATCTAAGTCCAGGGGACGACGGGGATAATACCGCATAATAGCTGGAAAGCTCGTATGAGGTCTCCCCCGGCGGGTTGCTAATAGTTTCTAGGGCCGTCAATGGGTTGCTACACTGGCCGTATAAAACCAGTGTTTTGGGAAAATCTAATGACGAAAAATCCGGATAGTCGTTTGCCATTTAAATCTATCGCATTGGTTTCCTAGATATCCATTTCCAAGA
>JAOMCN010000109.1 GCA_028345065.1 Rhodospirillales bacterium
TGATACCTTGGCTTTATGTCGCAAAATCAACGTGACCGTCGACCCTCGCGCCCAAGCCGAGTTTCCAGCCAATTTGGCTGGTCTTGCACGGGTTGAATCGGATGGTCAATCCTTTGAAAAATTCGTAAGCATACCCAAGGGTGAGCCTGATAATTTTATGTCGCAGGAGGAAATCCGCGCAAAGTTTGATGGCCTGTGCCAGCCTTACCTTGGCGAACGGGGTTCCAACAAACTGGCAGGGGCTATCTTAGCCTTGGAAGAAGCTAACAGCGTTAGCACCTTTATGGCGCTCAGCCGGTCATAAAACGTTGCGTCGTTTTGGCTATATAACACCCGCCTCGCGCAGGGTTTTGCGCTCGGCTTCGTTGGCGCCAAGAATTTCAGACAAAACCTCATCCGTATGCTCGCCAAGTAGGGGCGGCGGGTGGCGGTAGGACACAGCCGTTGCCGATAGGCGCAGAGGATTAGCCACCAGGGCCACAGGAGCTCCGTTCAGGGCGGTATGTGGCATTTTAATGACCATGTCTCGGTCGTTAACCTGCGGGTCGGAGAATACCGCATCGATGTTATTTATCGGTCCGCATCCAATCTTTAATTTTTCCATCCCCTCAAGCCAGTGATCTGACGGTTCAGCCGCAAGTATGGGAACCATGATTTCGATCAGGGCATCGCGATTGACTACGCGATCGGCGTTAGTAGCAAACCGGGTATCCTGGGGGAGGTCTGGTGCGTCGGCAAATTTGCAGAAACGTTCAAATTGCTGATCATTACCGATGGTAAGGATTACGTGGCCGTCGGCGGTCTTGAATGTTTGATATGGCACAATATTTGGATGTCCGTTGCCGAGGCGCTCTGGATTTTTGCCAGATACCAGATAGTTCATGGCCTGGTTTGATAACCACGCTACGTGGGTGTCGAGCATGGAGACGTCGATATACTGGCCTTTTTTAGTCAATTCTCGGCTGCGTAGCGCAGATGTAATTGCCACACTGGCGTACATGCCGCTCATCAGATCGGCAATCGGGACACCCACCTTTTGAGGCGCACCGTCTATTTCGCCAGTGACACTCATAACCCCACCCATGGCCTGGATCAAAGGATCATAGCCGGGTCGTTCGGCATAAGGGCCAGTTTGACCGAAGCCGGTCACCGAACAGTAAACTAAACCCGGGCAATCTTTCTTGAGGTCGTCATACCCAAGCCCATATCTTGCCAAATTTCCCACCTTAAAATTCTCGACCAGTACATCGGCTTTCTCAATTAATCGGCGCAATAGCACCTGTCCCTCTGAACTGGAAATATCTATGGCAACTGAACGTTTATTGCGATTGCAACTCATAAAATAAGCACTTTCGCCAGTGTTGGCACCTGCCTCGTCGTGAAGATAGGGTGGACCAAATCTCCGCGTATCGTCACCTGAACCGGGACGTTCAATCTTGATAACATTGGCACCCAAGTCTCCGAGAAGTTGCGTGCAGAATGGCCCAGCAAGAATGCGCGTGAGATCGATGACGGTGATCCCCGAGAGAGGTCCATTGTTTTCGGTCATGTATTGCTCTCCGGTTCGATTAAATATTTTTTGAGGTTAAATTAGGTAATTTACGACTTGTATGAGCTATCTATGCGGTCGAGCTTACGCAGAAGTGCGGGCCATTCCAGCTTACCAATAGTGCGGTAGCCATCTTCAGAATTATTGAAACGGTTTTGCTCGTAAGTTGCCTCCTGGAGGTTTGTAGGAATTTCTTTAGGTTCGGCACCGGTTTTCTGAAAGGCAATTTGCATGCGACATGCCCGTTCTGCCCTGTACAACCACATAAAGGTTTCCCCGACCGTCTGTCCTACAGTCAGCAAACCGTGATTACGTAAAATCAAAATATTATTGTCAGCAAGATCGTGGGCAATACTAGCACGCTCGTTCATGTCCATGGCGATGCCCTCATAATCATGGTAGCCGGTGTGGGCGAGAACGGCGAGGGCATGTTGGGTAAATGGAAGCAAACCTTCTTCTTGAGTGGCAACACCCACCCCTGCCTCGGTGTGGGTGTGGAATACGCACATGGCATCACTTCGTGCCGTGTGAACGGCGCTATGAATAACAAAACCAGCAGGGTTGAAACCATAGGCGGACTCACTGAGAATATTTCCATCGCCATCAATTTTAATTAGGGATGAGGCTGTGATTTCTTCAAACAGCATTCCAAAAGGGTTGATCAAAAAATGGTCATCCGTATTGGGTACGCGTGCAGACAAGTGGGTGGCTAAAAGATCCGA
>JAOMCN010000011.1 GCA_028345065.1 Rhodospirillales bacterium
AACCTGGTCACACTAATTTTCGCTTTCCCAACCCATCAGAAAATAGCAAACCTTGTTATGATTTATTGCTTTAATGTAGCCCTAAGCCAAGTTAAGCGCTAAGTTCTGGCAATTACGTTCTGTGTTATTGCCAAGTGATGAATTGGAGCCCTCAGAACCACTAAAAATTAAATATTTGAATTTCTGGCTAATGCCTATGTTTATCTCCGTGACTAAAATAAGTGTGCTCTCCGGGAGAATACCCATCTAGGCAGGTAAGACACTGGTCTTGCGATTTCAGTTAACCGTAAAAAAATGGGAATTGATATGCCGTTTACAACCACCCAACGCCTAACAAATATTGGGGCAAAAACAATGATGGACGCCGCTATTAAAAAGGCAGAAAAAATTGGAATCTCCGCAACAGTGGCTATCGTTGATGGAGGGGGTCATATGCTTCTCTTGGAGCGCATGGATGGCGGTAGATTTCATACCGTCCATTCTTCTACTACTAAAGCTGTCACGGCCGCTTCTAATCGTCGACCCACTACAACACGTGGCGCCCAAGGCCAAGACCTTGATACCCTGCATGCGATTGGGCTGTCTTTAGCTGCCGGGTCTAACCAGTGGACGGCTATGGAAGGTGGTTTTCCCATTTTTTATGACAAGGAATGTGTAGGAGGTATTGGCGTTAGCGGCGGTGACTGGGAGCAAGATCAAGAAATTGCCCAGGCTGCAGTGGGTGCAGTGGGTGCCACCTACGAATGATAAGTTTTAGAATTTTCAACCAATAACTTTTGTTTGGTATATCAGGCGATTTGACGTTAGTGTCCAAAAGAAAACACATAGGGAGTTAGATATGAGAAAATTAAGAACACTGATATTTGGAGCTATGGCAGGGGCTTTAGCTTTTACCCCCCAAGCCAAAGCTGAATGGCCGGAAAAGCCAATTCAATTCATTATTCCTTTTGGCGCTGGCGGTGGAGCTGATATCGAAGGGCGCCTTATCGCCAAGGCGATGAGTAGCGTACTTGGTCAACCCGTTGTCCCCGTTAATAAACCAGGTGGCGGCGGTGCTATCACCTATACCTATGTCAAAAATTCCAAACCTGACGGTTATACACTCGCTTGGAACTCAACATCTATCCTGACAACCACTAATATTGGTAATGTCCCTTTCAACTACACTGCAATGGACCATATCGGTCAGGTGGCGCAGCAACCTGTACCGTTTGTGGTTAAAAAAAGTGCACGCTGGAATACTCTTAAGGAATTTATGGACGAGTGCAAAGCAAAGCCAAACACCTTAAAGGTTGCATTTGCTGGTTTCGGCAGTGCCACACATTTGGCTGGCGTGGCCATGACCAATCTCGCGGGCTGCAAACCCATTATGTTACCGGTAAAAGCCCCGGATCGTCGCAAGATGATTCTAAGCGGAGAGACCGATGCCGCTGTCGATATCTTCTTTGTTCCCTTGAAGCTAGTTAAAGCTGGCAAAATGAAGTTTTTAGCACTTTCCAGCGGTAAACGTAATCCCGCAGCGCCAGATGTACCTACGGCACGTGAGCTAGGCATGGACATGGAATTTGATCTGTTTCGGGGAATTTCAGTCGCAAAAGGCACTCCTCAGCCAATTAAGGATAAACTCGAAGCAGCAATGATAAAAGCCGCTAGTTCAAAAGCATTCTCTAATCGGATGAAAAAACTTAAATTAACACTAGCACCTATGGGTCAGAAAGAGTTTGCCGCCAAACTGGCTAAGGCAAACGCTAACATCGTTAGCATTATGAAAAAGGCGGGAATGTATCAATCCAAAGCAAAATAATAACCCGTAAATTAAGTATCGTTCCGAATGTCCCACCTTTAATAGAGGTGGGACATTTGGTTTATCGGAAGACGAGCTGCTAGATGATTAACATGCGAACACGAAATCTGGTCGCATCAATCTTTCTTTTATTTTTGTGTGGAGGATATGCCTATCTCACAGTTAATCTCCCGACCCGCGCAATTGAGAATTCAACACAACCCTCCTTCTTCCCGTGGGTGATTGTAATTTTTCTAACCGGACTTACGTTTTTGCTTCTCATTCAAATCGCTGTATCTGGTAAACAACCCAATATTGAACGCAAAAATCAAGTGCCCGTGAAACGCCTTATTTATGGGCTTCTCCTCTCGCTTGCATACATGTTTGCCTTACCAAAGCTAGGGTTTGTCGCCGCAAATATTCCTCTATTTGGGGGACTAATGTATTTGTACGGTGAACGTCGCCCTATTTGGATAGGATTGGGCTCAATCATCATTTCCGTTATCGTCTATCTGGTATTCAGGAAGATTTTTCAAATCATTCTTCCTGTTGGAATACTAGGGGACGTGTTCTGATGAGTCCGGATGTTCTCGATGGTTTGGCTCAGGCCAGCCAATTCAATACCATCATTGCGGTTGCCGTAGGTTGTTTCATTGGCCTCGTGGTGGGCATGATCCCTGGTCTGACGATTTCCACCGGCATCATTATCGTTCTTCCTCTAACTTTTGTATTATCTCCGGAAATTTCTATTGCACTTCTGCTGGGCCTTTACGTGAGCGGTATGACTGGGGGGAGCTTTTCCGCCATCCTGCTAAACATTCCGGGAACACCCTCTGCCTCTGCCACGGCGATGGATGGGAACCCCATGGCAAGAAATGGAGAAGCAGGTCGAGCGATGGGAATAGCCATTGTTGCAAGCTTTTTTGGTGGTTTCTTCAGTTTTCTTTGTCTATTTTTTGTTGCGCCACTCTTAGCCGAGGTTGCTCTGCAATTTCAATCACCAGATCTTTTTAGCCTGGTTTTCTTCGGACTTACCATTATTTGCAGCTTCGCCGCCAGATCCTTAATTAAAGGCTTTTTATCCGCGGCACTGGGTCTCGCAATCGTTACTATTGGTCAAGATCCAATGATGGGCACGCAACGATTTACCTTTGGAGAGGTCAACCTAATTGGCGGCATTCACTTTCTAACCGCACTGATCGGACTCTTCGCAATACCCAGTTTGGTGGACAATTTTACTGATTTGATAAATACAAGTCCGGGACACGGAACCCTGACTAAAATCAAAAGCGTGATACCCAGTTTCTCTGATTTGAAGTTGATGCGCCTACCCATCTCCATTGGCGCTCCAGTTGGTTCATTCCTTGGTATTCTCCCCGGCGCGGGTGGTCCAATTGCCGCTTTTATCAGTTACGACTACTCTAAGCGGCTGAGTGTTGACCCTGAAAGTTTTGGTAAGGGATCACCCCAGGGCATTGCTGCACCTGAGTCTGCCAATAATGCTGTAACTGGTGGTGCTCTTATTCCAATGATGACTTTGGGTATACCGGGCGATCCAGTAACAGCAATATTAATTGGCGCACTTCTAATCCATGGTCTAGCACCTGGCCCCCTATTATTCATCGAGAATGGCGAATTTGCTTACGGGGTTATATTTTCATTTTTCTGGGCTAATATTTTCAATATCATTATTGCGTTAATTTGCCTGCGTTTTCTAGTGAAAGTTCTGACCATTCCAAAGGCGCTACTAATGCCAAGTATAGCCATCCTTTGTGTTATCGGCAGTTACGCACTTCGAAACAATTTTTTTGACGTATACGTTATGTTTGCTTTCGGGATGTTGGGATTGGCAATGCGTTGGCTAGAAATACCAATTATACCACTACTGCTGGCAATGGTTCTCGGGCGCCAACTTGAAGAACACTTGAGAATTTCATTAATTGCATCAAAGAACGACGTTAGCATTTTTTTCACATCACCTTTCAGTCTATTCTTCCTATGTTTGGCCACAGGTTCAATAGTTTGGTCCCTATTCGCAGAGTATAAGAGGCGAAGAAATTCAACGTATCCAACTTCACCATAGCATATTAAATTAAGCACACCTTAGGAGAGTATTATGAGTTCAGATAGCATTCGTCTCGCGTCACTTGGCCTAGGTTGGTGGTCTGATGTGCTCGCAGATGCGGTGTTACGTGCACCGGGTGTAGAAATTGCTTCCTGCTTTAGCCGTTCTGAGGACAAGCGCAAAACATTTGCAGAAAAATATAATTGCAATGCAGCTAATAGTTATGAAGAAATTCTAAATGATACCAATATTGACGGAATAATTAACACTACTCCAAACAACGTTCACTTGGAAACAAGCAGTCAAGCGGCAACCGCGGGGAAACACGTGTTTCTTGATAAACCTATTGCTAATAGCGTAGCCGAGGGCATGGAGATTACCAGAATTTGTAAAGAAGCGGGCATAAAGTTATCTATAGGATTTCAGAGGCGGCGAGAGAACCAATTCCGATGGATCAATAAGAGTATTCATGATGGCAAATTTGGCGTGCTTGTTCAGGCGGAAGCAAATATCAGCCGCGATCGTCTAGGAAAATTTGAAGCTGGGCATTGGCGCTATAGCTCTGAAGGCATGCCCGGCGGAGTGATGCTCCAAATTGGACCTCATTACGTTGATGTACTCGAAATGTTAATTGGGCCAGTAGTTGACGTATCCGGGATGCTATCCCAACTCGTCTTGCCGGGAGACAACCCGGACGTAGCGGGGCTTGTCATGAAACATGAGAACGGCGCCATTTCAACCCTAAATGCTGGATATGCCTCGGCTGGCGAGAATTACGTAATGAACATATACGGTAAAAAGGCATCTGCTTTTTTTGACCTAACCAATGGTTTAAACTTTTTCGAACAAGGAGACACGGCTCCGCACTCTATAACATTCGAACAAAACGATACCCTTGCGGAACAGATGGAAGAATTTGGTAGGTGTATCAGAGATGGTTCGGAACCAGAAGTTGGTGGAGAGTGGGCCTCTAGATCTCTTGCAGTGATTCGCGCAGGTGTAAAGTCGGCCAGGGAACGCCGGTTTGTAAGTATTGAAGAAATCATGGAGACGGGTGAATAAAATCGTTAGTTTATACTCTCTCGTTTCATCATTTCTGCTGATTAGGAATAGTAATGAAAATGGATAAGAATTCTAAAATTTCAGGTAATATGTTCACTGAAAAACCTTTGAAAGGCCAGCATGCGGTGATTACAGGTGGAAGTCGTGGCATTGGTGCGGCGATATCCAATTACTTAGCCCATCTCGGCGCAGATATAAGCTTAACAGGCCGGACTGAAAAAACCCTGGCCGAACAGGCTAATTACATCAGAAATAGTTACCAAGTAAAAGTTCATACAGCATTGGGAAATATGGCCGATGAAGCAGACGTAAACCGGTGTTTGACAAGTGCCACCAAGGAATTAGGCACTGTCCATATTCTCATTAATAATGCCGGTGTGGGCAAAAGCGCTCCCTTCCATAGAATGGATACTGATTTATGGAATGAAATTATTGGATTGAACCTAACGGGAACCTACCTTTGTACCAAACAAGTATTTTCAGAAATGAGGGAAATGGGCTACGGCAGAATTGTGAACATTTCATCGACCGTGGGTCTAAGGGGATATCCTTATATAGCGGCATATTGCGCGTCTAAGCACGGGGTGATCGGGCTTACGCGTACCCTGGCACTTGAATGTGTAAAAAAAGGTATCACGGTCAATGCAATTTGCCCCGGTTATACAGATACCGACCTGGTAAGCGAAGCGGTTGATGAGATTGTTAAAATGACTGGGAAGCGTCGTAAAGAGATACAATCAGAAATTGATGATATAAGCCCGATGGGACGAATGGTTACTCCTGATGAGGTAGCTGAAACAGTGGCTTGGATATGTTTGCCTTCATCTGCATCAATCACAGGTCAATCTATCGTCGTATCAGGCGGCGCAGTTATGAACTGACACAGTAGAAGGAATAAGTATTTGTCCGACCACACTTATCTTGACTGGCCATTTTTCGATGATAGCCACCGCAAATTCGTAATAGAACTAGGTGAATGGGCTGAAAACGAAAGAGCCTCTCTTCAACACGAAGAACCCAAGGATAATGCCGAACTAGATGAATTATGTAACAAATTTGTAAAAAAACTTGGGGAAGGCGGTTGGCTCAGGTACTGCGTTCCTGAACCTTATGGTGGCAAACTAAAAAGTTTTGATGTTCGCACTCTAGCCTTGGCCCGCGAAACTCTAAGCTATTATTCAGGTTTGGCAGACTTTTCATTTGCTATGCAAGGTTTAGGGTCAGGTGCAATTACGATATTCGGATCCCATGAGCAAAAAGAGAACTATCTAGTTCCGGTAGCCGAGGGCACGAAAATTGCAGCGTTTGCAATTTCTGAACCGGAAGGAGGTTCCGATGTGGCAGCGATGGGAACTACCGCAATTTTAGACGGAAACGAGTACTGTCTCAATGGCAAGAAAGCTTGGATTTCAAATGCGGGAATTGCCGATTTTTACGTTCTATTTGCCAGAACTGATGATGCGCCTGGCGCAAAGGGATTGTCCGCTTTCATCGTGGATTCCGATACACCAGGCATAACTGTAAGCGAGCGGATCAACGTAATAGCACCTCATCCTCTCGGGACCCTTAGCCTGGAGAATTGCCGTATACCCACGGCAAATATGCTCGGAAATTCAGGAGATGGTTTTAAGGTAGCGATGGCAACCCTAGACGTTTTTCGGACAACCGTAGGAGCAGCGTCACTGGGTTTTGCCCGGAGAGCTATGGATGAAGCAGTTGCTCGGTCAAAGCAACGCGAAGCATTCGGCAAACCAATTTCAGAATTCCAGCTCATACAGGAAAAGATCGCAGACATGGCCGTGAAAATTGATGCTATGGCCCTATTGATTTATCGAAGCGCATGGACAAAAGATGTGAAAGGTACAAGGGTTACGAGAGAGTCTTCCATGGCCAAGTTATATGGAACCGAGGCAGCACAAGAGGTAATAGATCAAGCGGTGCAAATTTTTGGAGGTATGGGTGTCGTTTCGGGAGTTACCGTCGAGCGACTTTATCGGGAAATAAGGGCGTTGCGGATTTATGAGGGAACTAGCGAAATTCAAAAATTGGTTATAGCTGGTCAAACTTTAAGCCAAGAACAATAATAATTTTTTCATGTTTAAATAATGAAAATAATACGGTCGAATTGGTTTCTTTCCAGTTATTGGCTATGGGATTGAGGCCTGTTCGCCAACAAAATTTCTTGCAGGCGGATATTATCCTGTTCAGCTAATCTTTCTGCTTGTGCTTTACCCGCCAAATACTGTTCCGGCCAAAATTGTGGGGTATACCCGTAATGTGCAGCAGCTTTCAAAGTAAAATGTGGATCTGTCAAATGCGGCCTTGCAAGCGCGACTAAATCCGCGCGACCGGCGGCTACAATGGTGTTCACCTGGTCAGCTGATGTAATGTTACCGACGGCTATCGTTGGGCCCTTAGCCTCCAGTCTCACCTGTTCACTTAGGTGCGTTTGAAACATTCGCCCATAAATGGGTTTAGCCTGCGGAGTAGTTTGCCCTGCTGATACATCAATAATGTCACACCCATTTTCGTAAAGCTGTTTGGCGACCTCCACAGCATCTTCACCTGTCAGTCCGCCGCTATCAAGCCAGTCAGTTGCTGAGATCCTGCAGGAAATAGGCTTATTGTTAGGCCAAACACTACGAACCGCCTTTAATATTTCGACAGGAAATTTCAAACGATTGACAAGTTCTCCACCGTACTCGTCACGCCGAACATTTGATACGGGAGAAATAAACGAAGATAGCAGGTAACCGTGGGCCATATGAATTTCAATCATGTCAAATTCTGCCTCTTCGGCCATACGAGTCGCTCGAACAAAGCTATCCAACACGTCATCCATATCATCCCGGGTCATTTCTTTGGGAACCTGGTTGAACTCTTTATATGGTAGGGGGGAAGCAGATATTAGTGGCCAGTTGCCATTTTCCAGCGGTTCATCTTCACCGTGCCAGGGATATTTGGTAGACCCCTTACGCCCGGCATGAGCAAGCTGCATGCAAATTTTGGCACGACTATTCTGATGAATAAAGCTAGTTACACGCTTCCATGCCTCTACATGTTCAGGTTTGTACATCCCTGCGCAACCGGGTGTAATTCTGCCGGCAGCTGATACGTTTGTCATTTCCGCGTAAACTAGGCCTGCACCGCCCACCGCAAAACCTCCCAGATGAACGAGGTGCCAGTCAGTGGGTGTTCCATCATTCGCCGAGTATTGACACATGGGAGAGACCACAACCCGGTTTTGAAAAACCAAGTCCCTCAATCTGTAAGGAGTAAACATAGGAGGAGGAGCGGGATCGTCTGGAATATCAAATCCCTGCTCCTTTCGAACCAGATTTGCATACCAACTATTCACCTCTCTACCGTACCTCACGTCTCGCAATTTGAGATTCTCATAGGTGACACTTTTTGAACGACTTAAAAAATTAAATGCGTATTGAGGCGGTGTTAAGTCGTTATACCGACGGGCATTTTCATACCACTGCAAACTAACCATTGCGCTTCTTTGTAAGCGGGAAATTTCTATTTCCCTTTTTTCTTGATACTCGGTAAGGGCCGACGAAATCGATCCTTCTTCCTCGATAGATTTTAATAAAGAAATTGCTCCTTCCATTGCGATTTTGGTGCCCGACCCAATAGAAAACTGTGCCGTGTGAGCGGCATCGCCAATTAAGACGACATTTTCATGGTACCAATTTTGATTGGAAACTACCGGAAAATTGCGCCAAATTGATTTGTTGGAAAGCAGCTTATGGCCCTCCAACTCTTCACGAAACATATCTTCAAAATAAGCAATGGTTTCGGCTTCATTTGATTGGTCCAAACCAGCACGCATCCAGGTATCTTCATGAGTTTCTAGAATCCACGTTGAGGCTGCTAATCCTTTGCCCTGCCCATACTGATATGCATGGTTATAAAACCAACCATGTTCATTAGGTTTAAAAATAAAGGTAAACGCATCAAATTGCTGTGTGGTACCTAGCCAGACAAATTTGGTTTTACGCATATCAATTGTGGGTTTGAACATTTCCTTGTAGGCATCCCTAACCATACTATTGGCACCGTCAGAACCAAGAACGAGGTCAACATCACGGTATGGTTCCAAATCATCTATTTCGGTCTCAAACTCCATGTGGACACCAACATCATTGCAACGCTCTTGCAAAATATCCAATAGTTTTTGACGCGACATTCCGGCAAAGCCGTGTCCACCAGAACGGATGCGTTCTCCCCGATAACGAACCTCAATTTCGTCCCAATAAGCAAATGCATCGCGGATTTTTAGGTAGGTTTCGGGATCCTGTCCCATGAAGTTACCCAGGGTTTCATCAGAAAATACTACTCCAAAACCGAAGGTGTCATCAGGCTTGTTACGTTCATAAACGGTAATATCGTGCCTAGAGTCATTAAGCTTCATCAATAATGAAAAATACAGCCCCCCTGGACCTCCCCCAATGACGTTTATTTTTAAAGGTCTATCCATCACCAAATCTGTAAACAAAAGCTTATACGATCTTTAAATAGGGAAATTAGATAGTTCGAGTTGATATTCCAAGCAAGTGATAAAAACTTAACTTTGCTAATCTCTAGATGTCATTTTCAGTCTAGCAACAATTCTCTAGCTCGTACCTTTGATCACCTTACTTGATTTCTGTTTTCCTCCAAATTAATTTAGGAAAGTCGACCAAATCAGCTGTTACCTCAGCTTGGTCAGATAAGGGCTCTGAGATATTTGGCCACCGATTAACAAGAGGTCTCATTAAGTCGGAATGATAGATGCTCCGCCATTTCGGTTGAAATTCAAGGATTGAATTTCCGTATTATGAATACAACGGTCAATCAACAAAACAAAGCTGCCCTGTTCCCTCCCTTTTCATTTATTAATCTGCCCATGGGCCACTTTTGCTATATATGGAAAACTTAAATTTAATGTCAAAAATCATTGGAAAATCCTATTGTCTAACTAATAAAGATTTTTAATTAGTATATGGCGGAATTAGTCTTGTTATAGTTTTATGTATTGGACTTGAACAAACTTCAAAAAATGTTTCAATGGAAGATTAAAAGCTAAGAAGATTATGGACCTTTCCTATTTTATCCAACCCGTTCATCCGCTTACAAGGGATTACCGCGAGGTCCTCGAAGAGGATCTAGAATCGGTCATTCTTGCAGATACACTAGGGTTTAAAGAAGCTTTTATAGGTGAACATTTTACCGATTTAGCCGAGCCTATTACATCGAGCCTTATGTTCATAGCTCGTCTAGCTCCCGTCACAAAGAACATTAAACTTGGAAGCGGCGTGGTTAATCTTCCGATCTATCATCCGGTCATGATGGCTGGACATGTTGCTATGATGGATCACCTTTTAGATGGACGTTTTATATGGGGTATTGGTCCGGGAGGACTTCCGTCAGATGTCGAAGTATTTGGAAATTGGGATATCGACCGAAATAAAAAAATGGTGGAGGTCTTTGATCAAATCATGGAGATTTGGTGGGGAGAAGCACCCTATAACCTTAAGGGAGAATTTTACGAGGTGAGCACGAAGCAAACCTTAACACCTGAAATAGGTCAAGGCATTGCGCCCAAACCACTGCAAAATCCTCATCCCCCGATAGTTATCACGGCCCTCACGCCCCACTCCCATGGAATAACCATGGCGTCTGAACGGGGTTGGCAGCCCATTTCATGTCAATATGTACAAAGCCATTGGGTAGCGACTCACCTTCCAAAATATTTGGAAGGGCTCGCCAATGTTGGTGAAAGGGAAGACCCGAGAGGTTGGAGGGTCGCAAAATGCATTTTTGTTGCCGATGACGAAAATATTGCAAAACGTTACGCTAAAACCAATAGCGGACCATATGGATTCTATTTCTCCAACTTAATGCGTAAACTGGGCGGTAAAGGCAGAATAGGTCTGTTTGCTGCTTATCCCGACCAGCCAGAAAATTTAATTACACTTGAACAGTCCTTAGAAACACAAGTAATTGCGGGTACGGTAAATAGCGTCACTGACCAAATTCTGGCTCTGCGAGAAGAAATTGGCTCCTTTGGCACACTGGTATATACGGGCATAGATTGGGCCGACAAAAAGCTAGGAAAAAGATCAATGGAGCTTATGGCCGATAAAGTTATGCCAATGGTAAATTCTGCCCTCGCGTCGGAAGATCGGGAGCTGGATGCAAAGCTGGCTATCTAAATGGAATTCAAGGTAGTAAAAACATGCTTTCTAAAACCGAGATATGTGATGCCTTGATCCGTCTGGATTTGATGGATAGGTCGGAAAATCCGGCGTTGAGTGAGTTAAAGGGCGGAATTTCATCTAAGATTTACAAAGTTGAGTTAGACGACAGATCACTCTGCGTAAAAAGTGCGCTCCCTACTTTGAAATCCGACCCTGATTGGCACGTTCCTGTTGAGCGGACTGCGGCCGAATGGGAGTGGTTAAAATTAGCACAAAATTTTGCAAAGAACATTGCGCCTGAACCTCTAGGTTATGATAAAAAAACAAACACTTTAGTTATGTCCTATTTGGAGCCAGAACTTTATCCAAATTGGAAGGACCTTCTCGGCCAAGGGATAGTTGACCCCAATATGGCCGAGGCAGCCGCAGAACGGCTTGTTATGCTTCACAATGCAACAGCTGGCGATGAAAAATTAATCCAACGCTTTGCTAATGACAGTATATTTTACGACATTCGTCTGGAGGCATACTTCTTAGAAACTGGCCGTAACGTCGAAGTGCTAAAGGATCTAATGCACAAACTGGTAGAAAGTACGGCTGCCTCTAAGGTTGCATTGGTTCATGGAGATGTAAGTCCAAAAAATATACTTATCGGTCCTAGCGGGCCTGTATTTCTTGATGCCGAGTGTGCTTGTTATGGTGAACCGGCATTTGATGCTGCGTTCTGTCTCACACATTTTCTTCTAAAATGTTTATGGAAACCGAATTGGAAAAAGGGCTATTTAAAATGTCATGAACGATTTCGAAAAGCCTACTTTTCGAATGCCAAATGGTTAGATATGACTGAACTTGAACGACGGGTTACGCATCTGCATCTCGGGATGCTTGTCGCAAGAGTGGCGGGACGATCGAAAGTTGAATACATCTCAGATAAGTTTACCCAAGAATTGGTAAAAACTTTTGCAACGCGCCATTTAATTAGTCACGTTGCAACTACCGGCGAGGTTGCAACGCTATGGAATGAGATATTAGATGCCGGTTAACTCAGCCATCAAATCGGTTCATTGCCGGCGCATTTGGGATTCACGTGGTAAACCAACCGTAGAAGTGGAAGTTATACTAGAAGACGGTTCGATGGGACGGGGGATAGCTCCTTCGGGCGCATCTCGCGGAGCGGCAGAGGCAAGTGAGATCAGAGACGGAGGCAAAATATTAGGAGGGTTTGACGTAAGCTTGGCACTCAACAACATCAATTCCAAAATTTCACCGGCTATGATTGGAATGGATACCACCAGTCAAAGAGAAATTGACAGCAAGCTTATTGAACTTGATCCTTCTCCAACAAAAGACAAGCTTGGAGGGAATGCCACCATTGCTGTCTCTTTAGCTACTTTAAATGCTGCGGCGGCATACCACGGGTTACCACTTTGGAAATATATCGCGGGTGGGTCAGAGGTCAGCCTGCCACTTCCAGAAATTCAAATTTTTGGCGGCGGAGCTCACGCAGGACGACGAGTAGACATACAGGATTTCATGATCGTCCCTCTTTCTGCAGAAACGTTTGACCAAGCACTCGAAATAACTGCTGAGATATATTTAACGGCTGGCCAACTAATGTCTAGCAAAGGAAAATTAGCTGGTGTTGCCGATGAAGGTGGCTGGTGGCCAAACTTTCAAACCAATGAAGAAGCTATAGAGACGCTCGTAGAGTCAATAGAAATGGCCGGATTCAAACCTGGCGAAGAAATTGGTATCTCCTTAGATGTTGCGGGGTCTGAGTTGTGGGAAAACGGAACGTACAAATTAACCCTTGAGAACAAAGAATTGAACTCGGAAGACCTTACAGAGCTGTTTGGACGTTGGATTGAAACTTATCCAATAGTCTCAATAGAAGACCCGTTTGCTGAAGATGATCATGACGGAATGAAAATGTTTACAAAAGCATATGGTGATCGAATCCAAATTATTGGAGACGATTATCTAGTCACCAACGCCCAAAAAATAACTAATTCCGCGTCGCAGGGTATTTGCAATGCCGCTTTAATAAAGGTTAATCAAGCTGGCACTGTATCAGAGGCACTAAATGCGCTGGAGGCGGCAAAAAAAGCCGGTTGGGGAACAATTATCTCTGCCAGGTCAGGAGAAACAGAAGACGTTACTTTAACTCACCTCGCTGTAGGATTTGATGCCGGTCAGCTCAAAGTTGGTTCTTTTTCCCGGAGCGAACGGATGGCAAAATGGAATGAGGGACTTCGCATAGCTGAGCAGATGGGAACTGCCGTCAGTTATATCGGGCGCAAGGCACTCTCTAGCAGTAATGGTTAAGCTTTCTTTTGCAAGCCTAATCTAAATCTCGAACAAACTGACGCTTAGGCGAATGACCGCCGTGATTGACATTTGCACCAATTGGTTGAGGCGATTTCCGGCTTTTTAGGGCAT
This sequence comes from Rhodospirillales bacterium, assembly GCA_028345065.1. Lineage (GTDB taxonomy): Bacteria > Pseudomonadota > Alphaproteobacteria > Rhodospirillales > UBA2165. The sequence continues at coordinate 13,538 of JAOMCN010000011.1, forward strand.
CCGGGATAACATTTTCTTCGCTAGAAAAAGGACGATCACCTTCCATGGTAACCCTCTCCATCTGGCGCCGTTTTGGCCAATAATCGTGGACGGCGTAATGCTGAACCGATCGATTATCCCACAACACCATCGTCTTATTGTACCAGTGATGCCGGTACTGATATTCTGGTATTTTGGCGAGATCAAAAAGGTCTGTGAGAAGCGATCGGCTCTCAATCTCATTCATTCCTATTACCCGAATTGTAAACTGCGGGTTTACATATATACTTTTGTTACCTGTTACGGGATGTGTTCTTACAATTGGATGGGTAACTGGCGGATACATAAGTTCGAACCTCTGCAACTCTCTCCTACCCTCATCATCATCATCAAAAAGTTGCTTAAAAGGCTTAAAATCATGAATGGCTTCTAGGCCTGAAATAAAGTTCTTCATCCGATCGCTCAGACCTTGATATGCGGCCGTCATGCTAGCGAATACAGTGTCGCCCCCCACTTCAGGAACATCCAAAGCCCTCAGGCAAGTGCCTAAGGGCGGACATTGGCGAAAAGTCTCATCACTATGCCAAACGTCAGTGCCAAAGGGTGGGTTATCCTCTTTATTATCAAAAATTATGAGTTCTGGAATTTTATCACTATTAGGAGAAAAGGGATGAACGGTGAGTTCCCCAAACATTTGCCCAAACCGTATCTGGTCATCAGTAGAGATAATCAGATCTCGAAAAACTAACACCTCGTTTTCCACGAATGCCTGATGTATTTCAGAAAAGGTTACATCGTCGAACTCGCCAGACAGATCAGCGCCCGAAACTTCAGCACCAAAATAAGCCCCAATCTTTTTTAAGGTAATCTTTTCGAAGTCCTTATCTAAGACATCGGTCATGGATAACATTCCAGTGTTTAATGCTGCTCTAAACAATTCCTCAGTTACAGGTTTTTCTTAGTTGAGGCAAAGAAGCTAAATGATTGGCTGGAATTTAAACTGACTCTAAACAAAAAAAAAGGTAGTTGTAAAAAGTATTTGCAAAATTAAATTTTTTCTCTTCTAAAATTAGAGATCAATTTATTTAGTTCTGAGGAGCCTGTCAGTTGAAAGCAATGGTTTTTGAAGAGATCGGTGGACCCCTAGTTTATAAAGAGGCACCCAATCCAGTCCCCAGCCCGCAGGAAATCTTAGTGTCAATCCATGCTGCAAGTGTAAATCCCGCCGACTATAAGGTCCGCTCGGGCTTTTATCCCAGCAGTCAAAATCTCCAGCTCCCCTATATTTTGGGCCGGGATTTTTCAGGCGTAGTCATTGAACTAGGCACGGACGTATCAGACTTTTCAATAGGGGATCAAGTATTTGGTGTATTGGATGCTGGTCATGAGGGCACCTACGCGGAAATCGTCTCGGAGAAAGCGGAAATTATTGCAAAGAAACCAAATTTTTTAACTCACCCTGAAGCAGCGGCCCTTGCCCTTACTGGTCTAACAGCAATTGTCTCCTTGGAGGATACAGCAGAATTAAAGGCTGGAGAAAAAATACTTATTCAAGGCGGTGCAGGAGGTGTTGGTAGTTATGCTGTCCAACTCGCCAAATATCGAAAAGCACATGTGATTGTAACTGCCAGCCCCAACAATCATGAGTATATGGAGAAGTTAGGGGCGGATGAAGTTATAGACTATAACAGTGTCGATTTTCGGGAAAAAGTTTCTGATTGCGATATTGTATATGACACTGTTGGCGGAGATGTCCATCTCCACTCATATGATGTCCTTAAATCTGGAGGACGTATGGTCTACGTGGCCCCGCAACCTGAAAATTTCCAGTTACCGAGAGATGACGTAAAAGTTTTGCGTCCAAAAGTCGGTCGGACAAGAGCCCATCTGGAACGAATAATCGAATTAGCTGAAAGTAGTTCGGTCACTGCTCCAGCCATCGAATTGATGCCGCTCTCAGCTGCGTCAACTGCCCAAGAAAAAATTAAGTCTCGTCATGTGCGCGGGAAAATTGTTCTGGAACCACAAGGGTAGCAACTATTTTAATCACCTTTATATATGAGACCTCTTGGGGAATCTTGTTTTGGAAATAACTGTGCTTCCTTAAGCCAGTCAGACATTTGCGGCATTGGCTTTCTTTTTGCTTCACCAAAACCTGCATGCTTAGACTTATTTGGCCAAACGTGCTCAGAAACCTCCGCCATTCGTGTAACAATGTGTTCCTTTGTCACATTAATAACCATAAAGTCTGTGGCCATGGCCAGTGGACCTTGATAGTGCCGACGAATTCTCTCTCGTATCTCGGGGGTCGTATCGAAGTCATTAAAAAAGTGGAAAACAACAGCTAGACGCGGATCAATTTCTTTGAGAACAACGGAAGCCTCCTCAGGAGCCGAATGTATATAAGTACCGATGGCCCGAGCCGTCCTTTCATCGTAGCCGGAACGATCCATAAGTTGTTCAACCGTATTGAAGGTCTCATGCACAACGACGTCGGCTTCTTTTGCATTATCTATAAAAATTTGGCTTGGTGTCGTATCACCCGAATATACAAAAGTTAGGCCGTTCCACTCAAGCCTGAAACTAACGGGTCCATCAACTTGGTGTACAGCCGGAAAGCTAATTATTTTTACACCGGCATACTCATAAACCACCTGGGTTTTCGAGTAATCAAACTCATGAATATTGACTTCTGCGCCAACTGCAGGAAGTGCCCCTACCCTGGAATTGGTATCCCAAGCATAACTTTCCATCTGCTTCTCACAAAAGTGCTTAAAGCCAAATTTAGGTTCCAATCCAGAGGGGCCATAGACCTCGAGTGGCTTTAATCTCCCGCCCGCCCAAGATCCAATCCATACTTGACCAAAGTCACCGACGTGATCGGTATGAAGATGAGTCGCAAACCAAGCGTTGACTTCACTGTATGGAATTTCCAGGGCTGTAAAGTTCATTTGGGATCCGAAACCAAAATCGAAAACGAACTTGTCACCGTTTCCCAATTCAACGAGCCACGAAGCATTGGCCTGAGAACGCCGTAAAAATGGGCGACCTGTTCCAAGGGCGACGACCCGCATTTCGTTTTTCTTCAGTTCTTCGGTGTTTGGATAATATTGTTCGGGATACCCGCCCCGGGTTGCTTGCGTATTCATTCGATCCACTCCTCCAAAATTCATTGTCCCGCGGCGGCTTCAGCTACTCTATTGCTATAACGTTTATCAGTTTTTTCCAACCTTTGCTGAGCCATAAATGTAGCGGCCTTAAGGCTCAAAACATCGTTGGTGCCATCCGAATGCAAAAAACTAATAGCGTCACGCAACAATTTCTCGATGGGGTTTTTTTTCATATATCCGGTTGCCCCCCAGAGTTCGAGTGCTTCAACGCAGACAGCCAGTGACTCCTCCGAAGCAAAAACCTTAGACATACTTGCATGTTTCCGATCAAAATCTTCCTGCTTGCAGTTCCAACCTGCATACCAAAGATATGAACGCGTCGCCTGCAACTTCATAGCCATTCGCACCAATCTCTTTCTTTGAATGTCGTGCTCGATAATAGGTTTTCCACCCTGGATTCGCTCATGCGCATATTGATGGCTTAAATCGTAGGCTCGCTGCGCGACCCCAAGAACTGTTGCACCCGCCTGTATATTTGATCCAAACCCAAGTAAAAGTGCACCCACAGCAGGGAGAGATGCTCCGACCTCACCAACCCTATCCCTATCTCGAATTTCCACATCCTCGAAGACCAGTGTTCCGTTTTGAACGGCACGCTGACCCATCTTATCCCATACTTCTGGGACCGAAAATCCAGGTAAATCTGACGGCACCAAAAAACCAGTAAGACTAGTAGATAACGGTCCATCTGGATCAGTTCGCGCTAATACGTAATACATTTTAGCTAAACCACCATTTGAAATGTAGCGCTTAGTGCCGTTTAGCAACCACTTATCACCTTTTTTCTTAGCCAACATCTGTACACCCGAACCGGGCGCATCGTAAGGTAACAAATTGTCGCTACCAGCAAGAGGCTCAGTAACAGGGATCCCTAAGAGAAATTCATCGTCTTCCATAATACGAGGGATCCATCGATTTTGCTGTTCCTCATTACAGAGATTTGCAATAGCTGTCATGATTTTCCAGGTCTGATCAAACCCTACCGCAACGCCTAAATCACCGTAGGCTATGCACTCACCGCACATAGCTAGGGTGAGAACGTCTGCACCTTCTCCCCCAAACCGTTCCGGTATTGATAGTGTTCGCAGGCCACGCTTCGACGCCTCCCGCACAAGATCCCAGTTAAAAGACTTGTCTACCTCAGGCATTTGATCAGATTCAATCGCAATGGGTTCCGCAACTGCGGTTGCATAGTCCATAGCAATTTCGCGTAATTCCTTTTGTCTTGGTGTCAGCGAAAAATTGACCATTCTAAATTCCTCCCTTTTATTTAAATCCCAAAACTAAGAATTCCTTGAAAGTTTTCTAATCGTAGGTGAGTGCTCCCCGACCTAAAAGTTTTTCGTCCTGCAAATCTTGAAACAGCTCCTCCACCTCAGTAAAATGCAAACGCTTACCTACAACTGGTGTAACCAACCCGCGGGCCATAATGTTCATAGTCTCGATTAGCTCTGCCCTCGTGGAATGACGAGAGCCAGTTATAATTTGTTCAGTAATTACAAGATTAACTGGGTTGACCTTAACGTCACCTGGTTGTGCTCCAATGACTACCGCCCTTCCTCCTACTGCCAAACCGTCAATACAAGCCTGAAAGGTTTCAGGCTTTCCAACGAAATCGATTGCAGCGTCCACACCTTTGCCATCAGTTAACCTCTTTGCCTCTGCCGCTAGATCTTCTATAGCCCGAAAATTGACAACCTCGTCCGCACCCCACTTGCTCGCTAGTTCGAGTTTTTCCTCAGTGATATCTACGGCAATCACACGGGCTCCGAATATCTTGGCCACCTGTACACCGTGAATCCCGACACCTCCTCCAGCGCCAACAAGCATAACATCATCGTGCGGATTGATTTGCGCCCGCTCGCGCATGCAATGCCAAGGCGTGTTCACCGCATCGGCGGCGATTGCTGCACCTTCATAATCCAAATTATCAGGAATTGGCAGGAAGTTTTCAGATGGAAGAGAGACCAATTCGGCATAGCCGCCGTCCCGGTGTACTCCAACGTAACCCTCATGGTTCTCACATAGCGTTTCGCGTCCATTTCTGCACCAACGACAATGGCCGCAATTCAAGTAAAAATAAACTGCACAACGTTGGCCGATTTTAACGTTCTCCACACCGTCGCCGACCGCAATTATATCGCCACCGAGTTCGTGACCCATAATCCGTGGAGCCGTACCACCAAAAATACCAGTGCGCATTGTAACCAAGGTCAAACCAACTCCTGCGGCACGGACCTTCATAACTGCTTCACCGGGGGCTGGCTGCGGGTCAAGGCGTTCTTCTAATTTGAAAGCCTCGCCCCATTTTCCAACGACCATAGCACGCATGTTTAGTTCCCCCCCATTACGTTTCCATATAAATCATCGATTGCATATATAGCAAAATTTGCTTTCGGAAACCTCGCTTGAAACTTGATTTTAATTTTATAAATTTGGACTTTGGTTATTGGAAAATTTTACTCCGTACTCTGATCGGGCACCCTTCCTCAATCCATATGGACCGGCAATAAAAATGGTGATTGGCCTCGTTCCAGGTCTCAAATCAATTCTATGAAATTCGTTTGCCGATCGAAAACCGATATAGCCGGGAGATCTCCAGAATTTGCCATCTCTTAATGTTTCCCAATATCCGCATTTTAATACGATTGTTATGTACGGAAACAAATGATTATGGACGCCATCTCCGTGATCATCATCAAGCATTTCATGAATCAAAATGTTAAATGGAAACCACTTCGGTCTATTCCGCAGTAATATATAATATTTATTCATCCAAGGTTTGGCGTCCCGGTATCTGGGGTGTGTCGACCCACGATCTAAAATGATTCTTTTTCGTCCAAATTTCTCAAGAATATCTAAATACATTTTTGTACGTCTCTCACTAGTCATGGCCTTGAGACAAGTAGATCAGTTAGCCTGCCGTTTGGCCTTAGATACAATGTAAACACCTGCTATTATGAGGATAAATGCTGGAAAATGATATGCCTTCAATGTCTCTCCCAATACAACTATCGCCAAGACTGTGGCGAACAGTGAACGTAAATAAATGAATGCACTAGCCTTGTTTGCGCCCACCTCCCGAATTCCTACGTTCCATAAGAAAAAAGCCGTGGCAGCAACGATAATTGCTACCCATAAAACTGAAATCACGGTAGCAAGATTAAACTTCATTGGCATTACCGTGGTAGTCTCCCAAATGTAAAAGGGCAGCAAGAAAAAAACCCCTAACACTGCAATGATATTGATTAAAATGAGTGGGGGTATTTCTTTTGGTGATTTACGTAGGAAAGCGGCATATGAAGCAAATCCTGAAACCGAAGCTAACATCCAAAGATCACCTGCGTTAAATTCTATATCGGCGAGTGCTAATAAATTACCTCTAAGGATTATTATTAGAACCCCACCGGCTGCAATAAGGACACCTATTGCCTGGCTCTTAGCTATTGTTTCTCTAAAAAACAGCCACGTGAGTAGGATTGTCACTACCGGTTCGGCCATTGCTACGATGCTGGCGTTAATCGCAGTGGTATAGTTAAGAGCAAGATAAATAGTTGTATTCCCGAATATCACCAGAAAAATAGTGAGTAAGAAATAAAGTTTTAAATTGAACTTGATGAGTAATGCGTGCTCTAAAATTCCACGCCACGTAAAAGGCAATATAATAATTGCAGCCACGACCCAACGCCAAAAAGAAAGACCGATGGGCGGCACCTCTCCAGGTGCAAGCCTGCCTACAATATAATTGCTCGCAAAACATAGCATCGACAACGTCAAGGCTAAGTAGGGCCAAAGATTAAATTTATTAAAGTAAACTAAGATCCGTCCAGGCCTTAATTTTCAAAGATTTTTTAACGAGCAAATTTTTAGACATAAGTTTCGAAACGATTTATCATTGTTTCCATGACCTCATTACCAGGTTTTTGCCACCAGTTTTTTTTTGAAAATATTTCTACTTCAATAAATCCGTCAAAACCGGCTGCCTCTACCATTCGACGCATCGAAGGCAAATCTATAATGCCGTCACCCATCATACCGCGGTCTAAAAGCAGATCCGTAGTTGAAACCAACCAATCACAAACGTGAAAGCCTAGGATACGGCCACTAGCCCGCTTGATTTCTTTCTCCAGATCTGGATCCCACCAGACATGATATGCGTCTACGGCAATACCGACGCCGTCACCCAATTCATCACAAATATCATTAGCCTGCCTTAGAGTATTAACACACGAGCGATCCGCGGCATACATTGGATGCAGTGGTTCAATGGCTAGCGGTATGTCACAAGTACGGGAATAATCCAAGAGCTTGCCAATTCCATCCCTCACTTGCTGACGCGCATCGTTGATATCTTTAGATTCGGCAGGAAGACCTCCTACTACTAATACTAAACACTGTGCATTTATCTTTACAGCCTCATCAACAGCTCGCCGGTTGTCATCCAGTGCGGCTTCACATTCTAATGTGTTGTTCCCCGTGAACATTCCTCCTCGGCAAAGGGCCGATACTTTTATATCGTTATCAATTAGCATTTCCCTTGCAACGTCAGCACCCAAATTGTGCAACCCATCACGCCAAGGGTCTATCGCAGCGATGCCATGGCGCACGCAGCCGTTAATACACTCTTCTAACGACCATTGATTAACTGTTGCCGTATTCAGAGAAAGACGTGATTTATCGGCCATCCTCACACACCGACCCCGTGAACCTTCATCACATTTTCCATACGTCTCGCCGAGCTTTCAGGGTCATGAAATAAACCAGCCTTGTCGGCTAACCTAAATAATATTCCCAGATGCAAAGTTGAACGAGCCCCTTCTTGACCTCCGATGACTAAAAAATGATCCTGATGCCCATTCAGATAAGCTAAAATTACAATTCCCGTTTTATAAAATTGGGTGGGTGCCTGGAAGATATGGCGAGAAAGCGGTAAGGTCGGAGCAAGAATTTTATTATATTCTTCCATATCTTGCCTCCCCATTGCACCGAGTGCGGCACTAGCCGCCGGTGCAATGGCATCAAATATTCCCAAGAGTGCATCTGAGTATCCAGCATCGTCACCGGCGACAAGTTCAGGAAAATTGAAATCATCTCCTGTATACATACGTACACCGACTGGCAATTTATTCCGCATGGCAATTTCTTTTTTGGAATCCAACAAAGAGATTTTGATACCGTCTACTTTTTCCGCCTTACCAGCAATGACCTTTAAACACGTCTCCATTCCAGTCCAATGATCGTCTGAGCCCCAATACCCTTTTAGTGCCGGATCAAACATTTCACCTAACCAATGAATTATAACTGGCTCTTTTACCTGACTCAAAATCCGTTCATAGACTTTGAGGTAATCATCCGGAGAGGATGCCGCCATGGCTAGTGCACGACTTGCCATCAGGATAATACGGCTCCCAGCACTCTCTATCGCATGGCATTGCTCTTCATACGCATTAATTACGTCATCAACACTTATGTTTGGGCTGGGTTCTAAATGATCCGTTCCAGCCCCGCACGCAAGTAAGGCACCACCATTCTCAATTTGAAATTCCCTAGCCGCATCAACGGAACGTTTAACCAGTTCGAGCGAATTTTCCCAGTTTACACCCATACCGCGCTGGGCCGTGTCCATAGCTTCAGCAACGCCGAGACCAAGCGACCACACGTGGCGTCGATAGTTAATTGTCGCTTCCCAATCGATGGCGGCGTCGATCGAAGGGTTATTATTCTCAACAGGGTCAGCAACCACGTGCACGGCCGCGTAAGCAATACGCGGCATGGTATGCAAACTTGCGATTTCGAATTTCCCTGGATCACCCAACTCGTAATCTTCTGTGGAACGATTGATACAAGGCAAGGTTACTACTACCACGCTCTCTACACCTCCAATTCAGGGATATCAATCCACCGCCTTTCGCGCCAGCTTTTCATACCGAGCTCAGCTAATTGGACACCCTTTGCGCCTTCGAGTAGCGTATATTTCCAGGGACCCTCATTGAATAAGTGCCTGATGAACATCTCCCACTGAACTTTGAAACCATTATCAAACTCCTCATGAGCAGCTACTTCATGCCAGTCACCGAAAAAATCGTGTGTACGCGCTTCGTCCGGATTCCACACAGGCCTCGGGGTATTAGATATGGACTGGCTTACACAATTATGAAGCCCTGCTACCGCTGACCCATTAGTTCCATCAACTTGAAACGTCACTAGGTCTTTTCGGTTAACACGTGTGCACCAGGAGGAGTTAATCTGTGCGACAATACCGCCATCAAGCTCAAATGTGGCGTAAGCGGCGTCGTCAGCATCTGCATCGTAAAAATCGCCATTTTCGTCCCAGCGATTAGGATTATGCGTAGCTCCAAGACAACTCACAGAACGGACAGGTCCAAATATATTTTCCAAGACGTATCGCCAATGACACAACATGTCCAAAATGATACCGCCACCATCAGCTTTTCGGTAGTTCCAACTTGGACGCTGGGCTGGTTCCCCATCTCCAGTAAAAACCCAATAACCAAAGTCACCACGCACAGATAAAATACGACCAAAAAAGTCTGTTTCAACCAATTGGGCGAGTTTTAATAATCCTGGTAGAGACAACTTGTCGTGAACGACGCCATTTATACTCCCTGTTTTTTCGGCATACCTTACAACACCCATTGCATCGTCCACATTTTCTGCAATGGGTTTTTCACAATAGATGTCTTTCCCCGCATCCATTGCCTTTTTTAGCAAGTCAGCACGATGACTAGTCAAGGCTGCATCGAAAAACAGTCGATCTTCCTCATTAGATAGGGCCTCATCCAAATCTGTAGACCAACGTTCAACACCATAATCGCGGGCCAATGCCTTCAATTTATTTTCATTTCGACCGACAAGGATGGGATCGGGCATAACACAATCACCATTGGTAAGCTCAACACCTCCTTGATCTTGGATTACCTTAATTGAACGGGCGAGGTGCTGATTGGTTCCCATTCTCCCTGTAACCCCGTTCATTATTATTCCTAATCTGACTTCAGCCAATTTAGCCCTCTCTATAAAACGTATGCGCAGGTAACAGTAAAAATTCGTCTAAACCAATTGAAATGTGTCAATGATTTTTCGCATTATATGATAACAGAAATTTTGCGAGAATATGATGTTAAATCCAGTAATCCAAACGAATGGTTCAATCTAATCGCAAGTTGTGGTTACGGTTCACACCAAGTTTGAAAATTTTGTTAGCAATGATCAAGTCGTACGTTTATAGCAATAAGGTAATTAATTCTAATAGTATGGACATAGATGATTTGATGACCAAAAATGATCAATGGCAATTCTGGATCGACCGGGGAGGCACCTTTACCGATATTGTTGCCCAACGTCCTGACGGCGCACTTTTGACGCATAAGCTCCTCTCGGAGAACCCCGAAAGATATGAAGATGCTGCGGTTCAAGGCATCCACGAATTACTTGATAAGGCAAAATCTGATGGTTACTCAGAGGCACCCATTGATTCAGTAAAGATGGGCACTACTGTCGCCACCAATGCTTTACTGGAACGAAAAGGCGAGCGAACAGTATTGCTCATAACTGAAGGCTTTGCCGATGCTTTGCGCATAGGCTACCAAGACCGCCCCAATCTATTTGCACGTCATGTTCAACTACCGGAACTCCTTTACGAGCGCGTCATTGAAGTAAAAGAGCGATACTCAGCAGAAGGAGAGGAGTTGCTTCCTCTTAACTTGGAAAATACGCGCACTGAACTGCAAAAAGCGTATAACGACGGCATTCGGTCGGCGGCAATTGTGTTACTCCATGGCTATCGGTATCACGATCACGAGAACTCAGTTGCCGCTTTGGCTCGTGAAATAGGGTTTTCTCAAGTCTCAATCTCTCATAAAGTCAGCCCGTTGATGAAAATCGTTGGACGCGGCGACACGACTGTCGTGGATGCCTACCTTTCACCCATTCTTCTCCGATATGTCAATCAAGTTGCTTCAAATCTTGGCGACACTAGGTTGATGTTTATGCAATCGAATGGGGGATTGGCAGATGCTCGCTTTTTTCAGGGAAAAGACAGCATCTTATCGGGCCCGGCTGGAGGTATTGTTGGTGCTGTCAGAACGGCAGGAATGGCTAATTTCGACAAATTGATTACCTTTGACATGGGCGGCACCTCAACAGATGTTGCCCATTTCAATGGTGAATTTGAGCGGGCATTTGATACTAAAGTTGCCGGCGTACGTATACGGGCCCCAATGATGCGCATCCACACGGTAGCAGCGGGTGGCGGCTCTATACTGCACTTTGATGGACAACGCTATAGGGTAGGACCAGATTCAGCTGGCGCAAATCCAGGCCCGGCATGTTACCGCCGCGGCGGGCCTTTAACGGTAACCGATGCCAACGCCATGGTCGGCAAAATCCAGGCAGAGTTTTTCCCGCCAGTATTCGGTCCTGACGGTGACCAGCGCCTGGATACTGATATAGTAAATAAAAAGTTTGGGGCACTGGCTCTCGAAATTAATAAAGCAACTGGCGACAAACGTACGGCTGTTGAAGTCGCCGATGGCTTTCTTATGATCGCCGTCGACAACATGGCAAATGCGATAAAACAGATATCTACACAGCGAGGTCATGACGTCACTGACTATACCTTAAACTGTTTTGGTGGGGCAGGCGGTCAACATGCCTGTCTTGTTGCAGACGCCCTAGGTATAACTAATGTTTTCATTCATCCCTTTGCAGGGGTGTTGTCTGCATACGGCATGGGACTTGCGGAACATCGAGTAATGCGCGAGCGCGCCGTAGAATCCATCTTGAATGATGAACTGGTGACGAAGCTGGCCGATACGATACAGGATTTGCAACAAGAATGTGAAACAGAGATGAAGCGACAAGGCGTCAATCCCGCTAATATGCACGCAGTCCACAGGCTTCATCTTCGTTACGAAGGCACCGACTCTCCCCTTGAAGTTAATTTTTCTGATAACACGAAGATGGTTGCGGCTTTTGAAAAAGCGCATCACATGCAGTATGGGTTCATCGCGCCAGAAAAGAACCACATAGTTGAGCAGGTTACGGTAGAAGTTATCGGCGGCGCCTCAGAAGTTGAAGAACAGGATGTCATCGTTAATGGCAATGTTGATCAACCTCACCCCCTCGCTGAAATAGAGACCTATATGGAAGGAGCATTGGTTCCGACGGATGTATTCGACCGCAAAAGTTTAATCCCGAACCAACGGGTCAATGGACCGGCTGTAATAATCGAGGCGAACTCAACGACTGTAATTGAACCGGGTTGGTCGGCGGAAATCACCACCCGTAATCATCTGATGCTTCGGAGGGTTAAACCTCGTCCCGGCCAAAACAAGGTAGGAACCGGATTAGACCCGGTTATGCTGGAGTTATTCAATAACTTATTCATGTCAGCAGCAGAGCAGATGGGAGAAGTGCTCAAGAATACTTCCTATTCTGTCAACATTAAAGAAAGGTTGGACTTTTCTTGCGCAATTTTCAACCCGGACGGCGCCCTGGTAGCAAACGCACCCCACATTCCAGTGCACCTCGGGTCTATGAGCGAAAGCGTAAAAACGATCATCAAGGAACGTGAGAAAACCATAAAAATCGGTGACGTCTACATGCTGAACACACCGTACAACGGTGGTACTCACCTGCCAGATATCACTGTCATTACGCCAGTGTTCGATGAAGCCGGCAAAGATATTCTCTTCTACGTCGCCACCCGTGGACATCACGCTGAAATCGGAGGGAAAACGCCCGGATCAGTGCCGCCTGATAGTAAGCACATTGACGAAGAAGGGGTCCTTATCGACAACTTCCTTCTTGTTTCTGGCGGCCGCTTAATGGAAAAAGAAACTGAAGAACTCTTTACTTCCGCACCGTATCCTACCCGGAATGTTCGCCATAATATTGCCGACCTCAAGGCGCAAATTGCGGCCAACGAAAAGGGTGTTCAGGAACTCCGGAAGATGATATCCCACTTCGGCCTCGATGTTGTTCATGCTTATATGTTGCATGTGCAAAATAATGCTGAAGAGTGCGTACGGCGAGTTCTCCACGTACTAAAAGACGGTAATTTTGTCCAAGAAACTGATTATGGCGGTAAGATTTGCGTTGACATCAAAGTAGATAACTTAAATAGGGAAGCTACAATCGACTTTACTGGGACTTCATTACAACAACCTAATAACTTTAATGCCCCTTCAGCCGTCTGCATGGCGGCCGTACTCTACGTATTCCGTCTACTCGTCGATGAAGATATTCCACTTAATGAAGGATGCCTTAAACCCCTCAAGGTCATCATTCCTGAAGGATGTATGTTAGCTCCCGTCTACCCAGCTGCCGTCGTCGCGGGCAATGTGGAGACATCCCAGACGGTTACGAATGCAATCCTTGGTGCCTTGGGCATATTGGGAGCCAGCCAAGGCACCATGAACAACTTTACCTTTGGGAATGAAGGTGCTTATCAAAATTATGAAACAATATGTGGGGGCTCAGGTGCCGGCCCTGATTTCGACGGTACTGATGCAGTCCACACCCACATGACAAACACCCGAGCAACTGACACTGAAATTCTGGAATGGCGTTTCCCCGTAATCGTCGAGGCTCTCTCCATTCGCTTAAACTCTGGCGGCAGAGGGACACATAAGGGCGGTAACGGTATAATCCGCCGTGTTCGTTTCCAAGAACCAATGACGGCAGGGATTACATCTTCCAGCCGAAATTGCTGCCCTTACGGCATGGCAGGAGGTGAACCAGGTAAGTGTGGCAGAAATTATGTGGAGCGTACTGACGGAACCGTGGAAGAACTGGCGGGCTCCGATGGAGCGGATATGGAGGCTGGTGACGTTTTCGTCATTGAAACGCCGGGTGGCGGGGGATACGGGTCTCCTGAATAGCCCATAGAAATCGTTTTATTCACATAGTTATCTTTTTGTGCTTAATCAACGGCGCACCAAAGAATTATTGAGGATCAAAGTCATGAACCAACCTCTTCCGAAGCTGGCCATTATTGGCGGCACGGGTGCCCTAGGAAGCGGTCTAGCGAAGCGATGGGCTCAAGCCGGTTATCCGATAATTATCGGATCACGCTCGAGCGAAAAAGCTAGTCTTGCCGCAGAGGAAATCACGTCTCAAAATCATACCATTTCTGTGATCGGAACAGATAACCACACCGCAGCTGTCCAGGGCGAAGTTATCGTAATTGCAGTGCCCTTTTCCAGTCATGCCGAAATTTTGCATAGTATTAAAGACACAGTTTCCGAAAAGATTGTTGTGGATACTACTGTACCCTTAAAACCGCCAAAAGTCGGGACCGTACAATTACCTGAAGCAGGGTCAGCCGCAATTATTACACAACAACTATTAGGTGCTGAAACCAAGGTAGTGTCTGCATTACACAACGTTGCCGCACACAAATTACATGACCAAGAGCCCATAGATTGCGACGTTCTAGTGTGCGGTAATATAAAGACGGCCCGAGAAGTTGTTATTGGACTTATTCAAGCACTTGGAATGCGCGGTCTACATGCCGGACCAATTGAAAATTCCGTCGCAATCGAGGCGATGACGTCGGTACTCATTACGATTAACCGCCTTTACAAGGTAGCTGATGCAGGTTTTAAGATTACCGGCGATTTAATTTCCGGCGAGAAGGAAAACATTTGAAGGCGGTACCTTGCAAATGCATTAAGCGTACAATAATTAATTCGGTTTGTTTATTGGGGTTGGGCGCATGCATGTCATAGCCATACCGGATTTCCCAGTAATAGAACCCCAAGATGATTTGGCATCGACAGTAATTGCCACGATCGAGATAGCAGGCATAGAAGTATTAAACGGTGATATCTTGGTCATCGCTCAAAAAATCGTATCCAAATCTGAAAATCGTTACGTTGATCTAAGTTCTGTTCAACCATCTGAAAACGCTCAACGTCTGGCAAAATTAGTGGACAAGGATCCGCGTTTGGTGCAGGTCATCCTCTCTGAATCGAGTGAAGTAGTGCGACACAGTCCCGGTGTCTTAATAGTTGAACATCGGCTTGGTTACATCATGGCGAATGCCGGCGTCGACGCCTCAAACTTGTCAAAGACTTGCGATGAGAAAGAACGGGTTCTTCTTTTACCCCGTAACCCCAATGCAACCTGCCTTCAATTCCGCAAGGATTTTGAAGATGCTTTTGATCGGCGCATTGGCGTGATCATAAGTGATAGTGTTGGCCGGGCCTGGCGCAACGGTTCTATTGGAATGGCTCTCGGTGTCGCTGGTCCGCCAGCTTTGTGGGATCGTGTGGGTGATGAAGACCTTTATGGTCGCCCATTAGGTGTTACCGAAGTTGGCTTTGCCGATCAGGTCGCAGCTGCTGCAGCGCTTGTTATGGGCGAGGGTAATGAGGGTCTTCCGGTCATCAAGGTGAGTGGATTAGATTGGCAACCTGTAGATACCAACGCCGATGCTCTGCTTCGCCCTAAAGAGAGAGACCTATTCAGATAAATAATTTTCGAATATAAAACATGACAAATAATACAACCAAAGTTCCAAAGGAAAAGAACAGGTCTCCCGTGGTTGCACTTTGTGGGGGTGTTGGAGGGGCAAAACTTGCTCTTGGTTTGTATCGTGTCCTAGCCCCCAACAATTTAACGTTGGTTATTAATACCGGCGACGACTTTGAGCATTTGGGTCTATTTATCTCACCAGATATTGACACCGTGACTTATACTTTGGCGGATAAGAACAATCTTGAAACCGGATGGGGCCACCGCGACGAAACGTGGAATTTTATGTCTGCAATTTCCACGCTCAAGGGAGAAACCTGGTTTGCCCTTGGTGACCGTGACCTTGCAATACACGTGGAACGATCAAGACGTCTAAGATCATCAGAATTGTTGAGCAACATTACTGGCGACATTGCCGGCAATTTTGGTATAGACGCTCAACTTCTTCCCATGACCAATGACCCAGCGGCAACAATCATCTTAACTTCTGCAGGTCATCTTAATTTTCAGGATTATTTTGTTCGCATGAAGTGTAAGCCCGTTATCAAACAAGTTGTCTACGACGAAGCTTCAGTAGCGACACCCAATCCAGATGTTTTAACTGCGCTAAATCAAGCAGAATTGCGCGCGATTATATTGTGTCCGTCAAACCCGTTTCTCAGTATGGATCCAATACTTGCGGTACCGGGCATTCGCGAAGCTATGGTAACATCACCAGCACCAGTCATTGGAGTATCTCCAATAATTAACGACCAGGCCATTAAGGGGCCAACTTCTAAGATAATGTCAGAGCTTTCCCTCCCATCATCAGTACAAGCGATAGCCGAACATTATGGCGTTTTATTGGATGGCTTTGTTATTGATACTGCAGATCAGGATCAGTCGAATGAAATCCACACCTCAGTAATGAGTTCAAATATCCTGATGAACAGTCTTAAAGATCGAGAAAATTTGGCTCTTGAAGTCCTCGCCTTTGCAGACGCCATAACAACTAAAAAAAACTGATCACATCAAATAAGACGGTATGATGTTCCCACGTAAACCACTTAATTTAGGTCTATTTGTTTTAATAATCTACGTAAATTTGTGTTTAAAGAGAACTACCAAGGATTACGTTAACGATTTTTAGAAAAGAATGCCCAATCAAGTTCATCGTCATATTGAGGGAAATGTGAAGCCACATCTCGGTTTCTTTTTGACTCCATGGTTACGATGTCAAAACTTATTATATGGAAATTTTTGAAAAGTTGTTTAAATGGATTCGGAAAAATTTCTGAGATAATTTAGGGATACCCATTTTTCGTAAAATTGCCAAACCTCTCTCGACCGTTTAAAGAACTCCAGGGCCTAAAAATAAACAAAAGCCCGACAACTAGTAGAATTGTCGGGCTAACAATGCAGGAATTCATTCGAAATGACGCCATTTGATCTTGCGAAGGATATTATTGACAAAAATAATTACGAAAGTGCCGTGAACCATCTTGGACGCGCTAAAGTTGTATTGCCAACATTTTCTGAATTGGCTAACCCCGAAAGTTTGGATCAATCCATACAAAAATTGTGCAGCGATATCTCCGCAGATGAACCCAATTCGGCAAATCTTTTTCGAGTACACTGGTACAATAATGAGGGGCGAAACGGGCTAACCGAGGTTCCTGGCTATTTCGTTCTTGAGAGTGATTTTACAGGTGTCGATGCGCCAATCGTCGTCGTTCTTGGTGACCGCTTTCCAATGATTAATGCTCACAAAGTACTTGCAGCATATGCGTGCCTTGTAACACGTCTGATAACCGGCCAATTCAATCCGGCTGAAGACAGAGCAATTTGGCCATCAACTGGCAACTATTGTCGAGGTGGTATTGCAATTTCCAGAATTTTAGGTTGCCGGGGCGTCGCCGTACTTCCAGAAGGAATGAGCCAAGAACGTTTCGATTGGTTGGATAACTGGGTGACCGAACCCACTGACATTGTCCGCACACCCGGTTCAGAAAGCAACGTAAAAGAAATTTATGATAAATGTGCAGAACTATCAAAAAATCCTGAAAACATTATTCTTAACCAATTTTCGGAATTTGCAAATTACCTCATAAACTACCAATGCACAGGGGGTGCACTTAATCACGTTTTTACTCATCTTCAGGAACGAAATAACCAGTTATCCCTCGCCGCATTTGTTGCAGGGACGGGATCAGGTGGCACACTGGGCGCCGGAGACTACCTAAAAGATGAACAAGGCACTCTAATTGTAGCCGTCGAACCCGAAGAGTGTCCGACGATGCTTTATAATGGTTTTGGCGAACACAATATACAGGGCATTGGCGACAAGCATATTCCCTTGATTCAGAATGTGATGAACACAGACATAGTCGCCGCCGTTTCTGATAAAGGTTCTGACTGTCTAAATGTTCTATTTAACACCAAGATTGGACACGAATACTTAATTAATCGTCGGAAGTTAAGTTCCAATACGGTCAATAAACTAACCAAATTAGGGCTCTCGGGAATTGCCAATGTCCTAGCCGCAATTAAGACCGCTCGTTTACTTGAACTATCGAAGAACGATGCAGTGATAACGGTTGCCACTGACAGTGGCGCACTTTACTCGAGCGAGAAAATTTCCACCGAAAGTAAAATATTCCCCGATGGCTTTGATCTAGTTTCTGCAGGAGAAACCTACGCCCGGTACTTGTTAGGCACGCAGAGTGATCATATTCTCGAAACAACACACAGGGATCGCAATAGAATTTTTAATTTGGGTTACTACACCTGGGTAGAACAACAGAACATATCACTTAACGAATTTGAGAGCCGTAGGGACCAGCGTTTTTGGCAAAAGTTGCATCAACTTCTCCCGATTTGGGATGAAATGATCCGAGAATTTAACAAACGCTCAGGTTCGGTTTAGGTTACTTAACGTTCATGTCTCTAGTAGGTGAACTGGCTAATAGACATTAATAATTGTGTTTGGGAGGAATATATTGACTCAGAATTACCTAGACCTCAGAGCGGCAACAGAAGCGCGTGATCGAAGTTTGCGTTCAAAAGTTATGACTTTGGAAAAGGCCACTGAAATCGTTCAGGATGGTGACCACATCGCAATTGGGGGGTGCACGGCATCTCGCACGCCATTAGCGATGATATGGGCATTAATTCGAGCAAAAAAAAATGATCTGTCTATTTCCCGAAGCATCGTGTCGACTGAGGGTGACTTACTCTTTGGCTCTGGCATATGCGATCACATCATTACCAGTTGGTTTAGCCAGGGTATCGTATGGGGCATCTCAAAAGTCATGAGAAGTTATACAGAAACAAAACGTGCCAAATTCGAGGAGTGGAGCCACATGTCTCTTGGCCTTCGTTATCGCGCAGGCGCAATGGGCATACCATTCATGCCAACCAGAGCTATGATGGGCTCCGATGTTGCCAATCAGTTGGAAAATTTAAGGGAAATCGAATGCCCGTTTACCGGCGATAAACTACTTTTGGTTCCTGCATTAAACCCGGATGTCGCATTGATCCATGTGCAACGCTGCGATGAATACGGCAATGCCCAAATCGACGGCCTACAGTTTATGGACCTTGATTTGGCTATGGCAGCAAATAAAGTGATTTTAACAACTGAGAACATAGTTTCGAATGACCAAATTCGGAGAAGACCTGATCAGACAAAGATCCCGTTCTTAACGGTTGATGCGGTGGTTGAAGTACCTTACGGCGCAGCGCCACATGAATGTTATGGAATGTACGAACCTTTTTTCAAGCACATGGACGATTACGCAGACTTGACCAAAGATGACCCTGATAATGGCGTCGCCAAGTACTTGGATCGTTATTACTACGAACCTTCAAATTGGCCAGAATACCTAAGTTTGCTTGGTGTAGAACAAATGTTGGATGCGACCCGTCGTGGCAGGAGTATCTATGATGTCTGAGGAATTACCTTATTCAGCCTCAGAAATGCTTTCTGTTATGAGTGGTCGCCTGCTGACAGATGGTCAAACGGTTTTCGCTGGTGTCGGAATACCGCTTCTTGCTGCAACCTTAGCTCAACGTATACACGGCCCCGGTATAACAATTCTATTCGAGGGTGGAACTCTAGGGCCGTTCGTCGTTCCTGGTGAATTACCGGCATCCACAAATGAGCAGAGATGCACCCGGCGTGCTAACATGCTTCTCAGTATCACGGATGTATTGTTACTGTTACAACGGGGGTATGTTGACGTTGGATTTATGGGTGGCGCCCAGATTGATCGCTACGGTAATTTAAACAGTTCGTTCATCGGATCTCCTGAAAATCCATCAGTTCGCTTACCCGGCACTGGCGGCGGGAACGACATTTCAAGTTTGACTCAGATGATAGTAGCCATAAAACATGAAAAAAGAAGGTTCGTCGAAAAAGTTGACTTCGTCACCAGCCCTGGTTTTCTCACCGGGAACTCTACACGTCACGATACCGGTCTAATTTCTGGAGGAATGTATCGCGTGGTAACTGACCTCGCCATCATGGGATTTGATGAAATGACAAAAAGTATGAAAGTGGAGGCGCTCCATCCTGGAGTGACTGCAGAGGAGGTACGCGACAATACGGGGTTTGATATCCTGATCGGCAAAGACGTTAGTGTCACCAAAGCTCCTACCGATGAAGAATTAAGTGTATTGAGACACCTGGATCCGGATCGGGTATACATCGCTTGAAAAAAATTTATTTTCCAATAACTAAAATTTCCAATACAGGGGATAAC
The DNA here is from genome assembly GCA_028345065.1 of Rhodospirillales bacterium. GTDB lineage: Bacteria > Pseudomonadota > Alphaproteobacteria > Rhodospirillales > UBA2165. The sequence continues at coordinate 33,930 of JAOMCN010000011.1, forward strand.
TGATGACTGAATTTTCCAACACATTTGGACTTACAATGCGGAACTTTCAAAAATTTCCAGAGCAACCAGATGCACAAGAACTGATCGAATTTGGAATTAGGGCGGAGAAACTAGGATATGATTCTTTGTGGGTATGGGACCATGTACTTCTTGGCGTTGACCCTCATTTTCCCATTATTGATGCACTATCACTTTTGACGGCAATCTCCGTCGGCACAAAATCAATTAATTTGGGCACCGGCATTTTAGTGCTTCCTGTTCGGAACCCTGTACTTCTGGCAAAGCAGCTCTCTAGTATGGATCTGATTTCCGGTGGACGACTTCTGTTGGGAATGGCGTCAGGCTGGTATAAACGAGAATTTGATGCTCTGGGCGTCCCCTTTAATCAACGCGGAAAGATTATGGACGAAAACCTGGACATTATAACCCGACTTTGGCGAGAGGACATGGTAACCGCAGAAATTGGCCCCTATAATATGCGCGAATCAGTGATGTTCCCCAAGCCCGTAAAAAAAGAAGGGCCGCCAATCCTGATAGGTGGTTACGTAGATCGGGTATTAAAACGGGCAGCCGTCAACGCTGATGGCTGGTTAACCTATTTTTACACACCCGACGGTTTCACTAAATCCTGGAACAAGATTGTTAATTTTGCCGAAGAGGCAGGTAAAGACCCATCCGCCTTATTAAACTGTAATCAATTGCCAATAATGGTCGGGGATACACGAGAAGAAGTTGAAGCGCCGATGCTTGAATGGCTTACAACTGAATGGGATTTTGCATCTTGGAGCGATTCTACTGTCGATAGCGCAATAATGGGAACGGTTGACGATTGTGTCGAACAACTTCAAGCTCAAATCGACGTTGGCGTTCAAAAGCTCATCTTTGTGCCCTATAAATACGAAACCGAGCAAGTGGAAGCGATTGCCAATGATATTATCCCCCGTCTTCGGAATGGACGCTAAAATGAACTAACGGAGCGCGGGTAAGGTAGTTTAATAGGTTTGAGTAATTTAACACATTGTGGCGTTATCACACTAAAAACAGGATTTTGATGTAGAGGCTAATTTTACGTTAGCATGTGATCTTTAAGCTGATGAACTGCCGAAACCCAAAACACACAAGTTGCTTTCTATTTTCATTCAACACGTTGATAACGACCTACCAGAGTGAATAATCCACGTCTCGATCAAACCCATTTCAAATAAAACTGCTTCGGAGTTCCGGAACGCGTCAACTCGCCACGTGAGGAATGCAGATTACAAATATTTGCAAACCATCACTTTTGTCTGACGATACCGTTCACTTTCCAATCAGTCGGCGAATGAACGACAAAATCCGACCCCATAATACAGATCTTACGTACTTTCCGGCATCCAGAGTATCAGCCATATCCGCCACCTTTGCACCGGACAAAAGCGCTTCCAAATTTCCGGCAAATTTCTTTGTGAGGTGATCAGCAACGTTCCTGAGGAGACCAGACCGGCTAAATTGCGCAAATGGGCCTGCCAACAAAAATTTCACCGAGACCGAAACTTTTGACACTTCATCTTCAGTCGCATGGATTTGATAAGCAATTATCGCGCGGGCACGTGACGCGCTTATGGGGTCACGTCCAACACCGCGGACAATAGCGCTGTAATTTTCATTATCGCGTTCGATTTCGACCAAGCCTGAAAAGGCTGATGTAATGGGACCGAGCTTGATGGTAACCTCGCCTTCTGCCTGCCCGTTTACGGGTGTGGTTGTCAAAAGGGCACCCGGCACGCAGTGAGCAACCTCCTCGAGATTCTCAAATAAACGCCATACCGTGGTGCGGGAATATCTCACTTCAAACGATTGCAGCAATTCGACGCCTTGGGCGTCAACGGCCTCCCAATCTTCGCCTGATAAGTCGTTTTGCTGCGTTTGCGTAGCCGGTTGTTGCTGTCTTGGAGGGAACGTCTGCCGTCCGTGGGTCTTGATAGATTTAGACTTTGGGACAGACCGATGGCTCCCCACCGGCCCCAGTTTCTCAGATGTTGGCGCCCGGGTCAGGGGGACCGCCCGGTGCTTTTCCAGTACACTGTTAATCGCTGAAATTATACCAACATAGCCTGTGCATCGGCAAAGATTTCCCGACAATTCCAACCGCAACCGATTTTCATCCGCATGAGGTAATCGGGTCACAATATCATATGCTGAAATTAGCATACCCGGTGTACAGTAACCACATTGGAGGGCATGATGTTCATGGAAAGCGGTGCGTAGTTCACTTATAACCGGATCATCTTCTAGGCCCTCAAGGGTAATTATTTCAGCACTTTCGCATGCGACGGCATAGGTGATGCAGGATCGTGCGGGGGCGCCATCGATGAGAACAGTACAGGCACCACAGACGCCATGTTCGCAACCGATATGAGTCCCGGTCAGCCGTCCATCATCGCGGAGGTAATCGACGAGTGACCGGCGCGGTTCCACGTCAATTTCTCGTTGTGTGCCATTTATGGTAAGTGAAATTTGTGTCATGTTGCACAGGCCTCGAGCGCCGCCCGTTTGAGCGCTACAAAACTCAATTTACGCAGATAAATGTCCGTAATGTTTTGATCGCTCAACAGCGATCTGATCATTTCTTCATCAATCTCCGTCGCAAAATCAGCGTCAGATTTACCGCTAAATAGTTTGGCCGCGTCGGCGATCATTATTGGTGGGGACTCGATTGCACCAATTACGGCGCGGAATACTTCTCGTTCAGGGTCATGGAGAACGGCACCGATGGCATGGGCAAATTCCCCCGCTTTCTGGCAAAATTTACAAAAACCCCATCGGGCAAGACTGGATAACTTTGGCACACGCACGGACTGAATGAGCTCGTCAGGATCGAGCGTTGTGGTAAATGACGAGACCATCAAGTCGCCCGCGGCTATTATCCGGGTGCCCCTAGGGCTACATACGACAAGCTCTGCATCGAGCAATGGTAGAACAGATATCCAGTCTGCCGCCGGGTCGGCGTGCGCCAGACTGCCGCCTATTGTTCCGCGATTACGAACTGCACGATAAGCGATGCCGCCAGCGACTTTCGCTAGTAAACCTCTCGACGGATCTTCAATGCGACCATCTTCAATATTAGCGTGGGTGATACAGGCGCCAATGTTAACAGACTCTCTGTCCGCCTCCACCAATGTCATTTCCGGAATCCCTGTTACATCGATTAGTAGATCCGGTTGGGCCAGTCGAAGGTTCAACATCGGTCCCAGGGATTGGCTGCCGGCAACCACTTTAGAGAATACACCCTGTTCACTCAGCAATGTGCCGGCTTCCTCGAGACTTGCCGGGCGTTCGTAATAAAATGCTTTAGGCTTCATATCATGATCTCAAAGTTTTTCTTTGTTCGACAGGGTGTCGGTTATCAAATCGCGAAGGAGGGGTCGATTGGGGAGCGGATCAATCTGCATCTCACCAGTATGCAGCTTAGCGATGCAGGCATACTGCACTTCACCATCGATCAACATCGTACATTCTTTGCACACATTGGCATTAAAGCAGGAATAACGGACCGCTAAATCAGGCACACTGTCTCGACGTAGCGCAGTCAATCCGTCCAACACCGTCTCACCGTCTTCGAACGTAATTGCGAACTCCTGGTGCCCGCCTTCCTCGCGGGAGGTGCCTCGCCAGATTTTCAGTCGGGTGGACTTCAAGTGGTCCGGCGGGGTGTTCTTGGTATCTATCAAGTTGGAACCTCCATAAGGCTCGACACCAACTTACCGTTCTCAAGCATAATTTTCTGGCTCAATTGATAGTTATTAAGAGTGTCGGGAAAATCGTCGCGCTGGTGAGCGCCACGGCTTTCCCGTCGTTTGAGCGCCGCCAGGGTCAGAGCTTCGGCGGCCAACAAGCCACTTCGCAATTCGAACCATTCGACAAGGCTCATGTTGTGAATCGTTTCTGATGAAACGACCAGGTTTTGTAACTCGTTAAGCCGCATCGCCCGAATCTTTGTGTTGGCTTCGCTAAGATCTTTTTCGTTCCGGAACATACCAACCTTGGTCCACATTAACTCTTTGAGATCACCGTACAGACTTGCCGGTGAATAACCCTCGCCCACATCCTTGCCAAGGACTCCCTTGATGAGTTCGACATGGGGCCCGGCACTCGTTTTATTCCAACGGCGTTTGGACCTTTTGGCTGCGAACTTTGTAGCCGCTTCTCCTGCCCTTTCACCAAACACCATAGCCTCAGGGAGAGCATTTCCTGACAGCCTATTGGCGCCGTTGGCACCGCCTGCGATTTCACCTGCCGCATAAAGCCCCGGAACACCGGTTTCCATATCTGTATTGACCTCAATGCCTCCCATTTGATAATGCGCGATGGGATACACTTCGACGGGTCGCTTGGTCAGATCTATATTGTTGCGGTGAAAAATTTCCAGGGCCGGACCTAGGGCATTTTTAAGCGCTGTTTGTTCAATGTGCTGAAAAGAAAGAAAGACGCCGCCATGAGGACTGCCCCGACCCGACTTGACTTCCTTGTACATGGCGTGGGTCAATGTGTCGCGCGCCGTGTCATATTTCTCACCAGAAGTTTCTTCATAATTATTGAGGAACTCCTCGCCTCTGCCGTTCAGGAGACGTCCACCTAATTTCACTCGAGCCGGTTCCCAAGTCGTGGGGTCAAGCCCCACCATTCGGGGCGCCATATGTCCGTTTGGATAGAATTGCAGAAATTCAATATCTACAATTTTGGCACCGGCGCGTAGCGCCAATCCTAATCCTTCGCCGGCAATATTGTTTGGTGCTGTGGTGCGGCTGAACATCTTGGTCATGCCACCCAAACAGAGAATGACGGCCGATGACTGTATGGTTACAGGTGTTGCAGTGGAGACTTCAAACCCAACAGCACCCAAGATCTCCCCATCGTGCGTAACGAGATCCGTGAGACTGACATTACTCAATTTTCGGATCGCATCATTACGACTGATCTGATTGCGAAGGGCCGCAGCGATTGCGGCACCGGTTCTTAAAAAATCAACATAAACACATCGCATACGGCTATGCCCGGGAGCAATGACCTGGCGTATTTTGCCATTTTCCTGGCGAACCCATTGGACTTTCCAATCTTCGAGTTCACGGATACGTTTTGGACTATTCTCACATAGAAGGGCGGAAAGATTTTCATTGCATAGTCCCCTACCAGCCTCCAGCGTGTCGATCAAATGCTGGTCTGGGCTATCTGGCTCTTCTTCCCCGAGAGCAGAGGCGCAAGTCATTTGAGCCATGATGGTAGCACCACCGCGACCGACAACATTCTTGTCAATGAGCAGGACTTTTGCACCGGTGCGTGCAGCTGAAATGGCGGCAAACATGCCGGCGGCACCACCACCAACGACCAGAACGTCGGTTTCAATATGGTTAACGTTATTGTGCTTGTCCGCCATTATTGGCGCTGTTCTTCTATGGCTTCGATTATCCTCCGAGGCGTAACGGGGATCTGACAAATTTCAACACCAAGTGGCGCCAAAGCATCATTGATCGCGTTCGCGATCGCCCCTGCGGGCCCAATCGCTCCTCCTTCTCCAACACCTTTTTGACCAAAATTTGTGTAAGGCGACGGCGTTTCCATATGCAGAAGACGAATATTAGGTATATCGGTCGTTCCTGGAAGGAGATAATCCGCCAAGGTTGATGCCAGCGGCTGACCTTGGCTGTCGTAGGGCATTTCTTCGAACAACGCTGTGCCGATCCCCTGTGCGGCACCACCATACACCTGGCCGTCAACGATCATCGGATTGACCCGTGTACCCGCGTCTTCCGTAATGACATAATCAAGTATCTCGACGCTACCCGTTTCTGGATCAACAGCGACGACGGTCGCATGAGCAGAACCGCTATGGATACCTGTGAGACGATCTGGCGCGTAGCCCTCAGTGGTTTCAAGTCCACGCGGATCGGTGTCACCAGGAAGATCTGCAGGAGTGAGATAATAGGATCTGGCAATATCGCCAATAGATATGCTGCCCTCCGGACCGTATACCCCACCGTCCCTGACCTCGACAGACGCAACATCCGTTTGAAGTAGGGCTGCCCCAATGCCGGCTACTCTCCTGGCAATTTCTTCGCAGGCGCGCGCAACTGCACCTCCGGCCCAGACCATGCCTCGTGATCCCCAGGCGCCAGTCGAATAGGGAGAGAGTTCGGTATCGCCAAGGCGCACATGTACATCGGATATATTAATCCCGAGGCACTCAACGGCAACCTGCGCCAACGTAGTTTCAAGACCTTGTCCGATGGTTTGGATGCCAACCCGGATATCAAGCCGGCCGTCTGGAGTAAGCCTGGCAAATGCCTGTTCATACAATGCCCTTCTTTTGCCATCAGCCGTGGTGCCGTGAGCGGTCTGTTCTGAAAATACTGAAATGCCAAGCCCAATCAGGCGTCCATCGGGCTCACCTCTCTTTTGACGTTCGCGGACGGTCACAAGGTCAATAGCAGCGACAGCCATGCGTAAAAGTTCGGGATAGTCACCGCTGTCAAAATGTTTGTCTGTAACGTTGTCGTAAGGCATTTGCTCGGGCCTCACGAGGTTGGCGAGGCGAACTTCATATGGTTCGATACCGATCTTGCGAGCAATGGCATCAATCATCAATTCCATCGCATAGCAACATCCAGGCCGGGCAACCCCGCGATACGGCAATTGCGGAGTTTTGTTGGAGGCAACAGCGACAGTACTGCAACGATACACCGGGAGGTCGTATGGTCCGGGAAGAATTGCACTTACCTGTGAGGCCTCAATTGCCGCGGTAAAAGGATAGGCGGAGTAAGCGCCCGTGTCGACTGATGCCTTTGCATCGAAGGCTAGGATTTTGCCTTTTTCATCAGTGAAGGCTGTCATGTCGTAATAATGTTCGCGACAGTTGGCATTCGCTGTCAATTGTTCACGGCGATCTTCCAGCCACCGTACAGGATGACCACACTGCATGGCCAACCAGCACAGGCATATTTCTTCTCCTGCAACTATAGCCTTATAACCAAAGCCGCCGCCAATATCGGGAGAAATAACCCGGATCTGAACCTCAGGAATTTGTAGGAACTCAGCAAGACCGGTACGTACCACATGGGGAAATTGTGATGCGCCGTAAACAACTAGCTGACTCAATCTGGTGTCCCAGTGGGCAATAAACCCGCGGTTCTCAATGGGGGACATGACTTGGCGAGCTGTGCGTACTTTGCGGGCTACGCTTACAGGCGCCTGTCGCGCAGCGGACTCAATGTCACCATCATAGCTGACCTCTAGATAGATATTATCATTCCATGCATCGTGAACGCGCGGTGCGTCCGATAACTGGGCATCCAACATGTCGACGACTGCGGGCAACACATCGTAATCCACCATGACCTGAGCGGCGATATCTTCGGCCTCGGCACGCGTATCGGCCACACACATCGCAATCAATTCACCGACATGTCGTATCTTGTCGGTAACTAGCGGAGGCTGCTCAGACGCCTTGAAACCAGGGAGAGGAGATACTGCCCTGATAGGCTTGACATCGGTCAGGTCCTCAGCAGTGAAGACCGAAGACCGGATAGATTCCGGTATCTGGATACCAAGTAAACGTGCGTGGGCAACCGGGGACCGGACAAATGCGACCTCTCGTGTTCCATCAAGTGAGATGTCTCCGATATAGTGTCCTTTGCCGCGTAAAAAGCGGTCGTCTTCTTTTCTCAGTAGGCTGGCACCAACGCCATCCGAGTGGCCCAATTTCATGTCTCCCGTTCAAATCGGTCAAATGATGAGGAAAGATTTCGGTATGATTAATTTCACGCCTTCCCCGTTGCGCAAAGCTAAAGTTTTTTGCATTTTATGGATCACATCTAACCTCGTCAGAGCGGCATGGTCAAGATTGTAACCTTTTGGGTAATTTCCATCTTCAAAGGATACTTTCATCATTGAGTTTTTGCTGAACTTGTGAATTATTCAATTGCTGATTTACGCCCTTCACGTCTTAAACCATTCTAAAAATTAGATGATAGGTTTGATTTGCGGATCGACGAGGGAGTTAATCTGGACTTGTCAGATGCCTCGATTTAACATTAAGAGCAAATCACAGGGTGAGATATAATGCCAACCTGAGACACTACGTAATTGAACCTACCTAAACAAAATACATCAAAACAGCAAAAAGTATAAACATAACTAGTGTTCGGTTAGGAGAGAGCCCAGATTAAGGTGGAGCACCCAATCTTGTTTATCAGTGACGAAGGGGTGCACTGTCCGACCATTTAATGGCTCATTTCGGACAAGTGAAATAAAAAAAGACATTGCCCCACAGACTTCAAATACCCTATCATCCAGTCTGCTTAAGTTATTGAGACAAACAAAAACTTTAACGCCAGGTCTTCTTCTAATTAGTAGTCCATGCGACATGACGGTTTTTTGTGTCCAAGAATGTTTACGCAATTGATTGCGGCATGGAAATTTTAAACTCGAAGGAGATGATCTATTCACCAACTGAAAATAGGGAGGAAAAATTGAGCATCACCGGAAGAGTAACTTTTCTATCTATGGTAGCCGGGAGCGTCTTGGCTTTAACCAACTTTATCTCAAATTCCGCATTAGCAGAAGATGTAATCAAGATTGGTACGCCGTTAGCACTGACTGGGGGACTAGCCGATGAAGGCAAGAAGCAACAAATTGCATATGACATGTGGTTGCGCCGGGTCAACGCCGCGGGTGGCATCAATGTCGGCGGTAAAAAGATGAAAGTGAAGTTGGTCGCCTATGACTATCAAACAGATGGTAAGCGCGCCGGTCAATTGACCGAAAAACTGATCACCAGCGACAAAGTACATTTCTTGGCAGCACCGTTCGGTTCTGGCCACACTAAGATTACCGCGGGAGTCGCCGAACGCCACGGTGTTCCTATTGTTGCGTCAACCGCTTCATCGTTGTCTGTCTATAACCAGGGCTTCAAGAACATTTTCGGTACGTTAGCGCCAAATACGGGTATGACCGAGGCAATGATGAAATTCTTCAAGAAGAAACTTCCAGGCACGCAGAAGGTAGCCGTTCTTGGACGCGACGACGTGTTCCCGCGGGCAATGGCGAAATCTCTGTCCAAAGGCGCGCGTAATCGTGGGTTCGATGTGGTTTATGACGAACTCTACGCCGTCGGTACCCTTGACCACGCATCATCTCTTTCGAAAATCAAGTCAGAAAAGCCTGACTGGATTTATCTTACCGGCTATACCCAAGATTTGATACTTCTGCGCAAGCAGATGAGCGATCTCGGCGTCACGGCACCGATTGTCACCATGGTAACCGGACCAGCCTATAAGGAATTTGTTGACGGTCTTGGCAAACTCGCCGACGGTGTGACGAGTTCAAGCTGGTGGCATCACGCTACTGACTATAAAAGTGACGACGTTTTTGGCTCGACAAAGGCTTTCTACACTCAGTTCGTCAAGGAACAAGGGCATGATCCTGATTACGTTCATGCTTCAGCAGCAGCGGCACTGATCGTGTTACAGAAAGGAATTGAAAAGGCCGGCACGCTCAATCGGGCGAAGGTCCGCGACGCGATAGCGAGTCTGGACATTGTCACCTTCTTTGGTCCAATAAAGTTCAGCCCCAACGGTATGAACCAAGTGCGCGACCTGCCGATCATCCAGGTCCAGAAAGGTAAGGTCTCTGTCCTTCATCCTGCCGATATCAAAAACGCTGAAATGCAAAAAATGTAAAACAGATGATCTCTGCGGCATCGGGTAATAACCCGGTGCCGCAACAGAGAACAGAAATCTACTAAACTGCCTTACGGAGAACCCGGAAGGAACGCCTTGGCAAAGCAGTTGCCGCAGAATATGAAAGTAGAGGACGAGGATGCCGCTGTCTCCATCACTACAGCATAACGCTCTGGACAAAGACATTTATCATGTCAACCCAGACTTATTCGGACCCTGGCGTGAAGTCGAGAAATTAATCACGCGAGGACACTCCCCATTTTCCGGGAGTGAACTTGACCTAAGAAGGGACTTGGTGTTGCTTACCAATTCGTGCAGACATTGTTATAACTCCCACTCCGAGGCGGCCAATAGGGATGAATAGGCTTTACAGGATGCAACCTTCATTTGTTGCTACTTCTCGTTCATGAACCGTCTAGTGTACGGAAATGGCCTGCCATTCGACCCTAGGTTTTTTAAAGAGCCAGCACGACGCCGTGCCGAACAGGGCTACGTTGCCCGATACACCGCGGAGACGACGCCAATCGAATAGAATTGGGCGTTAGGGAGGCAGGCGCATGGAATTGCAGATTTTGGCTAACGGGATCGTTCTCGGCGCGCTTTACGCGTGTATCGCCGTTGGCTTCTCTCTTGTCTGGGGCGTGCTCAACGTTATCAATATGCTGCATGGATCGTTTATCATCCTCGGTGGCTACATTACGTTTTTCGCCTGGGCTCGTCTCGGGATCCATCCCATCGCCATGATCCCGGTAGCCGGCATGATCCTTTACGGTCTCGGCTACATGGTCCAAAGGGGTGTCATCAATAAAGTCGTGACACAGCCAGTCCTGATTACACTGACGCTCACCTTCGGGCTCGATATGATCCTTTATAATTTTATGAATGTGGTATTTACGGCGACACCCCAGCGAGTAACCCTGGAACTTGGTTCGTTTGATATCGGCGGCATATTCATGCCCTGGGACCGCATCGTTTCCATGCTTCTCGCCTTCGCCCTCACCGGTTTACTCTACTGGGTGATGCGAACATCGCGTGTTGGCCGGGCAATTGTTGCCGTACGCATGGATCGCGATGCCGCCGCACTGATGGGAATTCGCGTTGATCAAATTTATGCCATCACATTTGGTATAGGGGCTTTTATGGCTGGTGCAGCAGGTGCCGTATTTGCTGTCGTCTTCCCGGTGACAACAAATCTTTCCGGTCTCTATATCGGCAAGGCCTTCGTGGTCTGCGTTATTGGCGGGCTCGGCAGTGTCCCGGGCGCGCTGGTCGGGGGCATAGTACTTGGCGTGATCGAAAGTTTTGCAGGACATTGGTTGGGGCCACAGCACGCAATTACCGTCGGCTTCGTACTTATGCTTATACTTCTTATTACACGGCCATCAGGCCTGCTCGGTAAAAAGGGTTACGAATGATGCGGCGCCTGACTGTTCCATATGTTTTGTTCAGTATTTGGGTTGTGGTGCTCTGCATGTTGCCATTTGTTGAAAGCAGTTACTTCGTGCACCTGGCGACAAACATTGCACTTTTCACAATTCTGGCACAGTCCTGGAACTTTATCGGGGGATTTTCCGGGTATCCATCGTTCTCAACGGCGGCGTTTTTTGGACTTGGCGCTTATGCGGGTGCGATTACCCAGAATATGGGGCTACCGATGGAACTGGCATGGATATTCGCAACAGTGTTGGTCAGCGCACTAGCGGCTCTTTTTGGATTCATTCTCCTTCGGCTGCGCGGTCACTACTTTGCCATCGGTTCGATCGCCATCGTCGAAGTCTTGCGCCTTGCGATCGCATCAGCCACCGATCTCACCGGCGGCGGTAATGGAATGAACGTACGTTTTCTTCCTGGTGGCCCGGAATACGTTGGCATGGTGTTTCTCTACACGATGGTTGGCTTAATGGTTCTTGTCTTCGCCTTGACCGTATGGGTCGACAAGAGCCGTTTTGGATTTGGCCTACGATGTATTCGGCAGAATGAAGACGCGGCCAATATGGTCGGTATTAACACAAACCTATATAAGATTTTCGCATACGTACTTTCGGCGTCGTTCTGCGGTACCGTAGGCGCTATTTATGCTTCCTGGACCGGCTATATTGACCCGACTGACTCCTTTGAAATTTTGTTGACACTCAAAGTTCCGGTGATGGCTATGCTCGGCGGCGCTGGAACAGTCATAGGACCAGTGTTAGGCGCCGCAGCTTTCTCGTTGCTTGAAGAAATATTCTGGGCAAACTTTTTGGAATACAACCGCGCCATACTCGGTGTAGTCATCGTAATTTTAATTTTCTTCCTTCCTAGAGGCTTGTTGAATTTGGACTACCATACTCTTCATCGGCGCCTGCGGCACAATGCTGGTCGAAATCCACGGGAGCCCTCAGAATGACCAACCAGCCAATTCTTAAAGTTACCAGCGTTGCCAGAAACTTTGGTGGTATTGTCGCAGTCCGAGATGTTTCGTTCGAACTTGCCGCCGGTGAAATTGTTGGATTGATCGGCCCAAATGGCGCTGGCAAAACAACACTTATCAACCTGATCACCGGCGTCTATCCCGCCAATAGCGGGAGCATAGTCTTCGATGGAGCCGACGTTACCGGGCAGAAGCCCTTTCAGGCGGCACGCCGTGGCATTGCCCGGACATTCCAGATAGTCCAGCCGTTTCCCGAGATGACGGTCCTGCAAAACGTGACGGCTGGAGCACTATTTGCCCGCCAATCCGGTAGCATCACAGATGCTGTGGAGGAATCACGCGAACATCTAAAATTCGTCGGTCTTGCCGACTTGGCAGAAACCCCGGCCGCGTCTTTGACCTTACCCAATCGCAAGCGACTTGAACTGGCAAAAAGCCTAGCCATGCGCCCTCGTCTGCTGCTGCTCGATGAAGTAAACGCCGGGCTGAACCCGACCGAAATCTCCGGGGCCTTGGATCTGATCCGCGATATATCGGCGCGCGGCATTACGATAGTGATTATCGAACACCTGATGAAAGTGGTATTTTCTCTTTCCCACCGCATTTTGGTGCTCCACCATGGTGAGCTTATCAGCGGGGGTCTGCCGAATGAGGTCGCCAAGGACGAGCGTGTCGTCGAGGCTTATCTCGGCAGCAAGTTCGCCGAACGACAACGAAGTCTATCCAACAATGGCTGAACCGCTTATAAAGCTATCCGGCCTCACATCAGGCTATGGAGATGTCCAGGTCCTCTGGGGTATCGACCTTGAGGTGCGAGAAGGTGAGATTGCCTGCATTGTCGGCTCCAATGGCGCCGGTAAGACGACCCTTCTGCGGACAATTTCCGGCCTCGTACATGCGACGGGCGGGAGCATAATATATGACGGGAATGATATTCTACGGGCGCAACCAGACGTTGTTGTGGGCCAAGGTATCGCCCATGTGCCTGAGGCTCGGCGATTATTCCGTGGCTTGAGCGTGCGGGATAATATCCTGCTTGGGGCGTATCTTCGGGACGACCGCCAGGAAATTTTAGCAGATTTGGAATTGATCTATAACCTTTTCCCCATTCTCAAGGAACGAGAAAAACAGGACGCGAGCACACTTTCCGGCGGCGAACAGCAGATGTGTGCTTTTGGTCGGGGCATCATCTCCCGGCCTCGACTGTTGATGATCGATGAATTCTCATTGGGGTTAGCACCACAGGCGGTCGAGCGGCTGAGCGAGGCTCTTATCGAAATCAATAAAACTGGCATCACGATGTTGTTGGTTGAGCAAGACGTGATCACCGCCTTCGAGGTGGCGCACTACGCTTTTGTAATCGAGACAGGGCGCGTGACGCTGAACGGTTCGACAAAAGAACTTTCGGATAATCCAATGATCCGTCAGGCCTATATGGGCATATGAAAACGTAGCAGGTAATCGGAATTCAGCAGACAATTAGGCCCTATTACCAAAACACGGAATTAATTGATCAACTGTCGGACATTTTGATGAGAGGGACTTCCGATTAGCATAAATCTTTCATCTGATGGCATCATTGCGTAATACTTAGTTAGATTATGCCTCCAATCCTGGATGAAAGAGTTCCTTTCTTTGTCGATTGTCCACGTTCATAACGGCTCGCTAAAGTAAAGATTTCTGTTTCCAATGCTTCGACATTCAAACCGGCTTTTTGCCTCTCGTTTGGCGGTGCTTTGTATAGAGTGGTTCGCTGTTTTGGAACGCGGCCCAAGTCGTTAATCAATCCCATCACACGCTCGGGTGTCATTTCTTGTCCATAAGTCGCACCGGCTGATCGTGTAATCGTTTCACTCATTAATGTTCCACCGACATCGTTTGCCCCGGTTTCCAAACAGAACTTAACGCCAGCAGGTCCAAGCTTTACCCAAGATGTTTGAATATTCGGAATATGTTTGTGAAAAACCAAACGGGCAACTGCGTGCATAAGAACGGTTTCACGAAATGTTGGACCCTGTCTGGCACCGCCTTTCAGAAAAATGGGCGCTTCCATATGGACAAATGGCAGGAGCACAAATTCAGTGAAGCCACCAGTTCTTTTTTGGAGGTTTAGCAGGCGTAAGAGGTGGCGAGCCCAATGAATTGGCTTTTCTACATGTCCGAACATGATAGTTGCAGTCGAAGGAATTCCCAATTCATGCGCCTGATTCATTACTTCCAGCCATTGGTCAGTTTTAATTTTATCGGGGCAGATCACGGCGCGTATTTCATCATCCAAAATCTCAGCAGCGGTTCCCGGAAGGGATCCGAGACCAGCATCTATAAGCTGTTTAAGAAATTCGGGTACGCTATATTGTGCAGTTTGGGCCCCTTGAAATATTTCCAACGGCGAAAAAGCATGAACATGCATATCGGGTACGGCCGATTTTATTGCACGACAAATGTCAATATAAGTTTTGCCTGTAAATTCGGGATGAATTCCGCCTTGCATGCAAACCTCGGTGGCACCGCGGTCCCAGGCCTCTAGGGCACGGCGTTGGATTTCTTCAATCTCCAGCCTATAGGGCTTTCCCCGCAGATTTTCACTCATCTTCCCCTTCGAGAAAGCACAAAACTGACAGCGATAATAACAAACGTTTGTATAATTAATATTGCGATTAACAACGAAAGTTACTTCGTCACCGACCAGGTTCCGGCGGAGTGTATCAGCCGCAGTGCAAACAGCGGCAAAATCTGTCCCCCGAGCAGAAAACAAACGGATAATTTCCGATTCATTGGGCGTGTCCCCCGCCAAAGCCCCCTCGATGATTGCCCCCAAAGAATGGTCTTGCCAAGTACTTTGGCCGCCCCTAGATGGAGGAACTATAAACGCCCGAGGGGGTGATCCTGCACCAGGCGACCATTCATCCTTCCGGGGGAAACCCTCAGCATTTACTAATTGTTTTACCGGCGTTT
>JAOMCN010000110.1 GCA_028345065.1 Rhodospirillales bacterium
GGTCGGCTCGATTTTATTTTAACAGAACCAGTCACTTGTCGACAGCAAAGGAGTTATAAAGGTACAGATGTCGGAACAAATGACAGTCCTTTTTGCGAATGAAGCCTACTATGCAGCGTTTCAAAGTGGAGATTTTGAAACAATGGAGACATTGTGGGCGCGCTCGGTGACAGTTACCTGTATTCATCCTGGATCGCACCATCTAATGGGGTGGAACTTGGTTATGGAGAGTTGGAAATCGATCCTGACAAATGGAGACCTTCCTGACATGGAAGCCGTTAACTCTGTTGCTAATATATATGGCGATATGGCGGTGGTTATTTGTTATGAAGTGTTTCGAGAAGTAACACTCATTGCAACCAATATTTTTGTTAAAGAAGACAATCAATGGAAAATCATGCATCACCAGGCGGGTGGTTCTCCGAAGCCGCTAATGGAAGAACCTGGTTATAAAGAAAGTAAAACCTTACAGTAATAAGCTGATAATACGCCCAAGGGTTCTCCACATTAGACAATCTACATATGAGCTAAACAGCCTTCTGGTTTAGTCCTCACGTTTGACCGGTGTCTTAACCGAACACTCAAATTTTTGTAATGATTTGCTCACAAAAGTCGTTTCCACCCGGGTTAGGAATGGTGAATAGGCGTCGGTCTGGTTAAGTGAGCCGAATATCTGCCAACGATTTGCTTTGCCCTAGAACGACACTGACTATTTCAGTTGTTCGGCCATCCGAAGTAATTTCTACAATATAATCACCACTATTTTCGGCAAGGCGATCAAATTTAAAATCGCCATAAATATCAGTCATCTCTGCGGCGATTTCTTCTCCGTCTTTTTTTAGAGACACTCTGGCGCCTTCCACGCAATCGACTATGTCATGCGTCTCTGCCGAGACGCTGCCAGCAATAAAACAATCCCTATAGCGATATAAATTTTTGTACCATACCCGCGGCTTGGTGCCGAATTCTGGATGTAAATATTCAAGTTCTAATTCATCCACCATTTTTTCCATCTCTGGCGTATCCACTTTGACAGCACGTATAGCCTCTGTGGCGCATACTTTATCTGCTCGAGGTGCGGACCATCCTTCGTCGATCAGGTGTGCGTCAAAGTTCCAATGCTGGGGTAATTCCTTTTCCTCATTCCACCAGATGGCTCCGTAGGGACAAGAATCTACGATCTGTCGTTGGCCCTTAGCTTTATCAGGGTCTATGAGGACAATTCCGTCAGGTCGCTTGCTGATGGCGTCGTTCTCTGCCGCTTTTATACAGGGGGCATCATCACAGTGCTGGCACATAACGGGGAGGTAAGCAGCGTCTACGATTGGCGCTTGACCGCGTACCTTTTGCTTAATATCGATCCACTTGTGGCCGTGCTTTGGCATTTCAGCGGCATAGCCTGGAAATTCGTTGCCAACATATTCATCCTGAACAGCCAGAACGCAGAGATTACAGTTTGTGCAATTGGCAACGTCAACGATGAGGTTCCATTGTTTCATGACCTATCCCTTTCTCACTCAGCAGCCATTGCGTATTGGTCGGGTGATCGGTCTATACTGACTTTTCCTTCTCGTTCCCATGGGGTCACGTCTACCAGAGCGGCACTCGAGCCCATAGAATGACCTTTTTTTAATTGGGAGCGTGGTGGTGTAAGCTGGTTTAGACAGCCACCTCGATCAATTGAATGACCAGGTACACCTAAGGGATCATAAACCGCGCAGGACTCATAACCGTGCAGAGTGCCAGGCCGCACGCGCTCGGTCAATTTTGCGGCGCAGAGAACCGCACCGCGTTGGTTATGGACCTTGACTATGTCATGCATGTTAATGCCGCGGGCTTTCGCGTCTTGCGGGTTAATTCTAATGACCCAATAGGCGTAACCGTCAACAGTAATACGGTGTTCGTCTATATCGTTTAGGAAGCTATCTTTGCCGTCTCCCTGTGTATGAAAGCTGAAGCGGGGATGAGGAGTGACCAACTGCAGCGGAAATTCTCTTGCGGCAGCGGCTTTGTGACCTTCCCAGGAAGGTCGGTATTTAACTATTGGAGGTCGGTCATCGTCATTGGGGTCAAATAGTTTTAGGCTTTCACATTCGAATTCGATCTTGCCCGATTGAGTTTGAAGACCTTTAAGGTATTCCTCAGAGTAATCTGACGGTAATGGCATGGGTTCAGGTACGTCCTTTTTTCTGCCGTCGTAGAACCAGCGCCACGAAACAGGGTCGCGTAATGCTTCAGGTGGATTGGGAATGACA
>JAOMCN010000111.1 GCA_028345065.1 Rhodospirillales bacterium
CGAAGGCATGGCCGGCCATATTAGATAAATACGGCTGCCTGGACCCTGCTGAGCGGCGAAATAAACTTTTAGAAAGACAAGCTAGTGTTTGGCAAACGTCTCCTCCCCAAGGCTACATTATTGCCGCCGGATCAACTGGAAGCATACCCGCAACTGCAGATTTGCTGAATGTTATTTCAAGGCTTCCAAACGGCTGTGTGATTCTTCCTGGATTGGATCAGACTTTGAGTGAAGCTGAGTTAGCCATACTTGAGCCAACCCATCCGCAGTATGGCATGGCACACCTTCTTTCCAAGATGGGCGCTAGATTGGGCGAAGTAAAGATTTGGGAAGCCCAGGGTTTTGAGAAACATCAAACCAGTAGGGCAGAATTTATTAACATTGCTTTACGTCCACCCTCTTCCATTGAAATGTGGCGCCATCTCGAATCATCATTAAACCACGGGTTTGAGGACGTCGAATATGTGGAATGCACTGACCTGGACGAAGAAACTGGCGTGATTGCCCTTATGATGCGGCAAACGCTAGAGAAAAAAGGCAAGACGGCCGCTCTTATTACTCCTGACCAAGAATTAGCTAGACGGGTGAAAAGTCAGCTGCATCGTTGGAACATCGAGATTGACCACTCCGCTGGACAGCCTTTGTCCAGTGTGCCGGCAGGAATATTCTTAAGCTTGACCGCTGAACTAATAATTGGTCAGTTCAAACCAGTTGACCTTCTGGCAGTTTGCAAGCATCCGATTGCCGCTTGTGAATTTTTTCCCGCTAAGTTGAGAGAGCTAATACGTCGGCTTGAAGTGTCGGTTTTACGCGGATCGCGACTAGAACCCGGTATCGATGGACTGTTAGCAGCACTGGACGATAGCCATCTTGATTTTCGCGAGTTTCTTGAAAGGTTAAAGAAACGATCAAATTATTTTTCGCAATTATCAGCGAGACGGGACGTCACTTTTCGCTCTATCTTGGAAGCCCATATAGCATTTTCAGAATACCTTGCAACTAGCAATACAGAATCAGGAATAGAACGCCTATGGGCGGGTACTGCTGGAGAAACCTTATCTAAATTTTTGTCCGAACTTGCGAGTTTTTCCGACGCCATCGACAATCTACCAGGATTAATTTATCCCTCTTTACTCAAGAGGTTGATGTCGTTTCGGAGGGTAAGACAGCAGTATCACACTCATCCAAGATTACATATTTGGGGATTATTAGAAGCGAGACTTCAAAAGGCTGACCTGCTGATCCTAGGGGGACTGAATGAAGGTACCTGGCCACCCGAGGCCAGTGCAGACCCGTGGATGAGCCGCCCCATGCGCAAAAAGTTTGGACTGCCTCTCCCGGAGCACCGTGTAGGACTGAGTGCCCATGATTTCACTCAAGCTTTTTGTGCTCCAAGTGTTGCCCTCACCCGTTCCCGGCGGGTAGGAGGAACACCGACCGTCCCAGCTCGATGGTTGTTGCGCATTACTCAGCTACTTGATGGGCATAATTTATTATCTGTTCTTTGTCCCAAGCACCCGTGGAAGGACTTGCAAGCCCTTTTGGATAAACCAAAGAAAATAGAGAGCATCACACCTCCTGCGCCAACCCCCCCGGTTTCAGCGCGCCCGAGACAACTCTCAGTCACACAGGTGGAGACTTGGATGCGTGACCCATATTCAATCTATGCAAAACATATCCTCAAACTGATACCATTACCGGCTCTTAACTGGGCTCCAGACACCGCTGACTATGGAACCTTAGTCCACCAAATTCTCAATCAGTTTATTGAGACTTGCCCAGCCCATCCGGGCGAACCATTGCCCGATAACGCCGAAGATGTCCTCATCGAGTTAGGACGTCAAAAATTTGGTGCAATAACAAATTTTCACGCCGTTTGGGCTTTTTGGTGGCCAAGATTTTTGAGTATTTCAAAGTGGTTTATTGACCAAGAAAGAGCCGCGAGGCCAGAAATAGTTGACATCAAAACTGAGGTTAAGGGACAGTTAAAACTAGTAGGGCCGCACGGTACATTTACACTAGTCGCCATTGCAGATCGGATAGACCGCCTCGAGAATGAACGGTTACGTATCATCGATTACAAAACAGGGGCACCACCAACACAAAAAGAAATATCGGCGGGATTTGCACCCCAACTTCCCTTAGAAGCCGCAATTGCCAATTCGGGTGGCTTCAAATCTATTTTAGGAAATGACGTCTCTGCACTTAATTACTGGCGATTGAAAGGAGGAACGCCCG
>JAOMCN010000112.1 GCA_028345065.1 Rhodospirillales bacterium
AAAATAGCACCGTCGGTGCTTACTGATCTATTATCCAAACTACCGGCTCAAGCGGCGAACCCTTTATTGTTAGTCGGATATGAAACCGGCGATGACGCCGCAGTGTATAAAATTAACGGGGACCAGGGTGTCGTCGCGACGACAGACTTCTTCATGCCAATCGTCGATGACCCTTTCGACTATGGTCGTATTGCCGCCGCTAATGCCCTGTCTGATGTTTATGCTATTGGAGGTAAGCCGATTATGGCTCTGGCAATCGCCGGCTTCCCCATGGATAAAATGACTGTCGGACAAGTACAGAATACACTTGCCGGAGGAAACCAAGTCTGTGCGGACGCCGGTGTGCCCATAGCCGGAGGACACACGATCGACGCCCCTGAACCAATTTATGGCCTTGCTGTAGTCGGTCTTGTGCACCCGGATAAGATAAAACGAAATAACGCCGCCAAAGACGGCGACGTTTTGATCCTCGGAAAGGGTCTCGGTGTAGGAATCCTGGGGGCAGCTTTGAATAATGACCAATTAGATGATATCGGCTACGGGGAGTTAATAAAGAGTACAGTTAAGCTCAATTCAATAGGAAATGAACTCTCTGAAGTCCCGGGTGTTCACGCAGTTACCGACGTTACGGGCTTTGGTCTCGTTGGGCATTTACTGGAAGTCTGCAGTGGATCAAACCTAGCTGCTACCCTATATTGGGATCAACTTCCTATCCTCCCAAGTGCTATTAACTACGCACAGAGAGGTTTCAGTACAGGTGCAGGTAATCGAAACTGGGATAGCTTTGGCGATGACGTCACTTTAACCAGCGTTTTAGAAGAGTGGCAGAAAAACCTAATTACTGACCCACAGACATCGGGTGGTTTACTCGTCAGCTGCCTCCCAAATCAAGCGGACAAAATACTCTCTCTATTCCACGAACAGAAGTATGAATATGCCGCGATCATCGGAAAATTGGAAAAAGGTGTCCCCCACATAAACGTAAAGTAGATAGTGACGCTATCTGCAGTCGATCATCATGAGTTTTATTAGAAACACCCTCGATTGCTTCAACCTCTGTCAATAATGTTGGACTAATAACTGGGGCAGGTTAATTTGGTCTTATTTATGTTTCAAACGTATCATGGAATATAGCACTCCCCGGCACCTGGTTAAATTGGAGCGCAATTGCAAAAACACTCCCTAAGAACAGATGGCAAAAAACGTGTTGGAGATCTCAAGCTTGCCGCCAGGTTGAATAAGGAACTCGATGGAAATGTCTTGTTCGATAAATTCAGCCGGGGGCGGTATTCTACCGACGCGTCGATCTATCAAATAGAGCCAATCGGTACTGTTGTTCCGGTGTCCAATGCTGATGTCGAACGAACAATCAACATAGCTAAAGATGAAGGTATCCCTATTCTACCTAGGGGTGGTGGCACATCTCAATGCGGCCAAGTTCTTGGCGAGGCGTTAATAATTGATACCAGCCAACAGCTTAACAGAATTCTTCAATTTGATGCAGAAACTAAGACGGTTGAGGTAGAACCTGGGGTCGTGCTCGATGACCTAAATAGAATGCTGAAGCCTCATAATCTTTTTTTTCCCGTCGATATCTCAACCGGTAGTCGAGCGACAATTGGAGGTATGGCGGGTAACAACGCTTGTGGGTCTCGATCCATCCGCTACGGAAATATGGTTCATAATGTGCTGGAGATAGACGCAATTCTGGCAGATGGAACAAAGGCTCACTTCGGTCAAGTTTCGGGGAACTTGGAAGACATTGATGGTCCAAGATCGTACCTCGACATTATCAGTACATTGAGGAAAATTGCAGCTCGTGAAAGTGTGGAAATTGACAACAGATACCCCGACTTACTCCGCAATGTTGGTGGCTACAATATCAATACTATCAAACCTGAGGGGCACAATTTAGCTCAACTGCTGGTCGGATCGGAGGGCACCCTCGCTTATTTTCAAAAAATTAAATTGCCCCTGCAATCTATTCCATTACACCGCGTTCTGGGTATTTGCCTTTTTCCAACGCTCCGCTCCGCTATGGAAACCGTGCCCGGCATAGTCCAGCTGGATGCGTCGGCTGTCGAACTGGTAGACAGAACAATGATCGACCTTGCTAACGAGAACCCGGTCTTTCGCCCGGCTATTGACAAATTTTTGAAAGGAAATCCGGCAGCGATATTACTAGTGGAATTCTCCGGTGACGAAGAACAACTTCTCCT
>JAOMCN010000113.1 GCA_028345065.1 Rhodospirillales bacterium
CACCCCCGTATCGAGAAGATTGATCGCCGAACGAATGGGGATAGTTCGTACAATGGTGTTGACCGAAATAGCCACTGGCGCGGGCATACTTGTTTTGTTATTTATGCCGCTGCTGGGCGCGCTGGCACTCTTGCCCTTAGTAGGAGTAGCAATGAATGGTACGTCTTCAGTGTTATATGCAACAGTCGCTGACTTCATTACACCCGAACGGCATGCCAGGGGCTTCGCATTCTTCTATACCGTCGGAATGGGTGCTGGTGCTATTTCACCTTTGATATTCGGGTTGGTAAGCGACGCAGTCGGGGTGTCGACGTCGATGGTAATCCTTGGTGTCCTGATATTCCTAACAATTCCCTTCTGCCTGATGGTATCCTATTCCCAACAACCTTTACCTAAACGGCGGGACAAGAAAAGTCATGGATGAAACGGTCACTGTGGAACTGACAGTTAACGGCATCAACTACCGACGGCCACGGAAACCGATCGTGGTGGTTTGCGTGGATGGCGGCGACGCAACCTATTACGAACAAGGTCTCAAGGACGGCATTCTCCCTAACCTCCGTCGCTTCATGGACAATGGGTTCTCGGGTCTTGCGGACGGCGTCGTGCCGAGCTTCACCAATCCTAACAACCTGTCGATCGTCACCGGCACGCCACCGGCTATCCATGGGATCTCAGGAAATTTTTTGCTGGAACCGAAAAGCGGCAAAACTGTAATGATGAATAATCCGGACTTTTTACGTGTGGAAACACTGTTTGCCGCTTATTCACGGATTGGCGGTCAAGTTGTCGTCATTACTGCCAAGGACAAGTTGCGTTTGCTGCTGGGGAAGGGAATGAGGAACGGCATCTGTTTTTCTTCAGAAAAAGCTGACACCTGTACATTAAGAGAGCACGGTATTGAGGATGTCCTTGAGTTGGTGGGGTGGCCACTACCGGATGTCTATTCCGCCGAGTTGTCGCTGTTCGCAATGGAGGCTGGCATCAAACTCCTTGAGCGTGACAAACCGGACCTAATGTATCTCTCACTCACGGACTATATCCAGCACACCTACGCACCCGGATCGCAGGAAGCCAACCAATTTTATTCCTGTCTTGATGATGCCTTTGGGAAGTTGGAGGCCCTTGGTGCATTAGTCGCGATTACCGCCGACCATGGTATGAACGACAAATCAAGGGACGATAACACGCCTAATGTTATTTATCTCCAGGATCATTTGGACAACATGCTGGGCGTTGGCACCACCCGGGTAATTCTTCCCATCACCGACCCATACGTTGCACATCACGGCGCTCTTGGCGGGTTTGCCCGTATTTATTGCCTCGATGGATTTTCGCCCGAGACCGTAATTGAATCCGTCCGTACCTTGAGAGGCATTGAGGGTGTTTACGATCGCAACGAAGTTTGTGAGATTTTTGATCTTCCACCCGACATTGAGGGTGATGTAGCAGTAATTTCAGACGCACGGACTGTTATAGGTTCCTCGGAATCTAAACATGATTTATCTCAGCTTCAGGGGAAGAGGCTTCGCTCTCACGGCGGCGTTTCTGAACGCCGGGTACCATTCATCATGTCGGAACCTCTGAATGAAACCTATATAAAGCGAGCTGAATTAGGCACCCTTAGAAATTTTGATATATTCGATTTTGCAGTTAACGGAACGGTGTAGGGCTGACAACCGCTACTGAGAACGAAGCTTAGGATCAAGCACGTCGCGTAAGGCGTCTCCAAACAAATTAAAACCGAAAACTGCGAGACTTATAGCGAGCCCCGGAAAGATCGCCATCCAAGGTGCACTTTCAGCGTACTCTTCGGCTCCTCCTTGTAGCATTAATCCCCAAGCAGGTGTTGGTTCCTGTACACCGAGACCGAGAAACGTAAGTGACGCCTCGAGGAGAATAGCCTGTCCGACAAATGCCGTAATCATGATCAAATATGGGGCCATCACGTTGGGCACCATATGGCGTATAATGATCCGTCGATGGTTAAATCCCAGCGCACGGGCCGCATCGACGTAAGGAATTTCGCGAATAGCAAGGGCGCTTGAACGTACAACCCGTGCACACCTTGGAATAAACGGAATGGTAATAGCAATGATCAAGTTTTCAACACCTGTACCAAATATAGATACG
>JAOMCN010000114.1 GCA_028345065.1 Rhodospirillales bacterium
AAGCCTGCGAATTTTTGATCGATTTTTTGAAGACCCGCGCTCCTTTTTGGAAGAAAGAAGATTACGGGTCGGTGACAGAATGGGTGGGGTCGCTTGAAGCTGACAATCGAGCAACAGAAAAATGGTGTGAATAAAAACTAATCTAATTTAATTTAGTGCCAAAGCTATTCGTCAGATTACAACCTCATCAAGTTTAAATAGTCCTTTCATATCCTCAACTTCAATAACCCAAATATCGGGATCAATTTGTTTTTGCTTTGCGATGTATGTGTCAGCTTCGGACTCTAAAACAGGTACTCCGTTAGTGGACCAGGTTTGCCATGCAGGTTCACCGTTTGGTCTCACGATTTGTGAGAAAACCTTGCACCTACCGTCAAGTAGATTAATTTTAATGATAACCACGCCCGCATCGAGGTCGCCTTTCTCTAAAATATAGATAGGCAGATTATTACGTTCACAGTAACGCTGTTGTATCTGCACCCAAATATAGGTTTTTAAGCGGTGTGCCCGCATGATTTTAAGTTCGATACTGACGTCACAACTCCGGCGTTTGAAAATAACTAGGAACTGGTTTCGAATATAAAAATTTTATGCTGCAG
Organism: Rhodospirillales bacterium; assembly: GCA_028345065.1. Taxonomy (GTDB): domain Bacteria; phylum Pseudomonadota; class Alphaproteobacteria; order Rhodospirillales; family UBA2165. The sequence continues at coordinate 600 of JAOMCN010000114.1, forward strand.
ACGCCGTGTCTCCCAGTTTTTTACCTACAAGCTTATCATATTCGGTCATAAGGGTTTTTGTAACCTCGCCCACGGAAATTACGAGGCCATCTATTTCACCAACGGGGGTAACTTCAGCAGCGGTTCCAGTCACAAAAATTTCGCGAGCATCAGATATTTCTGTGGGTTTTATGTGGCGTTCGATTATCTCGTAACCTTTTTTCTTTGCTAAATCGATGACGCTTTGACGGGTAATACCGTTCAGGAAGCAGTCGGGTGGTGGTGTATGTAATTTTCCATCCGCCATTACCAAAAATATGTTGGCACCGGTACCTTCAGCGACGTAACCGCGCCAATCTAACATCAACGCGTCATCGTATCCTTCGGCTTCCGCCTCGTGCTTTGACATGGTGCAAATCATGTATAAACCTGATGCCTTTGCGTGAACCGGTGCCGATTCTGGCGGCGGGCGACGCCATTTAGAAGTTTTAAGTCGAATACCTTTCAATCTTGCTTCGGGAGAAAAATATGACGGCCAAGGCCAAACGGCTATGGCAAGATGAATTTTAGTATTTTGTGATGATACACCCATGGATTCACTGCCACGCCAGGCGACGGGTCGTACGTAGCCATCTATAATACCATTGGCTTCACAAATTTGAATACAGGCACCGTCAATCTCGTCTATACTATAAGGAATTTGAAAGCCTAAAATACTAGCTGACTTAACCAACCGTTTCGTGTGTTCCCTAAGTTTGAAGATTACGCCACTATAAACTCGCTCCCCTTCAAATACGCAAGAAGCATAATGAAGGGCATGAGTAAGGACATGAAGATTAGCCTGTCGCCATTCAACCATCTTGCCATCGAACCAAATTAAACCATCTTGATTGTCAAAACTTTCTGATCCCATGTAGTTTTATTTCCTTTATCCCCTGTTGTATGAAATTAAATTGCATCCCTAATTAAGAGTGGTTATTTATGTCAATAAGACTGGTAGATATCAAGCAAACTACATAGATTATGGCCTCACACTGGGGAGTGGAGCTTCTATTTTTATTCTATCAAAGAGTTATTGGAGCTCTCGTAATTTTCTAAAAACAATTATTTATACGGCGGGTTCTATAATTGGGTAACCCACTTGTTGTTAAAAATCTGGGGGTTACGGTTAGCTATTTATTGTGTATCCTCTGTATCAGGTACCGTCTTTAATAACAGGATTTTACCTGTTGGTTTGCTTGAGCACGCAGTATCAAATTTAGAATGTTGTTGTTATTAAATTAATACTGCTTAACGTAACAAAGAAGGGTATGAAGCATCAGGTTTGTGTTTCCAGAAGGAACGCAACCCTATTTTTATCGCCCGTCGCGATTCCTGCTGAACCTTTGCAAAGGTTTTTGTCGGCATAATCAGTGATCAACCTGAACTAATGAATTTGTTACAGCATAATGTCCATAGATTTGGGTGAAACGTAGAAACATGATTTCGGATGGTCCGCATATTCTGCTTATTGACGATGATATTCGTCTACGCGAGCTTCTTCACAAATACTTA
>JAOMCN010000115.1 GCA_028345065.1 Rhodospirillales bacterium
ATCCATCAAAGTGAGTTTGCCATCAACTTCTAAAACCCTTTGGATAACGAACATTACATCCGGGCGTCCGGCATCATATTCATCAAAAACTAGAGCGGTTGGTTTCTGCAGGCACCAGGGTAGAATCCCCTCCTTAAAAGCTGTGACTTGTTGTCCATCTTGTAGAACGATAGCGTCTTTTCCCACCAGGTCGATCCGGCTGATGTGGCTATCCAGATTTACACGGATACAGGGCCAGTTTAGGCGAGATGCAACTTGTTCAATGTGAGTGGATTTACCCGTGCCGTGATAGCCTTGGATCATGACACGGCGGTTATATGCAAAACCAGCTAAAATAGCTAGTGTAGTGTCATGATCAAAGCGGTAAGCATCATCTAATAGGGGCACGTATTCATTACCCTCTGAAAAAGCAGGAACCTCTAGCTCACTATCAATTCCAAATTGCTGTTTAACGGAGATGGTAATATCGGGAGCATCCAATGCGAAGCTACCCTCTTCTTCAAATGAAGTGGTTGGATTTTGGGTCATTTCTGTGTCCGAAATAATTATGCTGCGGGATCGGGAGTAGTAAGTGAACGCTAGGATCGCTTCTACGCAACGCACAAATTCATTATAGTTTCATAAGCCTCATTAATCTTCTTCAAAATCTCCTCTGAATCCTTATCACCACCATGTCTGTCGGGGTGGTGGCGTTTCACCAGCACCTTGTATCTAGCTTTAACCTCCTCTTTCGAAACTGGAAATTCAAGTCCTAGAAGTTTAAGAGCTCTCTTTTCTGTGTATGAGGCGGTGGTGTTAAATTCGTCAGAAGGTGTACCACGTTGGTCAACAAAATCAAAGGGATCAAATATGGTATCAAAATTTAGAAAAATACTTTTATTATATCCACCAATTTTAGTACCTGATGTCATTGGCCAAGTTGGACGGTTCCACGTCGCATCAGCTCTGTATAAGTCCTCAAAACACTGTTCTGACATCCCCTCGCAATAATTCCAGTTACTGTTATACAGACGAACATGTTCAAGGCAAAACCAGTAAAACTGGTTTAAGTTCTGTGGTGAAATAGGCGCCCTAAACTTGCCAAATTCCCGACAGCCCTGCCATCCACAAAACGGAAGGTCTGTGCTATTCTCAATTCGGTTCAGATTTATATCTTCTTTCCCCATTTATCGAATATGTTACGCTGTACCCGTTCTGACAAGGCTTGACTATTATTTGGGCAAAAAATCTTATTTACTGAGCGTCAAAGGCTCTTGAAATTGGCTTCGCCTTGTACATGTATAGGTTTAAGAAAGCGTGAGAATTACAGTCTACAACACATTTTTTTCTACAGTAAAGAAACAGCTGGGGCGGAGTAAACCTTAGCAACCAGGATGTTAGAGTTATTCTGTTTCTTTGTAGTATTGGGGCCAAAAACGTTTAACTATAGGCCCTTTCGCGGACCAACCATAGCAGGTATCTATAATCGAAGGCCGTCGGCTCGGGTTCTTGTTTTTATTAGGATGCCTTTTGAGTGGCACGATAGTTTGGTAGGCCGTTGTAGCGAGAGGACCAATAAGAAGCTGAGTAATATGGGTGCAGCCATTAGTACCACCAATTTTATCTCGAACCGATTTTCTCCACCCAGAACTAATTTTAAGCCCCCTTAGTTTCTCTACAGAGTTCGCTATGTTAGGACAAATATCAAATGGGGATGATAGAGTGTGTGCCTCAGCTTCATGGACGAGTAAATCTTCATCAATGGTGAGGCGAACAATCATATCGTGTACTGGGGATCCACTACTTACTACTCCACGATCTTCGTTGTCGAAGCTATAAGTCTTGGAATCTGTGATTCTACCTTCGATATCCCATAAGCCGTCATCACGTTCATATCCAATGCATTTAATTTCTCGGGTATGAAGTTGTTTTCGACTTACGGATGGCGACACGGACATACTTTGCTCCAAGCAGTCAAAAATTTAATTTCCGGCGGGACGGTATAGGCTCTACCGTACCAAACGTCAATTATCCTTCTTTTGATGGATTAAGAAATTCGGAACAAATGTTTAAATTAACCACAAGCGATACTAGTTGCCTGCTCCGTACCCACT
>JAOMCN010000116.1 GCA_028345065.1 Rhodospirillales bacterium
AAATTAAAGCGATCGTGAGTGATATGTTAGAAACACTAGAAGATTCAGAAGGGATTGGTCTCGCTGCGCCTCAGGTTCATATACCCAAGCGTGTAGTTGTTTTTTTTGTACCTGAAAGCAGGGTTGGTATGAGCGAAGACGATGAAATGGAAGAAGAATTGACGATCATGGTAAATCCTGAAATAGAACCCCTAACGGATGAAAAAGAATTGGATTGGGAGGCGTGTTTGTCTGTACCCAATATGATGGGCTGTGTTCCAAGGCACATTAAGATCCGTTATAGTTGGATTGACCTAAGTGGATTGCGGCAAGAACGAGTGGCGGCGGGGTTTCACGCACGGGCCGTCCAACATGAATGCGATCATTTGGACGGCATTCTATATCCAATGAGAATGCATGATTTTCGTTTGTTTGGTTACTCGGACGAGGTAAAACGGAATCAGGAACTCATTAAAGCGGGCGAGGCGGCAAGAATTAACGGAAAGGGTGAAAGTTGAGCAATTTAGATAAAACTCGGCACGTTATATTAGCCCGTGCGTTGGTTCATGTGGTTTTTGACGGCTGGAGTTGGAAAGCACTAAAAGCTGCAGCAAAGGATGCTAATATAGATCCTATTATGCTCAAAAGAGCCTTTCCGAAAGGGCCCCGTGACTTGGTTTATTATTTTAGTGAAAGCGCTGACAAGTTGATGCTAGAAGAGCTTGGACACGTAGATATAGGGTCACTACCTATCAGGGAACGGGTAGCAACGGCTATCAAAACTCGCCTCCAGCAAAATATAATTCATAAGGAAGCATTGCGTAAGCTCCTTTCTTATTTAGCGCTTCCGAGAAACTTTCTATTATGTGCCAGTTTAACTTATAAGACAGTGGACTCTATTTGGTACTTTGCTGGGGATAACTCAACTGATTTCAACTTTTATACAAAACGTGGATTACTTGCAGGGGTTTACACCGCCACTATCCTTTATTGGCTTGCTGATCAATCAGAAGACTGCACCAACACTTGGGCATTCCTAGATCGTCGTATTTCAGAGGTTCTAAAAATTCCATCCTTGACCAGGGCCTTTAAGCAACAGGCGTCGAGCACCCTTTCTAAGTTCAAGAGGACGCGTTCAAGGATCTTTCTTTGAGTGTTTTTAACACAAGTAATTGGAAAGTTGGAATTTTTAGTTCCAGAATATAACTTCGTATTCCACCCTCGATGTGTGCATGCTAAACTTAAGGTAACTATTTGTTCTGCCCTAGGGTAGGCGCTTTAGATCTATTTCGGGCCGCCGCATTTATCGTAATATTAATTCTGCGGAGTTTCAATTACTGATGCTGTTTGGTTAGCTCTAAATTTTTCCAGGTTACGTGAGATAGTTGGATCGGACAGTGCTAAAATACTTGCAGCCATAATAGCAGCGTTAATTGCACCGGATCGTCCAACTGCAAGTGTACCTACTGGAATACCAGCCGGCATTTGGACCATTGATAAGATTGAATCGAGGCCACCCATGACTTTGCCCTCCATGGGTACTCCCAGAACGGGTATAGGAGTGATGGCTGCCGTTGCCCCCGGCAAAGCAGCGGCCATACCAGCGCCAGCAATGATCACTTTTAGACCATTTTTTTTCGCGCCGGTTGCATATTTTGTCAGTCGACTTGGCGTACGGTGGGCTGAAACCACCAGTGTCTCATTAGTGATCATTAGTTTATCTAGAGTTTCCTTGCTATGCCTCATTGTTGCCCAGTCTGACTGACTGCCCATGATTATACCAACTAGCGGTCTTTTATCAGACATCAAATAAATCTCTGTTTTTATGGTTCCTGGGTATATTTCAAATGACGTTATACAATTTTAATAAAAAGAGTGACAAGTGTATTTGGTATTCCTGCAAACGTTTAGGCGATGATGTCCGGTAATAAACCCGCCTCAATTCTCGAAATTTCATCTTTCAATTGAAGCTTTTGTTTGTTTAAACGTCGAATTTGTAGTTGATCATTATTAAAATCCCGGATCAAATCCTGAATATGCTCATCTA
>JAOMCN010000012.1 GCA_028345065.1 Rhodospirillales bacterium
CAAGAGAATGTTAAGCCAGAGAAACCACCACCTGTTCAATACCTGAATTAAGTGCGATTTTAAATTTATATTTTTTGGAGACACCTATGCAACTAACTTTAAAATTCTTTCGTTTTTTGGTAGCCCCGATGATTATCATTATTGGATTAACCCTAAATTCCTACGCACAAGACAAGACAGCTTTGCAACAAGAACGAACCGCAACCATGAAAATCCTGGCTCGCTCTATGGGGCAGTTAAAAAATGCATCTGATATCGCTGATATGAAGATACCAGCAATCGCGATAGCATCTGCCACCAATAAGCTCTTTAATATGTGGCCAGAAGGATCTGGCGGTGGAAACACGCGAGCAAAAGCCCAAATTTGGTCGGATAAAACTGACTTTAAGGCTAAATTAATGGACTTGAAGAAAGCAACTGATAAGCTTGTATCCTCAGTGGATGGAACCGACTTGGCATTGGCCAAATCTGCTTTTATTGGTGTCGGAAGAACGTGTGGCACATGTCATAAACTCTACCGCGGACCGAAGTTATAAGAAATTCAAATTAACGTATAAAGCATTGCACAGACGTCTAAATTTTTTCCAGCATAGTGCTATTAAAAAAAGATTGCGGGACACACTATGCCGCTCCGTTTATTTATTGAAAAGCTTATTGCTAGCATTGCTTTTCCTTACCTACCACAGCGACTACGCTTCCTCTGGACAAAAAGAAAATATCTCACGTGGTCAATATTTGTTTAACGCTGCTGGGTGTGCTGGATGCCACACTGACGTCAAGAATAAAGGACGATTGTTAGCAGGTGGAAGGGCGCTAGATACACCCTTTGGAAGGTATTTTGGCCCCAATATTACCCCCGATAAAACCTATGGTATAGGGAGATGGGGTAAGAAGGACTTCATTCGCGCACTTCGGAAAGGCGTTTCTCCAGAGGGCAGTCACTATTTTCCAGTGTTTCCTTATACATCCTTCACCAAGATGACCGATAGGGATATACTAGACTTGCGAGCTTACATATTTTCACTCGAACCGATAGCAAAGCCAAATATACCCCACCAAATAAATTTTCCGTTCATGTTTCGCAAATTGATTCATATTTGGAAATTTTTATTTTTCGATGAAGGCACACTCAAACTCAAATCAGGTGAAACAGATGATTGGAACAGAGGCGCTTATCTAACGGAAGCCCTCCTTCACTGTGGAGAGTGTCATACACCAAGAAACTTTCTAGGCGCCGCAAATAGGAGCAAAACGATGGCTGGAACATCTGAGGGACCAAATGGAGATAGTGTGCCCAACATAACACCTGACTTGAAAACCGGGATTGGTAATTGGTCGCAAAAGGAGGTTGTAGACGTCCTTAAAATCGGCATTTTGCCCGATGGAGATTTTGTGGGCGGCGCTATGACCGAAGTTACAGACAACACGGCAAATTTGACGGATTCAGATCTTCATGCCATCGCTAAGTATTTGTCATCCTTGCCAGCTATCAAAAATAAGGTGACAGTTAAATAGAATCGCCGATAATTTAGTAAAATATGTTTGATGTAATCACAGGTTCGTTCTTTGCGCTTTTTGTACTGCCATTCTTTGGAACCATCATTCTCGCAGGTATAATTGGTTTGGCGGGCCGGGGAGCCTCAAGGAAAGTTTTGATTTCGGCTTCTACTGGAATTGGATCAGCTTGGGTATGCGCGTTTGTTCTTGGAATTCCGAGCTTTCAAAATACCTTTGATAGTAATTCTATGCCCCATATTATTTTAGTTGGACTTCTTTTGGGAGCCTTAATTGACCATTTATTGCCTGAATTAGGAAACAAATACAAAATTATCAGTTGGTCCTTGGATTTAATATTTGCAGCGGCAGTCATTGTTTGGGTCCGAGGAGAGGTTGATTTAGGCTCGATCCTTATTTTCCTCATATGGGGAAGCATTCAGTTCAGTGCTCATCGACTGGCAAAAGATGCTCGCATGCCTGCCATAATGGTAGTCGTCGCAGCTATCGGGCTGGCTACTATTGCCTGGATTGGTGACATCCTGGCAGATAGAAATTTGGCTTTTGGTGTTAGTAGTACCGCATTGGGATTTTTGGTCTGGCTCTGGTTTAAACGGGATTTACCACTCGGCTTTAGTTTTTTTTGGAGTAGCTTTACAGCCCTTTTATTGATTGCACTCCGGGTTATTGAAGCTAACCCACTTATGGCTGTACCAATTTTAGTATTGGGATTTATTTTTTTTACAGATTCAATTTTATCGCAGAAGAAACTTTTGCCTACTTTTTTTAAACAATTTGCGGCCCCTATCATGGTTTGTGCACTTTCGATACTGCCAATAGTTTTGGCATCGGTATCGGCTTTAGTTGCAACAACTTTGATAAACTACTAATGCATAAAAAACCATAGTTAGAACTCGTGCTGGAATTCCTGTATATATATATTTCTATATTTCAAATTAATTTTGGTTTTCTGCAATCGAAAGGCTGCCCGTGACCAAGTCTACTCTACTTGCGATTTTTGGAGGCTTTGTTGTTGCAATAGCAATTACTCTGAACTTTTACTTCGATGAAGTCGAAGAAAAGAAATTCGACGTTCAAAAGGGCTCTCCACCAATTAAAACCCCACCATCCGCATCTAGCAAAATCCCACCCTACAAAGCAGACCTACCTAAAAAAGGGGTCACACTTAACGCCGAGGCATCTCCTCAACGGAAAGTGAATAAACCCAGCTTCGATGTTGTTCGTGTAAATCCAGATGGTGATACCGTAATAGCAGGTAGAGCGGCACCAGAAGCCAAAGTAGAAATATTCGATGGGGAAAAACAAATTGGGGAAGTATTGGCCGATAAACGTGGAGAATGGGTATTCTTGCCCTCTTCGCCGCTACCACCTGGTAACAGAAAACTTTCTCTTATGATGACTGACGAGAACGACGAAAAAATCGATTCGGAAAATGCCCTGGTGTTATTGGTCCCGGAAAAGGGTAAAGATATTGCTGGACGCCCGAGCCAAGCTTCAACACAACCACTTGCCCTAAAAGTTCCGATTGGTGATGAAGGCTCAATAGAAGTACTGCAAAAGGCCACACCGGTAACAAACGGTGAATTCGCTACCAAATTTGCAGTAGACGCTATTGATTATAATGAACGTGGCAAATTAAACATCGTTGGAAAAGCCCCAAAGAAAGCTCTTATCCAATTATACTTGAATGAAAAGTTTATGGGAAGAACTTCCGCGGATGATATTGGTATTTGGGGCCTATCTCCGGCAGGATCAATTAAGGCGGGGATTTATACTTTGAGAGCAGACCATATTCAAATAGACGGTAAGGTGCTTGCGCGGAGAGAGGTTGTTTTTGCACGCTCCGTGCCTCTTACCGGAGTAAAACCAGGAAGCTTGGTCGTTGTCGAGTCGGGAAACAGCCTCTGGCGTATTGCTCGAAGAACTTACGGCAGTGGGTTTCGCTACACTGTAATTTATGACGCAAACAAGGAACAGATAAAAAATGCTGATCTGATCTTTCCTGGACAAGTGTTTGCATTGCCGTCTACCAGATGATCACTGTGTCAAATTGTCTCTACAACTTGCAATAAGATAGTAAGATCTTATAAATCATCAAGTAATTTACATCCTGATTAATGTCTTAAGTTACATACTTCTGATCAACCATCGCGGAATGTTAATAGTTGATTGCTAGCAGAAATTCCCACCCATCCCATGAAGGTAGGATTTAAAAATGTTAAAGACGGTTTTCGTCCCTATTAACAAGGCTGGTTGGCCGTTTATATTTCTTTTTACAGTTATCACGGTTGCCCTGGCATTCCTTTGGAAACCACTATGTTGGGTTGGTTTAATTTTGACCATTTGGTGTATTTACTTTTTTCGTGACCCACCGAGGGTCACCCCGACCAAGGATCATTTAGTTGTAAGTCCGGCAGACGGGTCCGTGCTAAAGATCGTAAAAACCGTGCCACCAAAAGAAATAGAACTTGGGAATAATCCGCTTAACTGCATTTCTATTTTTATGAACGTATTCGACGTCCACGTGAACAGAATTCCTGTTTCTGGAAAGATCACCCGGGTGGCCTATAATCCTGGTAAGTTTGTAAATGCTTCCCTTGATAAGGCCAGTGAATATAATGAGCGCCAATGTATACGAATTGCGACAAATGAAGGCCTCGAAATTGGCGTAATACAAATAGCTGGCTTGATTGCACGTCGCATCAAGTGTGAGGTATCAATAAACGAAATGGTAAATACTGGGGAACGTTATGGGCTCATCCGCTTCGGTAGCCGTGTGGACGTGTATTTACCCGATGAAACTAATGTACTGGTCGCCGTTGGCCAAATAATGGTTGCCGGAGAAACCGTAATTGCGGATTTGGGTTCTCAGGAAAAACAAAGGTTTGGTGTAGTAATATAAATGTTTAGACCCAAGCGTGAACGAATCAAAAGCCAATCCTTCAACAGGATGATTCCTAATATATTGACCATGCTGGCGTTGTGCGCGGGTCTCACGGCGCTGAAATTTGGTCTTGAGGAGAAATGGGAAGCAGCTGTCATTTCTATCGTTGTTGCCGCGGTTTTGGATGCGCTTGACGGCCGAGTTGCAAGGCTCCTTCGCGGTACGAGTAAATTCGGTGCCGAATTGGATAGCCTCTCAGATTTTATTGCTTTCGGTGTAGCACCGGCACTACTTCTTTTCCTCTGGACAATGAAAGATGCTGGGCCAATCGGATGGGTGCCCGTGCTTTTATTCAGTGTTTGTTGTGCCCTTCGGCTTGCAAGATTCAACACCAATATGGATGGGCCGGAGCCACCATCTTGGGCTAGAAATTATTTTATCGGTGTTCCTGCGCCTGCTGGAGGTGGATTAGTCCTTTTACCATTAATAATCTCATTTCAGCTAGAAACTGATATCGTTCGCATGCCAGCCTTAGTTGGAGTGATCATTATAGTTGTGTCATGCCTCCTTATCAGTCGTCTGCCGACATACTCATTTAAAAAATTTAAGGTGCCCCATCGTTACATCTTATTGACGATGCTATCCATAGGTATCCTAGCAGCCCTAACAGTCAGTACTCCTTGGCTAACCCTCACTATAATGATTATCCTCTACATTGTTACACTTCTATTCAGCCCGTACTCATTCAAAAAATTAGAGCGGGAAGCTGCTGCCAAGGTATCTGCACATGAAAATACCTAACTCTTTTAGCCAGTAACAACTTTAAACCCTAGCTATTTCAAATTTAGTAACTCTATAGCATTACCACCTTTTACCTTTGTAAAGTCCTCTTTACTGAGATTGGTTACCTTATTTAACAAACCAATGGGATCAGTTTCGCCCATATCGTAAGGATAATCGGTTCCAAGCAAAATATGGTCTGCACCATATTTTTTTATCAAAAATTCGAGTTGGTCTGGCTCAAATACAATACTATCAAAATAAAATTGCTTTAAATAATGTGTTGGGGGGTTGGGCAATCCTTCGCGTACATCTTCTCGGGCGTGATAGGCATGGTCCATACGGCCAGCGTAAGACGGCAAATATCCGCCTCCATGAGAGACACATATTTTCAGACCCGGATGACGCTCCATCACACCATCAAAAATCAAATAGCTTATGGCTATCGACGCTTCAATCGGATGACCAATTAAGTTAAGAAAATAATGCTCACCCAAACGGTCTGGATGGGTAAAACCAGCTGTATGTATAAAAACTAGTACATCCAATTCTTCAACTGTTGCCCAGAACGGCTCAAGCCGTTCCGATGACAATTCTTCTCCCATCACATGGCTGTTAATCTCTACTCCCTTATAACCTAGCTCATTTATACAGCGCTTCAGTTCGGTAATAGCCATCTCAGTATTTTGGAGTGGAATGGTTCCCAGACCAACAAACCTGTCGGGATGAAGAGCTATATCCTCTGCCATCTCATTGTTAATAAGCTTGCATACTTCTCTTCCTGCCTCTGGCTCAGCCCAATAGTAATATTGATAGGGCGACACCGATACAGCCTGAAGATCGACACCCATATTGTCCATATCCTCTAAACGCTTTTCGATCGACTGCATTTTAGGCTTGATAAACTCCAGCTGTTTACGGTTGACTTCCTTAGTCAATTCACTACCTAAGGAAAGAGCCGAAAAACCCGCCCTTTGGGCTTCCTCCTGCATCAAATCGCCTGCGGGATAGGATTGACGGTGACAGTGTATATCAACTGTAATGGTTTTAGTTTCGTTTGAAACGGTCTGGCTACCGCCGTGCTCAGCTGCACACACCTTTTGGGGTCCTCGATGACTACAATTAAATAACATGACCTAAACAGCTCCTCGTTAAATTATCAAATTCGGAATCAAACTACAGAATTACTAAAGCTCGTCCCGCAATTACTCTATTTTCGATACAATTATTTTTAATTTAGTTAAATATCATGTGTTTGTTACTTTTATAAATCACCAAATCACTACTCTCCAATATAAAATGATACCAACTAGAGACATATGAATTGAGATTTTAAAATTCACTGGCTGGGGGACCCGGATTTGAACCGGGAATGCGCGGGTCAGAGCCGCGAGTTTTACCGTTAAACTATCCCCCAACAATGCGTGTGGCGCTCATTATGCGTATCTTATCTTAGGACTTATACCGAAGTTCCAATCAAGATTTTTACCTCATGTAGTACTAACACCCCAAAATTGTCGAGAAAAATTTGGTTTTTATGATGTGATATTCGTTTTCAATTAATTGGAATACAAGATCCCCAGGAGTTACAATATTTTTATAGGTGTTCAGTTAATAGCCTTTCACGATATCATGACGAAACATCCTAAAACATGTGTTTTCATCGGAAGCGTATATTTTAATTTGTGAAGGTATGGTAAAAAATTAGTGGTCTAATTTATATCTGACTATTTCATACCAATTTGTTCGTAATAACTTTTTCTAAATAACCAAATTAATTGCCATCTGATGCTTACGAGAAGGTATGTTATTAAATCTCAATCTTGCCAATCTATAAAGGCCATATCCAAAGTGTCAAAGAAGCGACCAACAGGTAATCACCGTTCAACTAAAAAAGGCCGGGAAAATATCCGTAATTTAAATACACGTGTCAAAACGGCAAAAGGTCGAAAGATCTCTTCCACAAGGTGGCTGAACCGACAGCTTAATGACCCTTACGTCGACGCTGCAAAACGCGATGGTTATCGGTCAAGAGCAGCTTACAAACTATTACAGTTGAACGAAAGGTTTCGGATTTTGAAACCGGGCATGAAGGTTGTCGATCTTGGAGCAGCGCCAGGAGGGTGGAGCCAAATAGTTTCGAGGGAAATTAGATCTGATCAAATTGGCTCTTCAGCAAAATTAATTGCGGTTGACGTTATAGAAATGGATCCTCTTCCCGGCACTAAATTCGTTCTTCAAGACTTTATGTCAAATGGAGCAACATTAACTATTAAAGAAGCCCTGGAAGGAAAAGCAGACGCTATATTAAGCGATATCGCTCCACCGCTAACTGGACATCGCCAGACAGATCATCTGAGGATAATTGCTGCAGCAGAAGCGGCCTATAAATTCTCAAGAGAGCTTTTGCATAACGGTGGATGTTTTGTAGCAAAGGTTTTCCAGGGCGGCACTGAAAACGCGTTACTGAACGAATTAAAAAAGAATTTTGAATCTATAAAACATGCCAAACCCGCTGCGAGCCGGACCGAATCGTCTGAAGTTTACGTTGTAGCACAAGGCTACTACGGAGTGGCCGGTAACCATTAAATAATTGGTGATGACAAGGCGTCTTCGGCTCATAAATTAACTGGAACTTACTCACTGCTTGGCAACCAGAAAATCTCCTTTATGATTACACGCCAATTCTGCAATGGGACTGGCATGGAAATTCTTGAGGGGCTAACGTTTGATGACGTTCTTTTAGAGCCGGCCGCATCGAGTGTCTTGCCTGCAGAGACCGATACCTCAACCTATCTTACGAAACATATACAACTGGGTATACCTCTACTCTCAGCTGCTATGGATACTGTAACGGAAAGTCGACTGGCAATATCTATGGCACAGGCAGGAGGCATTGGTGTCGTCCACAAAAACCTCTCTATAGAAGAGCAAAGAAATGAAGTAAGAAAAGTGAAAAAATTTGAGTCTGGAATGGTTATTAATCCAGTCACAGTTGACCCGGATATGACACTTTCGGATGTTCTTGGGCTCATGGATAAAAGCGGGTTTTCAGGATTTCCAGTGGTGGAAAAGGATGGCGGCAAACTTCTAGGAATTTTGACTAACCGAGATGTTCGGTTTGCGTCCAAAATGGATCAGCCCGTAAAGGAGTTGATGACAGCAAACGATAAAGAGCGATCATTGGTCACCGTAAGCGAAAATGTAGATCCAGATGAAGCAAAGCGACTCTTGCACAAGCATAGAATAGAGAAGCTCGTGGTTGTTGACGGTGATTACAAATGTGCAGGTCTTATTACTGTTAAGGATATGGAAAAGGCGCAAGCCTACCCCGACGCTTGCAAAGATGAGAAAGGACGCTTACGCGTCGCAGCTGCGACCGGCGTAGGGGATAGTGGCCGAGAACGTGCTGAAGGGCTTCTTGATGCCGAAGTCGACGTGATAGTTGTTGATACCGCCCATGGTCATTCAAAAGGCGTGCTTAGTGCTGTTGAGCAGATTAAAAAACTAAGTAATTATACACAGGTACTAGCGGGCAACATTGCAACTGCTGAAGGGGCGAAAGCTCTAATTGATGCGGGTGCTGATGCAATAAAAATAGGTATTGGACCGGGTACCATTTGTACTACACGTATGGTTGCTGGTGTCGGAATGCCTCAGTTCACCGCAATTCTTGAAACTGCTGAGGTTGCACAAAAAGCACAAATTCCAATTATTGCAGATGGAGGCATCAAGTATTCCGGTGATATAGCAAAAGCAATAGCCGGGGGTGCAAACTGCGTAATGATCGGCTCCATTTTCGCAGGAACCGAAGAGAGCCCCGGAGAGGTTTTTCTCTATCAGGGTCGTTCCTACAAATCTTACCGAGGGATGGGCTCGTTGGGGGCCATGGCTCGTGGCTCGGCAGACCGGTATTTTCAAGAAGAAGTATCCGAAAGCCTCAAGCTGGTCCCGGAAGGTGTGGAAGGTCGCGTTCCTTATAAAGGACCTGTCGCCAACGTAATTCACCAATTGGTGGGGGGTTTACGGTCATCCATGGGATACACAGGTAACGCTAATATTTCGCAAATGCAGAATAATTGTAAAGTGAGAAAAATTACGGGTGCTGGGCTCCGCGAAAGCCACGTCCATGACATACAAATAACCCGTGAAGCACCAAACTACCGGCTCGAAGGCTGAAAAATTCCGGGACTGCTTTCTGATGACGCCGGGCGCTCGCATTTCAGCAATTATAGACTTATTAGGGCAAATCGAACAGCCTGGTACTCATGCCAATAAAACAATTTCCAAGTACTTTAGAAACCGACGGTATATTGGTTCAAAGGATCGTCGTGCGATTTCCGACAGTATTTTTAACATTGTTCGACATCACGCACGCCTTTTATGGTGGACAAATAATGGAATAGCACGTCTTAGAACAACTGCCTCATTAGTACTTCTTGACAGAAAATCACAACAAGAAGTTATAGACTTATTCAATGGTGACGGTTACGCCCCTCCGAGCTTAACTCCTTCCGAGCTAAAACTACTAAAATCCTGTATGGGCAAGCCAATCAATGATCCATCCATGCCACTTTGGTTGTCAAGTGAGGTTCCCGAATGGCTTTTCAACGAAATTCAACAAAATTGGCCACATGATCTTATTGACGAGACCAATGCGTTGAACCAACCGGCACCTATAGATATTAGGGTTAATACTTTAAAAGCCTCCCGCAATAACGCGCTAACACTCCTCAACAACGACGGAATAAAAGCAAATCCAACACCATTTTCTCCCATTGGGCTAAGAATACAAGGAAGAGTGAATTTGCAAATCACAACCGCTTTCAAAGGAGGGTTTATAGAGTTACAAGATGAGGGTTCACAATTAATTTCTTTTCTAGTTGACGCCAAGGCCGGTCAAAAAACCATTGATTTCTGCGCCGGTGGCGGCGGAAAGACACTCGCCCTTGCGGCATTAATGGATGATAGAGGGCCGTTAATCGCATGCGACGTCAATTCTTATAGACTTAACAAAATGCACAAAAGACTGAAGCGCGCCGGGGTAACCAATGTTACCCCAAATCTACTTACCGGATTAAGCGATCCCTGGATAGAAGAAGCCGAGGCTTCTGCTCACAGGGTTTTGTTAGACACCCCCTGCTCTGGAAGCGGCTCTTGGAGGCGTTCTCCGGCTAACAAATGGCAATTAACACGGGAAACGCTTAAAAAGAATATAGAACGACAAACAAAAATTATTGATACAGCATCAAAGCTAGTGAAACCCGGAGGTCGCCTAATTTATTCCACTTGCTCAGTATTGCGGCGAGAAAATGAGGAACAAATTGAGCGTTTTTTGAATGATAACAAGCATTTCGATATTTTCCCAATTTCCCACCTTTGGGATTCCGTTTTAGACGCTAATTGTCCCACTTCAGACCCATATTTAAATCTTACACCAGCAAGACACTCTACTGATGGGTTCTTTTGTGCAGTGCTCGAGAGAATGTCATGATCAAAGTACGTATCGCTAGAGAAACAGATTTCCAAGATATTGCTCAGGTATATATCGAAACCTGGCGAGACAGCTACGCTGGCACATTGCCGGACCGCGTTTTGATTGACATGAAAAAAGAAAAGCTAATGGTTTCCTTCTCCCAAACTCTCCAACATCATTCAGAGGTACTGGTGGTTGCTGAAGACATCAAAGAAGGGATTGTTGGCATGGGAAGCGCCGGTAGAAACCGGGATCGTCGCAGCAAATACCTTGGCGAAGTTTTTACGCTTTACGTGCATCCTAGTCACCAGAACAAAGGCGTTGGAAAAATTCTCCTTTCGCGTCTTTTTAATGAATTGACAAAATTTGATATTGATTCATCAATAATCTGGGTTCTTGCGGGCAATCCTTCCCGTTTTTTTTACGAAGTCATGGGTGGTAAAATAACTGGGGTCAGAGAAGAGACACTTTGGGGTACAACCCTTAAAGAGATCTCTTACGGTTGGATTGATTTGTGTGAGACCATTTGTAATCAAACATGGCAACTGCATCAAAGGAGAGACGAGTAACCCAGTAAGTTGGTGGCTTTTGCCTTCTTAGCGACCCTTCTGAAAGCGGTGAATTTCCGGTATCTCGCCCCGTCCCATTCGGAATTTATTTTAAGTTACTAGACGCGGAAAAAGGAGAACAACGCTCAAAACAGTGAAAGGGTAGCCCACCCCATAGGTTCCTGTTTTACTTTTCTTAATTCGTCGACTCGGCTATGAGTCCGTTATTATGACAGACCGTATTCTCATTATTGATTTTGGTTCCCAAGTTACACAATTGATAGCGAGGCGCGTGAGGGAATCGGGTGTATATTCAGAGATACACCCCTTTAATAAGGTTTCATCAAAAAGCATAAAAGAATTTAAACCTAACGGCGTCATCCTATCCGGAGGTCCTGCATCGGTCACCGAAATGGATACACCCCATGCACCAGATGAACTCTTTAACATGGGACTACCGGTGTTGGGAATTTGTTACGGCCAGCAAACCATGATTGAACGATTGGGTGGCAAGGTAGAAACAAATGAAAAAAAAGAATTTGGCCATTCGACTGTGGCAATAACTGGCGATTGCAAACTCCTGGATGCTACCTGGAGAAAAGGATCACAACAGCAGGTATGGATGAGCCACGGAGATCGGGTAACATCCCTTCCAAGTGGCTTCCACGTTGTCGGTAAAAGTGACGCCGCTCCATACGCAATTGTGGCAGATGATGATCGAAAATTCTATGGTGTTCAATTTCATCCTGAAGTCGTACATACGCCATATGGAGCAGAGTTAATACGAACGTTCACGCATGCTATCGCCGGTTGCAGTGGAAATTGGACGATGACCGCATTCAAAGACCAGAAAATTTTAAGGTTACGAAAGGAGGTAGGAAAAAGCAAAGTCATCTGTGGTTTGTCAGGTGGGGTGGACTCCTCTGTCGTCGCCGTGCTCCTCCATGAGGCTATTGGTGATCAGTTAACGTGTGTTTTTGTGGATACAGGATTGATGCGCTTAGGTGAACCGGAGCAAGTAGTCGAATTATTTCGAGATCATTATAAAATTCCACTTATTCATAATAATGCGTCAGAATTTTTTTTAGAAAAACTAGGTGGCATTAGTGATCCTGAACAGAAGCGTAAGATTATCGGTAACGCCTTCATTAAAAAATTCGAGGAAGAAGCTGAAATGTTAGGTGGAGCCGATTTTTTAGCCCAAGGTACTCTTTACCCTGATGTGATTGAAAGCGTCTCATTTGATGGTGGACCGAGTGTCACCATCAAATCCCATCACAATGTAGGTGGCCTACCGGAAGTTATGAATGTGAAATTGTTAGAGCCTCTTAGAGAACTGTTTAAGGACGAGGTCCGAGAATTGGGTAGAGAGCTTGGTCTGCCAGAACACTTCGTAGGGAGACACCCCTTTCCAGGACCCGGGCTCGCCATTCGCATCCCAGGCGAGATCACTCCTGAAAAATTGAATACCCTGCGTGAAGTGGACGCCATATATTTGGAAGAAATTAGAGGTGCCGGACTCTATAATGAAATATGGCAGGCTTTTGCAATTTTATTACCGGTGCAAACCGTAGGGGTCATGGGTGATAGGCGAACGTATGACTATGTCTGTGCCCTCCGTGCAGTTACTTCAACCGACGGCATGACAGCAGATTTTTTTCCGTTCGATATGAAATTTTTAGGTAGAGCCGCCAATCGAATTATAAACGAGGTACGCGGTATTAACCGGGTCGTATATGATATAACCTCTAAGCCACCCGGTACCATTGAGTGGGAATAATTTTTAATTTCAATATGTTATGAATAATTAGGATGTTCTTTATGAAATTTATTTGGGTTCATTTTTTGCAGTGGTTTTAGGGATTTAAATTTGGAGCTAGATCAATGGATGTCGAAAGAGTTCTTGGCGGTCAAATTTTTGAAATTTGGAAAAATGAATACCCATTGCTTTTCAAAGAAACAAATCCAAATCTTTCAATTATGCACAACCCAAAGCGACAATGTTCTTCTAAGCGTCAAACCCAATTTAAGGTTGACGGATATTTCCATGAAATCAAAGGTATTTCCATATTTACTGCCGAAATTAATCAAATGGCAAATTTTATGGAGTATCTTGTTAATGAAAATTACTCTCCGGCATTTTTGTTCGCTTCAGAAGCCCCTTGGAAATTATTTCAATCCCTTTCTGATCTTTTTGAAGAAACTCTAGGAACAACTGTAGGTTGGCTTCCAGACTTCTGGGCATGGTATGTTGATCCAAAGAAAAAAGAATTTGGATGGAGTAAACATCGTGATCGTCCTGGAAACTCTTTATTTAATGATGGGTCTCCAAAATGTTTGACTTGTTGGATACCTTTAACTGAATCAACTCCTGCAAACGGATGTATTTACGTTGTACCTAAGCAATATGATAAATCTTATGGTTTAAATCCTAACTCTTCATTTTCAATTGAAGGTTACCCTGCCATCAGAGCATTGCCAGGAATGCCTGGTGATGTTTTTGTATGGGATCAAACTCTTCTTCACTGGGGTGCTAGAAGCAGTGAATTTTGTGATAGCCCAAGACTAAGTATGGCTTTAGAATTACAGAGGACAGACATACCTCCATTAGATCAAATCACCCTACCCAGTAATGATATACCCTCTGAAGTTATCCGAATGAGGTTAATTGGAATGCAAATTTTACAATATGAGCATATGTACCCACTTGATAATGAAACTAGAGATATCGCAAAAAAGCTAATGAATTATTCATAAATTTTTAGTTTTTTTTAATAAGATTTAATAAGAATAGTAATTTTGTAGACTAGAAAATATCTCTGCTAATTTGAAGATTGAAATTGTCTTTTACTACACAATCTTTGTGGTAAAACTTAATACCTTCCAAATTTTTACAGCTTTGCCTTAATAAAGTTCCATCATGTAGAACGTTAGTGCAATCCATTATAGTTATAGTGGTAGAACCTGCATCCATAACACCACCTTTTTTGCACGAGATTGATATAAGCGTTGGAAATAGAGCTATTAGTGTTGTCATCTTGGTCACGGAAATTTAATTATGACACAAAATCAATGAAACTTTACTGGAAGTGGTTTCTTGGAAGTACGGGGATCAGTTGATGAAAAGAAGAGAAAAGGAACAAAAACCGCTAAACATTAATCGTTGAAGTTACGATATCACCATCAATATTTTCCAATAATGCCGGCCGGAGATCATTTTCAATAACAGTATCCGCCTCCCCATTGCACAGCTTTGTCAATAGGATTGATACAGCAACCGTGAGTTCATAAACGGAACCTTCCATACCAAATTCTTTCATTGCACATGTCATAGCAACTTGGGCACTATTATAGATCAATTTTGGTGCAATAAGAAATTTCCCGCGCAAACGTCCATCCCTGACAGCTTGTTGCGTGTTTTTGGGATCTTCGAGTAGATTTCTGCAATAGTTTTCTTCTTCAGAAAATCCACCCCGGCACTGCAGCGGGCGCGCAGTGTGTATCGTGCAAATATTACCCTCAAGAAACACGCACCCAATTTGTTGTTTAAGCCTCTCATTAGTTGATTTTCCTATAATCTCTTCTGTCCTTTTATTGGAGTTTTTCTTTAGGACATTGAGCTGAGTTGGATCGAGGTTTGTTCTTAAATAGTTGTAGACTTTGAGTAATTCGGGCCAAGTGACAGAAACATTTTGGTGACAACACCAGGAACACCCTTTGCGGCAATCGTAATCCGGGTGATCGGATTCTATAACTTTCCAAACCTTGTCAACGGCAACAGTAACTTCATTTGCCATGCTGTTAACTAATTCGTTACTCTGCCCATTTGCTAGCCGATTTTTACAATATTCCAGTAATGATTCTAATGTTGTTGGCTCAACCATATAGTCGAGCCAAAGAGAAATCTCGGCCTCATTTTCACTATTTGTTTTGTGTTGGCTGGACTGGTTGGTCATACGAACAATCCTAACAACTCGAACGGCGTAAATAATTCAAGAGTTTTCTTCATACAAATTTTGGGTTGTTCTCCCTGTCGACCCTCACTTTTATATTCCGGTAGCGCACAACGTATCACCGTCCAAAAGATTCTTAATCTCGTTAACAACTAAATCTGTAGGTCCCTGATCTACTAACTGGTTTAAAATTATATCCATAAGTAGCTAGTTAAAACTTCTATAATTTGATTGAATTTAATATGATCCATTTTATTTAGAAAAATGTTAAATTTACATAGTTACCCCTTGATAAGTTCTAACTTCTTTATTTTGACTAATTTCTCATATTGAATTTCCCTCCAAAACTATATCATTAATTAACCTTCCAGTTTGGTCAGAACTGCTAACGGATTGATTAATCGGTTAACACAGTTACCAACCTTTAGTAGTTAATAGTCTTAAGGTTTACTTAAAGGCACTCGAAATACTATCGGCAACCTCGCATATAGCTTCATTGGCTTCATCAATAGCTCTGCCCATTGTGATAAATCCATGCACCTGACCTTCAAAACATCGGTATTTAACTTGTACCCCTGCTTGCTTTAGCTTTTCGGCATAGCCTCTTCCTTCATCCACCAATGGATCGTAGCCACACGTTAAAATAAAGGCTGGAGCTACATCTCTGAGATTATTAGATAACATTGGTGACGCCCTCCAGTCATCACGGTCAGTCTCGTTTCTGAGATACTGTGCATGGTACCAGTCTTGTGCCTCCCTGGTGAGCAGGTAACCCTTATCAAATTTTTTATGAGAAGCAGTGTTTAAATGAAAACTAGTTGCGGGATATATCAAGGCTTGAAAAGAGAGATTAAGTCCGAAATCACGAGCCATGATGCCAACCACTGCTGATAAATTTCCCCCCGCGCTATCACCACCGACGGCGATCCTATCAACATCTATAGCATGGCCACCGGCTCCGCCTATCGCCCATTCAAAAACCGCCCAAGCATCTTCGACAGCAGCCGGAAACTTATTCTCTGGTGCCAATCGATAATCTACATTAATTACAGCAAATTGACCTCGATTAGCTAACATACGGCAAATAACATCGTGTGTATCCCTATCGCCGACAACCCAACCACCACCATGAAAATATATAAGTAAGGGTAGGGTCCGAGTTAACTCGGATCCAATGGGTCTATAATAACGAACTGGTATCATCCCGCCTGGGCTTTGAATAGAAAAATCCTCCACATGGCCAACATCGGGCGCCTCCGGCGTAA
This sequence comes from Rhodospirillales bacterium, assembly GCA_028345065.1. Taxonomy (GTDB): domain Bacteria; phylum Pseudomonadota; class Alphaproteobacteria; order Rhodospirillales; family UBA2165. The sequence goes on from JAOMCN010000012.1 coordinate 16,422, forward strand.
GGCTCCCACGGGTCTCCTTGAAAACAACTCGAAGCCCCTTCGCACCTAATTCTTCTGGAGAGGGCGCACCATCAATTTCCGCCTTTTCTGCGATATCCAGGATTTTCTGAGCCTGGAAGTTTACTGACATTTTGCCTCCATTCTTCTTCAATTAGGTATCGAAATAAAACCAAGAGAAGCTAATTAACGCTCGTCAAGCAAGTCCCAATTGACTACAACACCGACCTGTTCCAAAAATATATTTACCAATAAATACCAGGATTAATCTATGTCAGAACAAATACAAGCATCCCACGTCCTCGTAAGTTACGTTAACGCCCAAAATTCATCATCCCTATTAACCAAAGAAGAAGCACTAGAACGTATTCAAGACCTCAAATCTGAAGTGTTATCTGGAACGTCATTTTCAGAGATAGCCATAGAGTTTTCTGACTGCCCTTCTGCTGAAAAAGGTGGTGATCTAGGAACATTTGGCCGTGGCGCTATGGTAAAGGCCTTCGATATGGCCGCCTTTGAATTAGAGGTTGGTGAGGTAAGTGAGGTCGTGGAGACAGAATTTGGATACCACCTAATTCACCGGACGACATGACCAATCGTATATACTCTTCGGTCATATTAAGATTGGACCCGAGTTAATCCCCAACAGGGAACAAGTAAAGAGAACTTATGTAACCCGATCGGTAATCAACATTTTGGTGTTTAAAATCTCTTTTTGCTAGGCCAATAATTTTTAGCTGTCGCTCAACGAGGATAGGAATGAGATCACTTTCTGATGAACGGACAGACCATATAGGGCAAAGAGATCACCTTAAAACCATCAAGGCTCTCATACCATATCTTTGGCCAAAAAATGCCACGGAAATGCGCTTGAGAGTGGTTATTGCTCTCTTCTTCCTCACTATCGCGAAGGGTATCACGGTTGGCGTACCTTTTATTTACAAGACCGTCGTAGATGCCATTTCTGTTTCTTTAGAAACTACTGTAATCGTCCCGGTTGGCCTCTTGATTGCCTATGGTCTAGCACGAGTAATGGCCCAGGCTTTTGGTGAATTTCGCGATGCGATATTTGCCAAAGTAGCGCAAGGCGCCATTAGACAAGCTGGGCTAAAAACCTTCCAACATCTACACCGCCTCTCTATGCGCTTCCACTTAGATCGTCAGACTGGCGGCCTAAACCGCGCAGTGGAACGTGGAACCAAGGGCATTGATTTTCTATTAAATTTTATGTTGTTCAATATCGTTCCTACTTTGCTGGAAATTCTCCTCGTCTGCACAGTTATGTGGGGACTATTCAATATCTGGTTTGCTGTCGTAACATTTATTACGGTTAGTCTTTATATCGGTTGGACCGTCGGCGTAACTGAATGGCGTATTAAGTACCGTCGCCATATGAATAAAATGGACAGCGAAGCTTCTACAAAAGCTATAGATTCACTTCTTAATTATGAAACGGTTAAATACTTCGGTAACGAAGATCACGAAGCTCGGCGTTTCGAGGCGGCTCTCAGGTCTTACGAAAAGGCTGCCATTAAAAGTAAGGTAACCCTATCTTTTCTAAATATTGGTCAAGGATTAGTCATCTCAATTGGTCTCACTATCATCATGATTATGGCTGGTTTTGGGGTTAAGAATGGATCCATGACGATAGGGGATTTTGTCCTGGTAAACAGTTACTTGATACAGCTATTCCTACCCCTGAACTTCCTTGGTTTTGTCTACCGCGAAATAAAACAATCGCTCACTGATATGGAAGATATGTTCAAACTCATAGGCCAAAGGCTAGAAATTATGGACGTATCGGGTGCAGAAAAACTAACTCTTAGTGGTGGCGAAATAGTTTTTGAAAATGTGGGTTTTTATTATAATCCGGATAGGCGCATCCTGAACAATATGTCCTTTAAAGTACCTTCGGGCCATACCGTCGCAATCGTTGGTCCTAGTGGAGCCGGAAAGTCAACAATTTCTCGGCTTCTATATCGTTTCTACGATGCGGATGAAGGGCGAATTTTAATTGATAATCAAAACATAAAGCAGGTTCAACAAGATAGCCTCCGCGCGGCAATTGGCATTGTACCTCAGGATACGGTCCTTTTTAATGACACTATCTATTATAATATATCCTATGGGCGCCCTGATGCAGGACCATCGGAAATTGAGAATGCTGCACAACTTGCCAGCATCGATGATTTTGTAAGAAGTCTGCCTGATGGCTATAATACTCAAGTTGGTGAACGGGGGCTAAAACTCTCTGGCGGCGAAAAACAGCGGATTGCCATCGCCCGAACAATTCTTAAGTCACCAAAAATTTTGATTTTTGATGAAGCCACGTCGGCTCTCGATACTCATACCGAAAAAGAAATACAACAGGCCTTGGCCAAGGTTTCAGCTGACTGCACAACTGTTATAATTGCACACCGTCTTTCAACGGTAATAAATGCTGATGAGATACTGGTACTTAATGAAGGAGAAATCGTAGAACGTGGAACCCATCAAGATCTTTTAGCTCTCAAAAACTTTTACTTTCGTATGTGGATAAAACAGCAAGAAACGAGAAAAGCCTTGGAAACTCTGGATAAAAGTCACGAAAGTATTTTGCTGCAAAATGGACTGACAACTAATCATGCAGTATTATCTCCCTAACACCTGCTTACCCGCTCTAGAGCTATCACCGCAATTTGAAGTTCGTCAACGTAATTCAAGTTGACTAAAACTTGGTTCTAACTCTTGACCCTGTTTCACTGTTTAGGTGCCGAGGTCGAACGTAGAAGCTCGTAAACAGGTTTGGGCACGGATGCACCACCTGCAATCGCCATCTCTAGCCAAATTAGAGCTTTGTTAAGATCCAATTCAACCCCGCCACCACGGGCATAAAGCATAGCCAGACTTATTTGAGCCTCCCCAAGGCCTGACCGGGCCGCTTTTTCATAAAACTCTGCAGCTTCAGACAAATTTCTTTCAACTCCAGCACCAGCCTCTAGCATAACAGCAAAATTAAACTGGGCGAGGGGGATACCAGCCTTGGCGGCGGTACCGTACCATTTTGAGGACCGTGTCAAATCCCGTGCAATGCCTTCCCCACTGTAATACATTTGTGCCAAGCGTATCTGGGCCTCGACATGGCCTTGCTCGGCTGCCTTCGTGTACCAATTGGCTGCCTCTTTTTGATTCGGTTCCGCTGTCAGGCCCCAATCTAGAATTTGTCCCAATTGGAATTGGGCAGTTACATTTCCAGCCTCTGCTGCTGACTGCCTCCATTTCAAGGAATCAAGATAGCTTACCGGAACAGGTACCTGAGACTTTCCCAACCCTACTTGAAACGTGGTTGTAAACGTAACCAATAGGAATATGGTAAACGCTAACCTGATTACCAACTTAGACATCCGTTAAATAATAAATAATAGGCAGAATGCCGCCCCGCTAGATTTCACTGTTATCTCCTCTCCAGACTAGTTTCAGTCTCATCGACTAACAAGTCACGTTTTTAATAAGTGAAATCTGCATATGCGTCCTATTCAGAATGTCTAAGTCTAATGAATTTGCTTCCGTCTGGTAACTCAATCAGTTTCAATTTGCATAACAACTCGTTAGAATTGTTATTAATTTTGACTAACTTTTTTTATTCCGAACCCCATTTTATTATCTCCTCACGGGAAGGCTCTGGATCTTTCACCCAATAATTAATCTCTTTCGGTGCTTTTAATCCTGGAATTTTTTTTGCTTTAGGTTGAACGTATTGGGTTGGGTGGGGTCCGTAGTAATTGACGATCCGCCGCTTATCCCTATGGTTTGGCTTTTTAAAACACTCAACGCCGGCGAGGCTTTGATAACAATAAATAGGTTTTTCATCATCATATGTGGTTTCCTTATAAGGATCTACCGAACCACATCCGCTTAAAATTCCCACAATTGCCCCAAGCGCCCCTATTATTTTATTGTAGGACATTGATTTGATCCTGGCTTTCTATATTTAATACTATATTTCCGGGCTCTTTTAGGCCCATTTTAGCGAATATAAAGAGAATGCCTTGAACAGGTGAAAAAGTAATTAATATTAAAAGTTAAACGTCTTAGTTTTTTACGTCAACTACGATACGCCCCTGGATCTGGCCCCTTAGTATTTTATCTGCATAACCAACAATTTCTGAGAGCGGAACGATTTTCATAACCCCAGATAATTTATCCATTGGAAGGTCCTTTGACAGCCGTTCCCAAGCTTCTATCCGCCGCTCTTGTGGACACATTACAGAATCGATTCCAAGGAGTTTAACACCCCTTAAAAGAAAAGGAACGATGGTAGTATCAAGCTTAGGTGATGCCGCCAACCCAACCGCAGCACAACTAGCATCATATTTCATTGAGGCAAGAAGGTTAGAAAGAATAACTCCACCCACATTGTCAATTGCGCCCAGCCATCGTTCCGAGCCCAACGGGCCCTTAATAGGCTCTTCTAATTCAGCGCGCATAATAATCGACGTAGCTCCGAGATTCGTCAGAAATGTATGGACTTCCTCTCGACCAGTGGATGCAGCCACGTTGTAACCTAAATTGGCAAGGATTGACACTGCCACACTACCAACTCCCCCACCCGCACCCGTCACGAGTATTTCACCTTCGCTACCCGACATTAGCCCATGTTCTTCAAGAGCAATGATAGCCAGCATGGCCGTATAGCCAGCCGTGCCGATACCCATAGCTTGTTTATTCGAGATGTTTTCGGGTAAATGTACTAAATAGTCCGATTTGATCCGAGTCTTTGTGGTATAACCTCCCCAACGGTTTTCGCCAACCCGCCAACCATTGAGCACGACACGATCACCTGGCTTGAAATACTCTGAGTTACTAGTCTCCACAACACCTGAAAAATCAACGCCTGGAATGTGAGGGTAATTTCGAACCAACCTACCTTTACCTGTTAAAATCATACCATCTTTATAATTAAGGGTAGAGTAGTCTATTTTGACGGTCACATCTCCGTTCGGCAAATCCACCTCTGACACTTGCGTGAGATTTGCCACAATCTTTCCTTCCTTTTCCTCTAGCAGCAAAGCTCTTATTGCGTCTTCAGGCATAAATTTCTCCTTTATTATATGAAATAAATATTTCCCAACATTATGGAAGGGAGAAAAGATTAAATAGGGTAACCAATCTCCTCAAGGGCGGTAGCGACCTCTGCCAGAATTTCAGGGTCATCAATCGTCGCCGGTATTTTGTATGCTTCGCCGTCCGCAATATTTTTCATAGTGCCACGCAGAATCTTGCCCGAACGGGTTTTAGGGAGTCGCTGGACGACAGTCGCAATTTTGAAGGAAGCAACGGGACCGATGCGATCACGAACCATGCTTACAGTTTCGTTGACGATTTCAGCGTGGCTCCGGTTTACACCTGCGCTTAGTACAAGGAAACCGAGTGGAAGTTGACCTTTAAGCTGATCTGCAACTCCAATAACAGCGCATTCGGCCACATTTTGGTGAGCTGCCAACACCTCTTCAATGGCACCCGTGGACAAGCGATGGCCTGCTACATTAATAATATCGTCTGTACGTGACATCACAAATACGTAACCATCCTCGTCAATAAATCCGGCATCGGCCGTTTTATAATAACCGGGAAATTCGGAAAAATAAGCTTCGATAAAACGTTCATCTGCATTCCATAGCGTTGGGAATGTTCCAGGAGGCAACGGTAGTTTGATGACCAAAGAACCAATCTCACCCGGATTGACTTCTTGAGCATTATTATCGACGACACGAACATCCATGCCAGGTACCGCCTTGGTGGGAGAGCCTTCTTTGATCGGTAGTTTTTCGATGCCAAGGCTGTTAGCACAGATTGGCCAACCAGTCTCTGTTTGCCACCAGTGATCAATCACAGGAACACCAAGTTTTTCTTCTGCCCATTGCAGCGTAGCCGGATCCAGGCGTTCCCCAGCGAGAAAAAGTGTTTTGAACCTGGATAGGTCGTAGCTCTTAATCAAATTACCTTTTGGATCTTCTTTCTTTATCGCTCGGAAAGCCGTCGGTGCAGTAAAAAACACCCCTACTTTGTGTTGCGATATAACTCGCCAGAAGGCGCCGGCATCAGGGGTTCCAACTGGCTTACCCTCAAAGAGGACGGTGGTGTTGCCGTTAAATAAAGGCGCGTAAACGATGTAGGAGTGGCCAACGACCCAACCCACGTCCGAAGCCGACCAGAATACTTCACCAGGCTCAACCCCGTAGATATATTTCATCGACCATTTAAGCGCCACCGCGTGTCCACCATTATCACGAATAACCCCTTTTGGTTCGCCAGTGGTGCCTGAGGTATAGAGAATATAGAGCGGGTCGGTCGCGAATACAGGGACACAGTCATGAGGTTCTGCCACATCAACAGCTTCAGTCCAGTCAATATCCCGGTTAGGAATTAGTTCGCATTTCTCCATCGGTCGTTGAAGAATGATACATGCCCTAGGTTTGTGCGAGGCAAGTTCAATCGCGGTGTCCAATAGCGGCTTATAGGGGATTACACGGTCCACCTCGATGCCGCAGGAAGCCGAAACGATAACCCTTGGCTCGCAATCGTCAATTCTAACCGATAATTCGTTGGCAGCGAACCCTCCAAATACGACCGAGTGAACGGCACCGAGTCGGGCACATGCCAACATGGCGATAACCGCCTCGGGGACCATTGGCAAATAAATAATAACGCGGTCGCCTTTAATAACACCGTGATTTGCGAGAGCACCGGCGAAAGCAGAAACCTCATCACGAAGTTCTCGGTAGGTAAAGGTTTTGACCGTATCGGTGACCGGGCTATCATAGATCAAGGCCGCCTGATCGGCTCTACCAGTTTTCACATGGAGATCAACTGCGTTATAACAGGTGTTCAGTACACCGCCTTGGAACCAGCGGTAAAATGGCGGGTTTGAGGTATCTATAACCTTGTCCCAGGTTTCAATCCAAGACACTTCCTCAGCCGCTTCGCTCCAAAAACTATCAGGGTCTGCCAAAGATCTTGTAAATACTTCTTCGTAGCTGGAACTCATGTTAACACCTCCCTTTGCTTTAAGCCTCACGCCCTAAGATCATACGTTTTAAGAGACCGAAATCATTATGGTTTATCTTTTAACCTCCAACCCAGAACTTTTCCTGCTAAGAAAGGCTTAATCTCTGTTCCATCAGCGACGGTCACACGCTCTGGTACCATACATTCTTCGCGTGTTAGTGTTACCGTTTCTACATTGGTTTCAAGACCGTAGTAGGCGGGGCCATATATCGAGGCAAAATTTTCAAATTTTTCAATCACACCTTCCTCTTCAAATACTGTTGCATATAGCTCAAGAGCTGAAGGCGCCGAAAATATACCAGCGCATCCGCAATTCGTCTCCTTATCTTTGATTGTGTGAGGTGCCGAATCGGTACCGAGAAAAAACCACGGATCACCAGATGTGACTGCCTTTCGGAGAGCCATTCGATGCCGTTCCCGCTTTGCCACTGGTAGACAATAATTGTGTGGCTGGAAGCCTCCTTGAAATAGGCTGTTCCGGTTTATAATCAGGTGATGAGCCGTGATAGTAGCAGCCACTTTACCCTTCATAGCACTAACAAAGTCGACCGCGTCACTCGTGGTGATATGCTCTAAAACGACTTTTAGTTTTGGGTATTCATGTATCAAAGGTTTAAGAATTTCACGGATGAAGACTGCCTCCCGGTCAAACACGTCCACCGCCGCATCAGTTACTTCACCATGGATAAGAAGTGGCATACCGATGTCTTCCATCTTATTTAATACTGTTTCTAATTTGGCAATATCCGACACTCCGTGGGCTGAATTGGTAGTAGAATTAGCAGGATAAAGCTTTGCAGCTGCAAAAATACCTTCACTGTAACCTCTCGCAAGGTCGCTAGCCTTTGTCATGTCGGTTAGGTACGCCGTCATCAAGGGAATGAACTTTCTCGTCATATTTTCTTTAGCTAACGTCCTCAATATGAGACTTCGGTAACCTTCCGCTTCAATGGTGTTTGTCACGGGTTCAGTCAGATTGGGCATGACGATTGCTCGCGCAAATTGCCGTGCCGTAAAGGGTAGAACCGCCTCAAGCAGCAAACCCTCCCGCAGATGAACATGCCAATCATCTGGACGGCGAATAGTTAATTCTGTGATATTATTTGAAATAATAGATTGTCCTACCTTCATCGAAGCATTTACATCAAAAAAATGAGGTTTAGACCTCCTCCCTTAATGCCTCATACCAACCTTCCACATCAAAATAAAAAGGCCCCAGGCCGGACTTCCAGGCTATTTTGCCTTCAGCATCAATTACGTAGAGCCGATCTGGCTCGGACCGGTATTTTTCCTCTGCCTCATCGGTCATACTATCAAGCACAATGCGAAACGGAAAGTTGTAACGCAACATACACGTAGCGGCTATTGCAGCTCGCTCTTCTTTTGTATTTGGGCTATCCACTTCGATACCCTCTAAGGTATTTTCAGGCAGAACCCACCCATCCAATGGATGGGCTTCTTTTATGTAAACGCAACAAAACTCTGCTTGATCTTCTAGTTCTTTAGCAATTTCGATAAGGCGCACGGCCTTTTCCCTGAAAGGTGGTCACGTGTAGGAGCCAAATACCAACCCGACGGGCTTCCCAAATAAAGAAGAAAGCTGGAATAGCTCACCAGAACGTTTACCCTCAGACGTTAAAACCTCTAAGACAAAATCGGGGGCTGGAGAACCTGTTTCCGGAGAAAACCTGTCGCGTTCCAACCGCGCGCGCCAACGGTCTTCAAATTGCGTACGGGTAAAACCAGCATCCTCCCATTCCTCATCGGTTAGGTGTTCCATAGGTTTAGGTAAAACTAATTGATCCTGTTCTGCCAAAAGTAATGCCTCCAAAAGAACATTATTATCCTATGCTCTCATCGATTTTTATAAATTTCACCGTAGCCTCTCACTCTAATGTAGATGATCTATTGAAAAAATATAAAATCATAAATTAGTTATTATTAATTCGCAATTGATAGGCAATCAAAGACGTCTCCGTCACACGGTTGGCGATCAATATGAACGCGATACCAAAGAGCATAAAATAATAGTGTCCATGCCATTTGTCCGGCCTTACGATTGGGGTTTCCATCTAAGCTAGAAAAAAGAGACTTAACCCTGCCTGGATTTGCGACCTCTTCAATGCACGGTTGCGAAGCAACGAGCTCGCCACTTAATTTTGCTTTTTTGGAAATCCACTCCCCCACGGGAACACTAAATCCCTTTTTAGAGGTCATAGGTTTAGCCTCTGGCAACTTTTTATTTAACCATTTTCGAAGAATATATTTGCCCATGTTATGTCTAATTTTAAGTCGATCTGGCAGACGCATCGCTATATTCGCCACCTCTAAATCAAGAAACGGGGTCCGTCCCTCTACACCATGGGCCATCAAACAGCGATCGAGCTTAATAAGCAGGTCATTAGGCAACCAACCCGCACAATCTGTGGCCTGAGCCTGTTGTAGCTTGGTCCAAGACCGGTGGGGCATATCTATAAGATCCGAGGTATTCCAAGAAATGGCGGGTTCTCTCAAAATACCGCTTCCCTCAAAAACACCTTTATGGCGCATCGGGCGCCCCCCCATCCACCAAGGCCGCATTAATCGGCGATAACGCCCGTAACCAGCAAAAAGTTCGTCTCCTCCTTCCCCGGTAAGCACCACCTTTATACCTCGTTCACGAGCAAGCGCTCCCAACTTGAACGTTGGAAGCACAGCATAGTCACTGGTGGGATCATCCAAGCACCCTACGATTGTGGGAAGTAAATTCCAAAATTCATCTTCATTGAAGTCAACTGCACAAAAATTAGCTCCCGCGGCTTTTGCAACGGTCTGTGCATGTGCTCGCTCATCCGTGACCTGAGTTCCGCTAAAACCAGCCGTAAAGGCCTCCACAGGGCGGTCGTTAAGCTCTCGCATACAGGCAAGTATCGCCGACGAATCAACCCCTCCTGATAAGAATAATCCATAAGGCACATCTGATCTCTGATGGACGGATACGCTGTCCATCAGGACATCGTCCAACAGCTCTATTGCCTCTTCCTCATTCCAGTCAGCTGGTCCATCAATTGGTAGCGCAGGATGCCGCAAACGTTCTATAATTTTTCCATCGACAATACGAAGTGTTTCTCCCGGAAGAACTCTTTCAACGCCCCTAATGGCCGTTACCTTACCATGGGTAAATTGCTGCTGTAGAAGTTGATCTCGTACGGTGGTATTTAAAACCGGCCTTATGATATCGGCCTCTATCAAAGCGCCGATTTCGGAAGCAAAACTCAAGCCTTTTTCGTCTTCGCAAATATATAGCGGTTTGATACCGAAACGATCTCGGCTAAGATAAATCTCTCCACTGTCACCTTCCACGATGGTGATTGCATACATCCCCCGCATATCCTCGGCAAATTTTTTTCCTTGACTTTGAAACAGTATTAACGGGGCCTCGCAATCTGACAGAGTGCTAAAGTTATCCGTGCCCAGTCTGTCTCGAAGTTCGACAAAATTATAAATCTCACCATTTGCAATTATCTGGTCACCAACCACATTGGCAATTGGCTGATCTCCAGTCTTTAAATCAATGATAGAGAGACGCGTATGGCCGAGAATGACTTTGTCTTTAACAATTTGACCAGATCCATCCGGACCACGGTGAGCGATTGCTGACATCATTTTGTGTAGAATTGATATTTCTGGCGTGCCATCTTTGAGTGCAATACCTACAATCCCACACATTATGAACTCATTTGTTCAAATAGTTTAATGTACTTGTCGACGACAATTTTTTCCGAAAACTTTGTTTTGTACATTTTTTTCCCGTTCTCAGCCAACCTCCTACCTAACTCGTCATTAGAAATCAGCCTTTTCAATGCGGTTGCTAATGCGGTTGCATCATTTACTGGAAATAGAATACCTGTCTCTTCATCTTTTATTAGGGCACCCGGTCCCAAGTTATCGGCAGCCACCACGGGAATACCGTGAGCCCAACCCTCAATTACTACATTGCCTAGCGGTTCGTGTCGGGACGGGCATACCAAGATATCGGCAGTTGCATACAGCGCCTCTACATCCTGACGCCAACCCAAAAAACGAACCCTTGGCCTAACACCAAGCCTTTCCGCTTCCCTTTCAAGGGTTTCACGTAAGGGTCCTTCACCCGCAATCCAAAGATAGGCGTTTGGCACCTGGGCGAATGCTTCAAGTAGAACATCAAAGCCTTTATTTTCATGCAATCGACCAAGCGCCAATAACAAGGTAGCGTTATTCGATGTATAATATTCTTTTCGCTGTATTTTGGGTGCCGTTTTAGCTGTTACAAAGTTTGGAAGGTAATGAACCTGGTCTTCACCCCAGCCATTATTTTTTAAATAGTTGGCAATGTCTTCCGTGTTGGCCACCAGATGATCACAGGCATGGTAATACTTTAGATTGTAGTAACCACCCAATCGACCAACATGTAAAAACTTTCCACGCGCAGGTAACATAGCTGTTGCCCGGTTCATCCAAGTTAAGACAATATCCGGCTTGAACTCGGAAATCTGTTCTCTTAGCCCCCATCTTGTGACGGCATCCAAGGGACTTCCAAAACCAAGTTCAACCGGCTCAACTCCACCTGCCCGCAACTGGCTGGCTCGCAATTTATGTTTTCGAATAACCACTCGTTGTTGGATAACGGATGAATTTAACGCAATTGCCAAACGCACAAAGAACTCCTCGGCACCTCCGTAGTCAGCGCCCGCCATAGCTTGAAGAAGTTTCACTTAGGTATTAGCCTTTCAAACGCATCAGCTGCTTGGGACCAACCCCATCCTCTTTGCAGAGCTTGGGAGTTCTTGTGGGTTGTTAACCAATATTTATCATCCGTGAGCAACTTCACGGAGGCTTCGACAAATGCGTCCTCTGTATCAGTGATCGCACCAGTAAGACCATCCCTAACTCTCTCTACTACCGAACCGCATCGCTGAACGACCGCCGGCACCCCTGCTGCCTGTGCTTCCCCTAGAGCCAAACAAAAGGTCTCGTTTTCATCACCTTTGTAAAGCATTACGCGGGACTTTTGAAATTCGTCGATTAATTTTGATTTGGATACTGGCTCCCTGATCACAACACCTTTTGCCTTAAGGGCTCGGGCTTGGTTTAAGACAGCTAAGATTTCTTTTTCTTTTTTTATTCCGACAGCACCATAGGTAATCGCACCTGAAAATAAATGTAGTTCCGCATCTGGCAAGATCGGGTGAATTTTGCGCTTCCAAACCGAAAGCAGCCAATCGAGAGACCTGAGCGGATTGGATGTAAAAATCGCCCTACGTGGGGGAGCAAATTTTGAAACAGAAACTACTCTAAAATCCTCGGAGATCCCGTAGGGTATAATTAACCTTCTTCCACCCGGCGCCCAAGATGGATATGTGGAGGCGTGATAATCACCGATAAAAATAATAGGGGGCTTTAGCTTCCATAGCTTAACCATATAACGCCACTTGAAGAGATAACGTGCTGGATTATGTACCCAGAATATCGTGCGCTTTGCATGGGGCATCATTGGAATGAGCCTGTCTCCGCGATTAGCAATGTAGAGATCAGCGTATTTTGGCATATCTTCAGTGATAGGTAACCAGTGCACACCGTCTATAGTGTTGGCTTCGGAACATTTGTTGCAGACCAGAACCTCGTGGCCGCGCGCCGCCAGTTCCTTGGTTAAATTTACTACAGAACTTTCAACACCACCCAAAGGCCCCCGAGCAGGACTTTGACCGTCAAACTCGATCCCGTCATCGGCTAAGACGATGCAAGCCATTAGCTTTCCTCAAGATCCGCTTTAATATAGGAAATGATAGGATAGAGGCCTGCAAATAGGGCAATCAAAATACCGTACCCGCCCTCTCTATACCCCTTACGGCCGATATAACATTTGATGAAGCGTGAAAAGATACGGCGTATATAGCCCGGATATGAGCCATAATCACTGGATTCCCGCATATCTTTTGCCCGCGCAGTGCTATAGGAATCCAGACGTTTGATCATATCGGTGATACTCCGGTCAACAAAGTGCTGTAATCGATTAGTAAGCATTGGCCCTTTACGCCCATCCCAAACGAGCCTGGGGTGAACCCTTTGGGGGCCCCAGGTTTTTGCGCCATTTCTGAATAAACCTGGGTAAGCGGCTTTACCGTAAGATGCACCCCAACCGTAACGCACCAATCTATCACCAATGTAATTATCCACCGGTATCTCATACCAGTCATATTCATTTGAAGCTATTACTGCGCGTATTTCTTTCCCAAGTTCTGTGGACACATGTTCATCCGCGTCTACTTCAAGTATCCAATCGCACGAGCAGGCTGCAATCGCGGCATTACGTCTTTCTCCCTCGCGCTCCCAAGCACCTTCAGAAATTACAGCGCCAAAGCTTATAGAAATCTCTTGAGAAGAATCTGTGCACCGGTCGAGTATCACTACCAGCTCATCGGCAAAGGTGAGTGTCTCCAAACATGCCGCGAGACAATTCTCTTCGTTATGTACACTTACCACTGCTGATAACGTGGGAAGTTTCACTCTTTCGATTCCTTAAAGCGCCACCAAAGATCGTTCGCACCTTTCTCAGCCATATCAACACTAAGGCTGTCCATCAAACTATCCGACGCGCGGTGATCAAATTTCTCAGGGAATATCTCTGCCATGCCTGCTTTTGTTCTTACAACACTCGTATAATCTCCCCAGGGGGCATATAGTAAATCTGGGGTCGGCCCAAATAGAGCAAGAGTAGGAATGCCCGAAGCAGCCGCCAAATGCATCAATCCGGAATCATTACCCACATATAAAGAGCATCGTTTCAGGCAGGCATATGCCTGCAATAAATCTAAATTACCCACTAAATCGATACGCCGTTCTTCAGGAATATCACTAATGAGGTTGAACACCGTGGGGCGCTCGTCGTCACGCCCAAATATAGCAACCCGACTCCCTGGAAGTATTCCATGTGGTCCACTCAAACGTTTGATTAGCTCAGAAAAATTTTCCGACCGCCAAGTTTTAGCTCTCCAATTTGCTGTTGGTCCGACCGCTATAACGGGCTCTCCATGGGGTATTAATTTTTGGGCTAGGTTTTCCTCATACTCATCCGTCCAAAGAATAGGCTCCGCCACGAATTCAGGATCCAATACCCGGGCTAGCCTCTCGATACGACGCTCTGAACCAGTACCTCTTGGAACACCGTAACGGCTGCCACGCAATAACAAGTAGGTAACAGGTGCGTTCCGTAAATCAATCACAATATCCCAATAGGTTCCAATACAAATTACCCATAACCTAAGCCAATGAAGCGAGAACAACATTTTGTCTAGAACAATTATTCTCTCAAGTCCTGGTACACAACGAAATAACGGTGCTGCCGCAGGGCCACATGCAATGGTAATCTTGATATTAGAATTATCTGATATTACCTTGTTAAGGAGGCCCGTTGAAAGGATCGCGTCACCAACACGGGTCGATGTAATAAACAACATCTTCATTTTTTTATATATATAACTAGTATCAATCTTAGCTCCAGAGGGCTTCGAATTCGGCAGCTACAACCCGCCAACCGCGTTGTCTCTGCAAGGCTAGCGCGTCTTTATGCAAGCTCCGGTAAATACCACTACTTTCTGCAAGAATTTCAGCAACCAAATTTACAAAAGCCGGGTCATCGGGCGCAATGTACCCCGATTGACCATTGCATACACGTTCGGCAATTGCCCCAGCACTCTGGTCCGTTGTTCTCACCAACGCTGGCAAGCCAGTAGCCTGAGATTCTGCAAGGGTATTTCCGTACATCTCCATCTTAATTGCAGGGTATAGGTGTAATTTAGCAGCTCCATAGACATTAGCCATGATAGAATCGGACATAGGAGATTTTATAAAGACGCCGCATTTTTCAGACTTTAACACCATAGGTATAAGATCATCAAAACCATCCCCAATCACACCTGTGTCCCGCCAACGTGACAATGAAGTTGAGTAAATATGAAGTTGTGCGTGATCATTATTGGGGCGAATTTCATCCACCCAAAGACGAAGTATTTCCTGCATTGCATGGCGGGGGTGAGTGGTCGTAATAGCCACCGGTGGGGGTTCAAATTGATCACTCTCAAAATCCAAATAGACGTCCGCAACGCCTGGCACGATAATCGCTTCTTGGTAGATCCGATTAGGTTTCCAACTCCGGCGTTGGGTTTCTCCCAAGTAAATCAAAGTAGGCATATACTTGTCCAGAAGCATTTGGTTTTTAGTTTTGTTTAAGAACGAGAGAGGTCCCCAAAGCCATAAAAACCGCTGGTCAACGTCATCTATTTCTTGCAACAAAGTGGGCCGACGAAACGCAATAAGAATTTCGCAATCGGGGGGACGTGGTGCATCAAATGGTACCCATCTTACACCATTCAACTCGAAATAGGATTCACATCTGTTTACAGCCGTGACTTCATATCCCTTTGCTGCAAAGGCCTCAGAAAGCCCCACAAATGCCTTCTCTCCACCACCTATCGATCTTTTTCTTGGCGTTGATCCATCAAATGGAATTGAGTCATCAATTAGGGTAATTCGCATGGTAAAATGTTATAAAAGAGGAATATCAAAAAGCAAATTTAGAGTGATCTACCTTAGAACGATTTGCGAATGTATTTACTAACGCTATATTGGCTCCATGAGTGAACGCCTCTTTACCCGACTTTTAGACCGCTCAGTTTTAGAAATATCAGGCGAGGATGCCCGAAGATTTTTGCAGGGTCTTGTCTCCAATGATATTGAAAAGGTCTCAGAGAAGCGAGCAATTTACGGTGCCTTCCTGACAGCCCAGGGAAAATACCTTCATGATTTTTTCATTACGACCATAGGATCTCGCCTATTACTAGACTGTGAGGCCTCTCGAATTGAGGATTTATACAGGCGCTTAAAGATTTATAAACTCCGATCAAATGTGGAGATAATTATTACTGATGCTTACCGGGTTCTGGCACTATTTGGTGCTGGAGCCCTCATATCCCTCGAACTCCCAGAAAATTCTGGCGCAGCAAAATTTTTTGAAAATGGTATTGTATATACTGATCCGAGGCTCGCTCTTGCGGGCGCCCGATGCATTTTGCCCAATGAGTCGATAGGTAAGGTCATCTCTGCGGGTTTTTCGGAAGCTAGTGATGACCGCTATCAACGGCACCGAATTTCCCTAGGCCTACCTGACAGTAGCCGTGACATGGAAGTGGAAAAATCTATCCTACTAGAGGGCGGGTTCGAAGAATTGAATGGTGTAGATTTCAAAAAAGGCTGTTATATGGGCCAGGAACTGACAGCCAGAACTAAATTTAGGGGATTGATTAAAAAGAGACTCATGCCGGTCAATATTCAAGGTGCTAAGCTTTCACCGGGTACGTTAATCAAACAAAATGGAAAGACTGTTGGAGAACTTCGATCGACTTTCGGTGATCTGGGCATGGCGGTCATACGACTAGAGGCCTTAGAGAAGAGCGACGTGCTAACCTCTGGCGATACGTTGGTTGTTCCTAAAAAACCAAAATGGGCAAATTTTTAGGATATCCCGGTGACAGACGGCAGTTCCATCCACGATAATTCTCTACTGGAACCCGTAAACCGCGTTTTTAGCCAATCTGTCAAAATTCACGGCTCCAAACCCAAGGCTGTAGCCTGGAGTAATCGGGAAAGACAATTCCGGCGCTTCCAGATTTTTGCCGGGTTATTTCCTCTAATTCCATCCGAAACCAGTTTTAGTATAAATGACCTTGGCTGCGGTTATGGAGCAATGTTCGCAGCATATAAAGATCTTCCGGAGTTCAAAAATGGTAGCTACTTTGGGTATGATATTAGTATAGAGATGCTGTTAGAGGCAAAGAAGCACCTCGATGATCCTCGTTCTTCTTGGATCCAAAGCCACTTAGCGACGGAGGAAGCGGACTTCTCCTTTGTTTCCGGTACATACAACCTCAATATGGACGCCGATGAGGATCAATGGCGAACCTATATAGAAAATAACCTACTTCAGCTTTGGTCTAAAACTCGTTTAGCGCTAGGTTTCAATATGCTCAGCGTGCATTCACCTAAGCGTCAAAAAACACTTTATTATGCCGACCCTGACCATTTTTTGGCCTTCTGCACAAAAAACATGAATGGCCGTGTTCAATTGGTTAATCGGCTTGCGCCTGAAGAGTTTGTGATTTTCATTTTACGGAAAGAAAGTCTAAAAAATAGTAACGGATAGACCAAGAACGATCAGCATGATCAGAGAAAACCTCTTAAAAACCTCACCGGGAAGTCGCTGAAATAGTCCAGCGCCTATCCACGCACCTAGCAATTGTATAGGCGCGATTATCACACCACGTGCCAAAGATCGACCGTCCATGCCACCTCCAATAACGAGGAATGTAAAAACACAGAAAGATATAACAGTTACTGCTATGATTAGATTAGCCCTTTGAATTTCGGCAGGAACAGGCTTGGACAAAATGTAAAGAACTAATGGCGCACCCCCACACCCAGAAAACCCATTAATAAACCCGCAGGCAACGCCAGCACTCGCCGCAGGGACCACACCCCGCGGCCCTTTATAACTCCAACCGGAAAGTTGAAGGAGAGCAGACATGATAATGATGACGCCAATTATCCTAATCACCAAGCTCAGTTCCAGTTGAAAAAGAAGATATGTACCGGCAGGAATTGATAGCACGATGGCGCCCAAAAGCGGTTTCATTTCTTGCCAGTCAGTTCGCTTTGCCGCCCAAGGAAACAGTTTGGCTGAAACCAACATACCGCCGATAAGAATAATTCCAAGTGACTGCACTGGTCCATACAACAGGCTCATCAGAGGCATCATAACCATGGCACCACCCCAGCCTGTGAAACCATGCATTAAACCACCAGTAAATCCTATCCCAATGGCTGCTAGGAGATCTATGGTCAAGACAGTTTGGATTAATTCAAGCAACGGAGGTCTGCTCCTAAATCGGATTTCTGATTCTAACATCACAGCCAATCCGGCAAACATCAATGTCCAAAATGCAAGGAGACCAAAATTTCGCTTAGCATCTAGAGAATTTTGTAACATTAATATTCCTCTGGGCTGAATGATCTCTATGGGGCACAATTGCTTAATATTTAAAATCCAGAGGAGGAGTTTATGGCTCGCGGGGTTATCGATATCGAGGGGATCAATTCCCCGGAATTACAATCTCTCAAAAGCACCAAAACTCCAGATGACATACCCTTCTGCATCACCAAGATCGGCCACGTCGTTCTTAAAGTTAAGGATCTAGAACGATCAGTAAACTTTTACACTCAAATTCTTGGATTTCGTGTCTCAGATGCTTACCCGGAAAATATGATGCCTGGCCGCATGGTCTTTATGCGCTGCAATAGAGACCATCACGGTGTCGCGCTGGTTGGCGGTGCCCCAAGCAACTCAAGTAATTTAGAACTACATCATATGGCATTTGAAGTGAGTACAATCGACGAAGTTTTGAAAGCGCGAGAACACCTAATAAAGAACAACGTCCAAATCCAATTTGAAGGTCGTCGCCGTGCCGGTGCCCAAGTCGCGGTTGAATTTTTAGATCCGGATGGCCATTGGCTGGAAATCTTTTGGGGGCTGGACCAAATCGCACCCGACGCTAAAGCGAGACCACCGGAGGAGTGGGTCGAAGTTTTCTCCCTCGAAGATGCAATAGACAATGCGCCACTGGGCCAAAATACTAAACTGAAGGATCGTAAACTACGGAAGAATTAAACCATTTCCAATTATGAAACGACTATAATAATTTTACTGATTACACGCTGTCTATTTAATGTTCAAAGAAAAGTTCGGTAATGTATAGCTTTAATAAGGGAAGGATCGGTGAATGAGTTTCGCAACGACACAAGATGGCGTAAAGCTGTATTTTGAGGAGACCGGCAAAGGAACACCGATAATTTTTGTTCACGAGTATGCGGGAGATCATCGTAGTTGGGAGCCACAGGTCCGTTTTTTCAGTAGATTTTACCGTTGTATTGCCTATAGTGCGCGCGGATACCCGCCATCAGACGTACCAGCAGACGCAAGTTCCTATAGCCAAGACTTAGCGCAAACTGATATTTTAGCGATCCTAGACCACCTTGAAATCGAAGCGGCTCATATCGTCGGGCTTTCGATGGGTGGTTTTGCAACACTCCACTTTGGATTAAACAACCCAGAGCGATCACAGTCCTTGGTTGTTGCTGGTTGCGGTTATGGAGCGGATGAAAGCACAAAACATAAATTCAGACAGGAAGCTGAGGCTGCAGCAGACAACATTGAAGCCCAGACCATGGAAGAGTTTGGAAAAAGTTACGGTTTGGCCCCAACTCGGGTTCAATATAAAAACAAAGACCCGAGAGGATGGTCGGAATTTGAGACACAACTCCGAGAGCACTCTACTTTAGGTTCAGCCAACACCATGCGGGGTGTCCAAGCGAAGCGCCCTTCACTGTATCAACTAGTGGATGAGTTGCGAAATCTCACTGTTCCTACATTAATCCTTAATGGAGACGAGGATGAACCATGTTTGGACGTGGGAATATATTTAAAGCGGACGATTAGCAGTTCTGCTTTAGTAACTTTACCCAAGACAGGACATGCTAGTAATTTAGAAGAACCTGCACTCTTTAATATGTTCTGCGATAACTTTTTTCATCAAGTGGAGGCTAATATGTGGAGTTTACGAGATCCACGTTCTATCAGTAGTAACATTCTCTCAACATCTGAAAGTTAGAGGGGCTTTAAGTGATGGCTATCAAGGCATACCAAACTGCAATTTACCTCCAAATAACCGAGCGCCATTTGAGGCCTATTATGATGGTAAAGCCTATGCCTATCGTCGCATAAATTCCAACAAACACTGCAAAACCCAGCGCCTCGATCAAAAAACCCGAAGCTAAAAGTCCTAGTGGAATGCCATAAACCGCCAGCATTCTTATACCTATGACCCGTCCTCTCACCATCTGATCTGTAACACCCAACAAAGCGGCAGCCATAGATACAATGGTTAAACTGTGAGTAATACCAATGAAAACCAGTATCAGGAGAGCCATCTGCTGACTTTCAACTTGGGCAAATATGACCAACATCACGTACCACGCTACTAGATTAATGAGCATCAACTTATTGGAATACTTCTGGCTGCTGGTCCACGCTAAAATTAGAGAGCCTAATAACGAACCAATAGCAAATGCAGCCAAAAGATGCCCCAGACCATTTGCGTCAATGAGCAATATGTCCTTAGCAACAAATGGCATCAAACCATGGGACACAGGAAAAGCGGTAAGGTTAGCAAGAAACGCGAGACACAGGATAGCCATTACACTTGATGAATTCCAAATATAGATTAGCCCTTCTTTAAATTCCCTCAGCTGAGATATTCTTTCAGGTCCTTTCACCAAATTATCTGTACCGTCAATTCGAGGATGAACCCTGGAAACGCCCATAGTAAGAATTACGCTTACAAAATACACAGCAACCACTGAGATATAGGCAAAACCTAGCCCAAGGACTGATAACATTCCGGCGCCTAAGAGGGCGCCAAATAGACGAGCCGTATCTTGAGCCATCTTTGCCACACTTGAGGCGTTCATAATCATGTTAGCTGGGATGGAATCACCAATTATGGCGTTTCGCATGACGATGTCAGATGGTTGAACCAAGCCAGCAAAAAAGGAGATGACAAAAACATAGTAGGGGTTAAGTGTATCCAACAATCCCAGAATCATAATAATGACCGACAGAATCATCATAAATCCACGCATCAAATACATTAATTTCCGTCGCCCCCAGCGGTCGCCTGCTAAGCCGAACCAAGGAGATAGCAATGTGCCAATGAAACGCAGTGCCCCAAATATTGTCAGCAAAATAACGGAATTGGTTTCAGAAAGAATATACCAACCGAGAATCAGGGTCTCCATTTCGAATCCCCAGGAATTCAAGAGGTCCGCTGGCCATTGATAACGAAAACTTTTGACCGCAAATGGTGCGAAAGGCGATGATTTATGTGACCGGGGCAATACTCATAGCCAAAATATTGGAAAAAACATGGTGTCCGATAAGGTTAATTGATAAGCAAATAGAAATTAATCGTATTAAGTTTCTGGAGTAAAACTCTTTCTCCAATAAACTTAACTTAGGTCAATGTTTGAGTACTTCTTGTCGTAGTGAAAGAAATAAAATTGGCAAATTACAACGCATCAAGTAGTCATATGACTTGACCCAATAACGGACCTTTGGCAATGCTCAGGTGACCAACTTCGAATTGTAGGAGGCTAATTATGCTTAAATTCTCCGCGAACATTTCCATGATGTTTGGTGAAGAAGAAAATCCAATCAAACGGATGCAACTGGCTAAAAATGCTGGCTTTGGAGCCGTCGAGTATCTGTTTATCTATGATATGTCACTTGATGACTTGGATCGGGAGTCGGATAACGTAGGTGTAGAATGGTCGGTCATCAATGTGGCCGTAGGTGAGGGTGTAAAGCATGGACCTCTCGTTGCAGCGGCACCTGGGAAAGAGAAGGCTTGGCGGCAAAATGTAGCGGCAGCCCTTCCCTATTGCAAAACCTTGAAACCTTCGGCTTTGGTAATCCCTGCGCACTCGCCACCAGATGGCATCTCCAAAGCGGATGCCCTCACAGTCTTTAAAGAAAATCTTAAATTTGCTGCGGACGCTTTCGGGGATATCGGGACTAAGGTAATTGTCGAGCCTCTAGACCCGGATGTACGTCCTAACTCTTTACTAAGGACCTCAGACGAAACCATGGCAATAATTGAAGAAGTTGGCCATCCGAATGTTGGTCTCGAATACGATGCATATCACATGTATTCTACGGAAGGTAACATGGAGGCGACTGTCGAGAAGTATTTACCCTATATTGGCAACATCCAAATTGCTGACGTCCCAGAGAGACATGAACCCGGTACCGGGAAGGTAGACTATGATAGTTTCCTCGCGGCTCTTGACCGACTGAATTACAGCAACTGGGTGGCCTGTGAGTATAGGCCCTCGTCTAACACTCTCGACTCCCTAAGCTGGATGGAGAAATGGGTTTAAACTATACAGAGCTTGAGGAAGTCTAAGATCTCTAAAAGTGTTGGGTGATTTTGAATAAATACCATCCAAATTTTTATCACACCACGAAACAAAAGGTTAAGATTCTCTCGCGGAGAACATGACAGGATGCCCCCACCTACAGATCAGCTAACCTTTGACATCGCCATAGTTGGGTTAGGTCCAGTAGGTGCAACACTTGCCAACATACTTGGACAATATGAACTTTCCACAATCATATTGGAGCGAGACCCTGCGACCTATCACTTACCGCGAGCCGTTGCCTTTGATGATGAAGTAATGCGGATCTTCCAATCTATTGAGTTGGCAGATGAAATTAACTCAATTGTAGAAGTAGGAGCTGGAGCGCATTTTGTGGACAAAAACGGGAAAGTTTTGGTTAATTGGGCGAGACCTCAAGAGATCGGTCCTAATGGTTGGTTCTTAAACTATCGATTTCACCAGCCAGAACTTGAGGAAATTCTCCGAAGGGGGCTCTCACGCTTTCCCTCGGTGAAGACGTTATTGCATCGTGAGGTTTGTGGCCTTATCGAGTATGAAGATGGTGTCAACGTTGAGTATAAAGATAAAAATACGGGAAAATTAGATAAAATCCGAGCGGGGTTCGTCATTGGATGTGACGGTGCTAACTCCTTTACTAGAAATAGAATTGGACGAGGATTTGAAGACCTAGGTTTTCATGAACCGTGGCTGGTTGTAGATGTCATTCTCAAAAATAAAATGCCAGATTTGGGTCCTCAGAGCGTGCATCACTGCAACCCCAACAGATCCGCAACATACGTATTCCTTGCAGGGAACCGCCGGCGCTGGGAATTTCGTTTAAAGCCGGAAGATGACCCTATTGACATATCCCGTCCCGAAAATGTTTGGGGTATGCTGAACCAATGGATTGGTCCTGATGATGCAACTCTTGAACGCGCCATCGTCTATACCTTCCATTCCTCTATAGCCGAACAATGGCTGAGAGGCCGCCTGCTTATCGCAGGTGATGCAGCCCATCAAACACCGCCATTTATGGGACAGGGGATGTGCGCCGGAATTAGGGATGTATTTAATCTTGGTTGGAAATTAAACCGCGTCTTCAAGGGTTATGCGTCAGAGGACCTTCTAGATACATATGAAATAGAGAGAAAACCTCATGTCAAAGCCTTCATCGACCTGACTGTTAAAATGGGGCACCTAATAAATACAACGGCATCTTCTCTTGTTTCAGGGACTGTATCGACAGCCTCTGACGAACCTCAAAAGTTGACACAGCTGCGCCCAAGTTTGGGTGTAGGCCTATCCGCATGCCGCACCGAATGGACAGGTCAACTTTTTCCTCAACCCAGACTACAATCCGGAGAACTTCTTGATGATTTGGTGGGAAGGCGTTCTGCTATTCTTATGCGACATGCATTCTTGCAACAATTGCCACGGCAAATAATAATGAAAATGGAGAAATTAGGTATAATAGCCATCAATGACCCGGCAACAGGCATTCAAGAGTGGTTCAATAACAAGGATATCAACGCCGTCTTGATACGTCCTGATCGCTACATTCTAGGAGGTGCTAAAACTGCAGAAGAAGTGGGCGTCCTGATCAAAGCCTACTAATAGTTGATAGAAATAGAACTTGGAAATTCCAAAACCATGCAGGGGAAAAACCTCTCGGCGCAATGTAGCCTGCGCGAGGTTTACTAGTATCATGTTGAACCAATCAAATTAATTGATCAATATACTCTAACATGAAAATCGGCAGTTATATTTACAATGGTAAGGCTAGCTACGGGGTAAAGCTGGACGACGGAATTGTTGATCTCGGGCGGCGGCTTGGAAAATTTTATCCTGACTTACCAACGCTGATAAAAGCATTTGCTCTGGGTGAAGCTGCGGAGGCAAGTCAAAATCAATCGCCTGATTTTAGGGAAGAAGATGTTTATTTTCTGCCCTTGATGCCTGCGCCAGTAAATATTTATTGTGCCGGAATTAACTATCTTGATCATATTGAAGAGACCGGTCGCGATAAACCAGAATTTCCCACATTGTTCATGAAATCCCAGCAATCCATGATAGGACATGGACAAGAACTCGTACGTCCAAAAGTTTCTGATCAATTTGATTTTGAGGGCGAATTTGCTGTCGTGATAGGTAAACCCGGACGTTATATCGCTAAAGAGAATTGGAAAGACTATATAGCCGGCTACACAATATTAATGGATGGCTCAATAAGAGACTTTCAAAAAAGATCCGTAGACCAAGGGAAAAATTTTTACCACTCCTCTTCTTCAGGACCATGGTTAGTTACTATGGACGAGGTGCCGGGAGATTTTAGAGATATGAAGCTTACCACCCGGCTAAATGGCAAAGTTATGCAAGCCTCTGATTTAGGAAAGCTTTGTTTTGATATTTCCGATTTAATTTCATACTACTCCCAAATCTTTTATTTCCAACCCGGTGACATGATCGCAACGGGGACGCCCGGAGGTGTCGGTTCTAGACGTGATCCTCCCGTCTGGATGAAACCGGGAGATGAGCTTGAAGTCGAAATCACTGGCATTGGTATTTTAAAAAACGCCGTAGTAGGAGAAAATTAGAATTTCGACTCGCCGTGTTATCTCACAGCTGAAATTCGCAGTACGTTGAATTTGCCTTTCGGGCGAGACCAAGGTCTCCTACGCCATTAAATTATATTCAGCACATAAGCAACAAGCATAAATTCCGGACCATTTAAAAACTCGATGTAAACTTTAGTCTCTGCGAACTTGACCAGCCACCAAGCGTACCTTTCGGGGTCCTGCCAACCACATTGTAAAAATTGAGACCAAACACATAACGACCGCTACACTAAATGAAACGTTATAATTTCCAGTTTGATCATATAACCAACCTGTGATCCACGGGCCGAACGCAGCACCCATCCCAGCAAATGCACCGAGAATTCCAAAAATTGTCCCGTAACGCCTTCCAGCAAATAACTCCGCAGGAACGGATGCAAATACCGAGGCCATTCCATAACCGAGGAGACCCTGTAGACAGGCCATCAAATACATTAACCATTCACTTGGCCAAATCGAAATTAGCATCAACAATACATAAGTCATGAGGAATCCCAGAAGACTAACGGTCCAACCCCACTCCCGGCCAACCCGATCCGAAAAATAGCCAACGCCAATCTGGCCTATGACACCAGAGAGCCCGACCAAACCCAAACCTAGTGCAGCCGTTTCAGGTGATATTCCCACATCAATCAAATACCTCGTTTGATGCACTTGAACAGCGTACCAGATATATAAAGCTGTACTATATGACGCCATCAACCACCAATAACGGCTAGTTTTGATAGCCTTTTTTACGGTCCATTCAGTTGCTACCCATTCCTTATCGACAACTGTGGGATCTGCAATCTCTGTTGGTAAATCAACAGAATCAATTTCTTTAGAAACCGATGTCACACCATCCGGCTCAAGGCCCAAATCCATCGGCCGTCGGCGCTGGAAAATCGCGTTTAAGGGGACCAACACGACGAGTAAAATAATAGCAATCGTCACACTTGTTTGTCGCCAACCTTCTGTTTCGATTGCGTGCTGCGCCCAGGGTAACAAAGTAATTGAACCACATCCAACGCCCGAAAAAGCAATTCCCATGGCCAGCCCCCTTCGGCGACTGAACCAGTTTGGTAGGAACGCGGTATGCCCCATATAGTTGATAAAGAGTGAACCCCCGACAACCATGAGACCGAGGGTCATATAGAAATGCCATGGTAACTTAGCGTAGGTAGCTAAAATGAAACCCGCAGCGGTAATCGTGGCTCCCAATGGTATAACGAACCGTGGCCCAAACTTATCCATCATAGACCCCACAAGGGGAGCCAATACTGTGGCAGCAACGAAACCAACAGAAAATGTAGCGGCAATCGTTGCCCTTTCCCACTGGAACTCTTCGAGGATCGGCGCAAATAAGAGGGAGAAAAATGTTCTAGCGTTGACACCAATGCCGAGGGTAATAAAGGCAACAGCGACAACAACCCATCCATAAAAGAAGGGGATCATTTGGAATATATATTTTCGATCGGGGCTGTATGATTTAGATGGATACATTTTAAAAACGACGGCAACATTAGCGTTGATCTAAAAGGTCACCGCAAACGGCAGCTAGCTCAAGCTTTCAGTACAAATTACCTAATTGCGTCCTCTAAAATCATATCAGACGCTTTTTCCGCTATCATAATAGTAGGAGCATTTGTATTTCCTGAAACGAGAGTAGGCATTATAGATGCATCCACTACCCGCAGCCCTTGAACCCCATTTACACGCAATCGCGGATCAACCACTGCTTCGTCATCAGTCCCCATACGGCAAGTGCCAACCGGGTGGTAACTAGTGCGCCCATTATTTTCGAGATACTCCAAGATACCCTCGTCACTAACACATTCTGGACCAGGTCGAACTTCCTCAACAATATACTGTTGCACGGCGGATTGGCTCATGATCTCACGCGCTTTTCTGAGCGCCTTAATTAGAGTTTCTCTGTCCTTTGATACGGTCATGTAGTTTGGCACAATTTTCGGCGGGTCAGTAGGTTCTGCAGACGAAATCATCACTGTCCCTCGGCTCTCAGGTCTCAATAACACAATATATACTCCACATCCCGAGAAAGGATCAACTGGTCCCCCAACATCTTCCGCACTAAATAGCATAAGTAAATTCTGGATGTCCGGTGTTGAAGTGTTAGCATCAACCTTCATGTAACCGCCGGCATAAGCCGCACCCATACCAAGCAGGCCTCGACGTCGAAAAATATACTGCAAACCCTGGGAAATTCGGACACTCCAGCGGTTTAAAATATCGTTAGCGGTAAAGGGCTCATTTAACCGATACATCAAAGGGCAATTAACATGGTCTTGCAGGTTATCGCCCACACGAGATCTATCGACCACTACATCGATCCCATAACCCCGCAGGTGTTCTGCAGGGCCAATTCCAGACAACTGTAGTAGTTGAGGTGAATTATAGGTGCCGGTACATACGACAACCTCTCCTTTTGCCGTTGCCTTTTTTACGCCTCCGTTCTGATGATACTCCACTCCTATAGCCCTGGTTCCATCAAAAAGAATTTTGTTAGCCATCGCCCTGGGGGCAACTGTTAGGTTGGGTCTGCTACGAGCCGGTTTTAAAAATCCGACAGATGTGCTGCAGCGTCTTCCATTCCGTGTAGTCCACTGGATATAACCGTAACCTTCCTGGTCGGCTCCATTAAAATCATCATTGCGTTTGTAGCCGGCGTCCTGTGCCGCCTGTATAAAAGCATCGGCCATAGGATGTGGATCCATGGGATCAGAAACAGCAAGTGGACCCCCGACACCGTGATAGTCACTCTCACCCCTTTGTTGATCCTGAGATTTCTTGAAGTAAGGCAACACATCGTCATAGCTCCAACCTGTGTTACCCAATTGACGCCAATGGTCGTAATCTTCCTTTTGGCCCCGCATATAAACCAGACCATTAATTGAACTAGTGCCACCTATAATTTTACCACGGGGCTGCCGGATCTTTCGTTTCAACCAGTCTTTCCCAGGCTCCGACCAATAAAGCCAGTTAATCTTTGGGTTGGTAAAATGCTTGCCGTAGCCAAGCGGAATATGAACCCAGAAATGTTTATCTTCACCACCTGCTTCAAGGAGTAATACCTGGTGTCGGCCTGATGCCGTCAAACGATCAGCAAGGACACAACCTGCACTTCCTGCTCCTACAATGATATAATCAAAGATGGATTCCGTTTCCATATTGTCTCCCAAGTGAGGTCATTCGCAACTACCAGCAAGCGTGCCAATACAAATGGTTGAAGGCAAGACTGATCATTTGATCCGTCACCAATTAAATTAATATCTGTGAATAGTTTTAGTCAATTAACCTGGGAACGACCCAACATTTTGTGCTTAGATTAGGTTTACTCTATTGTTGTTTTTAGTGACAATATATTGAATTAAACCCAAAATTAAATTGGGTACGTTTTATCGGTAGTGCGGCCATCATATTGCCGCCTCCATATGCTGTTAACATCTGAAATTTACACCACCCGCTGAAAAACTATAATGCATTACAGGGACGTCTCAGGGTACGCCACATATGAGACGATGAAGTATTATCATTTCCAAGCCCCTCCGAAGGCTGCCTAAAATTTCGACCTATTACATCCTCAAAGTCTTCCCAGGCAACGACCACATCCGGATCAAAAGAATAAAGGTCGTTAACGCAAATCATACGTGAAGTCATATACCATTTATGCTTTTTTGCCCTTTCATACTCAGCAACGATATACGGTTCAGGTTGGTAATCTTCACCAAACATTCGAATATAAAGTTTCGGATATTCATATCCTACGGCCTCATCGGGGAAAAATCTCAATGCTTGGTGCGCTCGAATAGCCCAACTGACCTCCTCATCGACATAGGGTTCCAACAACTGTGCTCCCCAGTAACCGTGATCCGATCGAATAAAGCCGTTAACTGCAATATCATGTACTAGACAAGCAAAAACAATTTTTTCTGGTAATCCCTGATTTCGTGCAAGTCGCGCACTTTGCAGAAGATGCTGTTGACCACCAATAGAAAAACGTAGTTTAACAAAATCCGTAAGGGTCGGTTTTTCAGGCATTTTGGGTAAACGCGTATCTTCGCCCATTAGTAAACGTTGTCCTGGCTGCGGGGGACGTCTCTTAAATTGAGGCTGTTCACCATCACCTAATTGATAGAGCACTGAGCGAGTTACAATCAGATCCTCAAGCCTCTGCATCTGGTATTCTTCTAGCTCGTCGGCCCGCTCAGAAAGTGACTTGCTATCATCCATTAGAAAAATCTCATCTAATTAACTATAATAGATCATGCTATGAGCGTATCCCGGTCAGGTCAATTTTTGAAATATTTGATAACGATGAACAGCGGATAGTAATTGATGCCAACTATCGCTTTCTAGCCTTCACAACGTCCAAGTTTTGGTTAAGCGTATGTCTCTAATTAAGGTGCACTAACCAGCTTGGTAAATTTTCTGAGGCAGCTTGTGAATACTTTCGCCTGGGCCGTTTCCACCAATAATGTAGTTGTCGCAAATCCAAGAAAAAATATTACTCGTCATATGGCCAGGATGACATACCATATTCATACCCTTTTCGATGGTCATAGGCTCGTCGTGGCGGACGAGTGGGCGTTCCACAAGATCATAGCCTTGGCCATGACAATAAAGGCGAGTTTCCTCCTCACGGCCATTGTCGCGCATGAATTGATTGAACGTATCCCAGACCTCCGGACAAGCTGCGCCTGGCTTAAGTAAATCTAGGGTTAATCGCTGCGCTTCCAACGTGAATTCCAATTCCAATTCCAATTCCCGTACCGCACCCTTCGGTGCTTCACCAACAACAATCGTTCTCCCAACCTCGGTGAAAAAACCTCCAGCCCCGTTATTTTCCACCAACATATTGAATATGTCACCTTCCCTAATCTCTCTATTCTGATTATGGCGGGGTCCAATAGCAGCGGGTTCGCCATATGTGTAGGATTGACAAAGATAAATTCCCTGCTCACTACCCAACTTGTGCCCTTCATACTGTGCCACCGCGGCCACATCTGAATCTTTCATCCCCGGTTCTATTTCATTTATCACTGCTTGCATGGAGGCATCCTGTTGAGCAGCTGTTTCTCTTATAAATTCGATTTCCTCTTCACTTTTAATGACCTTAATGCGGTCAATTGCGTCAGAAAACTCGACGTACGTGGCGTTTGGAAACTGTTCCCTCACATAATCTACCAT